>VGOG01000001.1 GCA_016875995.1 Chloroflexota bacterium
CGGGCGGCGACTAAGGCCACCAGCGGCGACAAATTGACGTACACCGATGCTTCCCCAGCTTCCAGGCTGGTCAGGGCGAAGAGATACAGGAAGAAAGCAAACCCCGAAGCTGCCACCGCCAGGAAAAACAGCGCCGCCCAGCCCTTGACTGAGGGCCACGACACCCCCTGCAAAAGAATCTCCCCTAGCGCCAACGGGGCCAGGAACAGTGTTCCCCAGGCAATGGTGTGGGCAGTGGCCACCGCGTGGGGCAGCCGGGCCACCACACGACGGCCCAGCACCGTGTACAGCGCCCAGCAAAGGGCGGCCCCCAGCACCAACAGATCGCCCAGCAGGGTGCTGCTCCAGGCCAATTCTCCGGCTGTTGCGTGATAGGATACCCCCACTGAGCCGCCGGCCACCACCACAGCCACCCCCGCCATGGAGAGGAAAATTCCCAACCCTCGCATAAACCCCAAGGTCTCTCCCAAGGCGACGTGGCCGACGATGGCGGTCAGGGCCGGGATGGCCGACAGAACGATGGACGCGTTGGCGGCAGTGGTGTAAACCAATCCCCAGTTCTGCAGGGCAAAGAAGAGAGTTACCCCCAACAAACCCATGGCAGCCAACTGCCGGGCCTGCACCTCTCCTCGTCTCCGCCCCAGGAAAGGAGCAAAGAGAACCAGCGCGATAAGGAAACGGCCAAAGGCCAGGGTGAAGGGCCCCATTTCTGCCAGGGCTATTTTGATGGCCACGAAGGTGGTGCCGAAGACAACCATCACCGTGGCCACGGCAGCGATTCCCAACCAGCGCTCAGGTAGCTTCTTTTTCTGGCTCATCCCTCATCTGACCACGGTCATCTTTGCACCGCCCCGCTCTGACAACGACGGAAGACAGCAAGGATTCCACAGTCCATGCAATGCTGGCGGCAGTCCGGACTCACCTCCCCGCGCAGGCTGCGCTGGTACTCTTCGATCAGGAACTCCTTCCTGACCCCCACGTCAATGTGATCCCAGGGAAGCACCTCATCGAGAGCGCGCTCTCTCCGAGCGTAAAAGTTGGGGTCGAGGCCGGCCTCGGCGAAGGCCCGCCACCAAAGGCCCTCGTCGAAGAGCTCGTCCCAGGCATCGAATTTAGCCCCCGACTGCCAGGCGCGATGGATAACCTGGCCCAACCGCCGGTCGCCGCGAGAGAGAGCCGCCTCCAGCAAGGTGGTGCGAGGGTCATGCCAACTGAAGGTGATGCCGGGCCCCCTGAGTCCCTGCCGCAGTAACTCCTGCTTCTCTTGCAGGCTCCCCTCATCGGCCAGGGATAACCATTGGAACGGGGTGAACGCCTTGGGCACAAAGGTGGCCAGGCTGACGTTGAGCTGGGTCTTCTTCCCCTGGTGACGCCGGCCGATAGCCCGCACCCTCTTCACCAAATCCACGATGCCCTCCACGTCATCCAGGGTCTCCGTGGGCAGGCCGACCATGAAATAGAGCTTGATCCGCTGCCAACCCCTGGAATAGGCCGCCTCAGCGGTGCGCAACAGGTCATCCTCGGTAACGTTCTTGTTGATCACGTCTCTCACGCGCTGGCTGCCCGCCTCCAGGGCGAAGGTCAGGCCGGTCTTACGCCGCCCCTGAAACATCTCCGCCAGCTCCACCGAGAAAGAATCAATGCGCAGGGAGGGCAGGGAAACCGCCAACGGTGGGTGCTGATAGCCAGCGGTAAGCTCTCGCACCAGAGGCTCGATCTGGCTGTGATCGGTGGAGCTCAGGGAAACCAGGGCCACCTCCTCGTAGCCCGTCTCGTTCACGATGAGCTCTACCGTTTGCAGCACCTCCTCCAGAGCTCGCTCGCGCCGAGGCCGATAGATGAAACCCGCCTGGCAGAAGCGGCAGCCCTGGGTACAGCCCCGCTGGATCTCGATCATGCCCCGGTCGTGTATCGTTTCAATGTAGGGCACCACCAGCCTGGTCGGCGCCGGGGGCAGGGTCTCCACGATGCGCTTTCGCACCCGGCCCCTGACTTCAGGAACCAGGGGCTTCACAGCATTCACCGTACCGTCATCGTGATAGCAAACATGGTAGAGACTGGGCACGTAAACCCCCTCGATCTTCGCCGCCTGGCGCAGGAAATCCGCCTTCGTGATGCGTGATGCGTGATGCGTGATACGTGATGCGTGATGCGTGATGCGTGATCGCCGATACATGCTCACCAATTCCAGCAGCACCTCTTCCCCCTCCCCGACCACGAACAGGTCGAAGAAGTCAGCCAGGGGCTCGGCGTTGTAGGTGCAACTGCCACCGCCGATGATCAGCGGGTCCGCATCGCTCCGCTCCGCCGCCAGGGGCGAGAGGCCGGCCAGGTCCAGCATGTTCAGCACGTTGGTGTAGTTCAGCTCGTATTGCAACGAGAAGCCAATGATGTCGAATTCGGCCAGGGGGCGGCGCGACTTTAGGCTGTAGAGGGGGACGCCTGCGCGCCGCATGGCCTCCTCCATGTCTATCCAGGGGGCATAGACCCGCTCGGCCAGGACGCCCTCTTCCTTGTTCAGGATGTCGTAGAGGATCATCAGGCCCAGGTTAGACATGCCCACCTCGTAGATGTCCGGATAGGCCAGGGCCACCTTGACCTCAACCTGGTCCCAATCCTTGACCACGCTGTTCCACTCGTGGCCCGTGTAGCGGGCGGGCTTGGCTACTGTTGGCAGAATGTCATCCAAAACTTGCTGGGCTATGTTCACTTTAATCACTCACCAGTCTAACCAGGACGCGGCATCGTGGTCTTCCTGCAGTAGCACCAACGCGACGGCGCCTAAGATAGCCACATCGTCGCCGAGGGCGGCGGGCACGATAGGCGTGTTCTCCCAATAGTAACTGGCCATAGCTCGTTCACGCACCGTAGTCCGAATGGGCTCGAACAGGAGCTCACCGGCCTTGGCCACGCTCCCTCCGATGACGATCAGGCTGGGATTGAAAATGTGTAACAAATTGACGATCCCGATGCCGATGTAGAACCCGGCCTGGCGGAAGAGCTCGATGGCTATTGGATCGCCCGCCTGAGCGGCCTGGTTGACCTCCCTGGCGGTGATTTTATCCAGGTCGCCGCCAACGATTTCGGTGATGGCTGTCTCAGCTCCATCTTTGATGACCTCTCTGGCGCGGCGAGCGATGGCCGGGCCTGCAGCCAGGGCCTCCAGGCAGCCGACGTTTCCGCAGTTGCAGCGCGGGCCATGTGCCTCGACGGTCTGATGGCCCACCTCGGCCGCGAAGCCCTGGGCTCCCAACAGCAGCCTGTCATCAACAATGATACCACCGCCAATGCCGGTGCTCACCGTGATGTAGATCAGGTCAGCGATGCCCTGGCCGGCCCCAAAGTGCTGCTCCGCCAAGGCGGCTAAATTAGCATCGTTACCGACGAAGACAGGCAAATCGAACTCCTCTTCCATAAGCTCCTTCAGGGGGACGTTCTTCCAGCCGGCCAGGTTTGGGGCATCCATGATCACCCCTTTCCAGGGATCCAAAGGCCCAGGAGCAGCGACGCCGATACCCTGTATCTGTCTCCGATCCGTTGATCCCATCACCTCACAGATCGCCCCTTTGATGCGGCCCATGACCGACCCCGGTCCCTCCTCCGCCAGGGTCAGGCAACTGGTGCGACGGAGAATCCTCCCCTCCCCATCGGCCAGGGCCGTTCGAATCTGGGTACCGCCCAGGTCCACGCCAACGATCAACTTTCGCATCATAGTCTCTCCTCGTTCAATTGCGCCTCAAGTATACCACAATTTCACGCCTTGCGCCAGAAACCTGTGCATTTGACGTAGATAGCTTTTTGTAATATACTATCCCCCATAAGGAGGCAACTAGACATGGACCGAGAACGAGCCTGGGCTTTGCTCACCGAGTACACCAAGAACGGCAACCTGATCAAACACGCCCTGGCCGTAGAGGCAGGCATGCGGGCCTATGCTCGCAAGTTCGGCCAGGACGAAGAGAAGTGGGGCATCACCGGCCTCATCCACGACTTCGACTACGAGCAGCACCCCACCGCCGAGGAACACCCAGCCTGGGGTGCGAAACTCCTGGAGGAGCGAGGCTGGCCCGAGGACCTGGTCCATGCGGTCAGAGCCCACGGCGACCACCTGGGGCTGCCCCGCAAGAGCCTGATGGACAAAGCTCTCTACGCTGTAGACGAGCTAACGGGACTCATCGTGGCCGTGGCCCTGGTACAGCCTTCCAGGAGCATCATGGACGTTAAGATCAAGTCCATCAAGAAGAAGTGGAAGGATAAGGCCTTTGCCCGAGGGGTGAATCGGGAAGACATCGAGGAAGGGGCGGCGGACCTGGGTGTGGATCTAAACGAGCACATCGCTACCGTCCTTTCGGCCATGCAAGGCATCGCCGACGAGCTAGGTCTGAGGTGAAAGCGAGATAGGATGGCAGAGGAGAAAAGGCTCTGTCCGATCTGCGGGGCTCAGGTTGCCCAGAGCGCCAAAGTGTGCCTGATGTGCGGCGCCTCTCTTAAGAGGCCCAGGCCTGGAAGACAGATCTCGATTCCGACCTTCGTTCCGGCGGCGTTTTTGGCGGCCATCATCTTAACGGGCCTGGCAGTCTTGCTGGTGTTCTGGTGTCAGCGGAATCCAGAGGCGACGAGCGTAGTCCCGACCTCGGCCGCGACGACGACAGCTACAGCAACGGCTACAGCCGCTCCTACCGCTACCCCCACATCCACACCCACCGACACTCCCACGCCCACATCAACATCAACGTCCACGCCCACATCCACCTCTACACCCACTCCTACTCCTACCTCTACCCCGCTCCCTACCAATACTCCCACGCCAACCCCGATCATCTACACCGTCGTACGTGGCGATACCCTTTCCTCGATAGCGGACAGGCACAACACCACCGTAGAAGCCATCCTGGAGGCTAACGGCCTGACTGCATCAACGATCCTGCGCATCGGACAACAACTGATCATCCCCTATCCTGGGCCTACGGGGGGAATGCCCCCCGAAATGCCCACCATCTCAGAGAGCGGAGTGATCACCTACGTGATCCAGGCCGGGGATAGCTTATATTCCATCGCCAATCTGTACGGAACCACGGTCGAGACTCTCATGATGGTCAATGGCATAAAAAACCCCGCGCTAGTCCAGATCGGTCAAGAACTGATCATAGCCTGGGGATCACCCACTCCAACCACCACTTACACGCCGGAGCCGACTTCCACACCAGAGCCAACATCTACGCCCACGAACACGCCGACCTCCACTCCCTCGGCCACGCCCCAGCCCACGCTCACCCCCACCACGCTGGCGTTCCCCTATCCGGCCCCAGCCCTGCTCGCCCCCGCCGACGGCCAGGTCTTTCGTGAAGCAGAAGCAGTCATCGTCCTGAACTGGGCCTCGGTAGGCATCCTGGCCGAGGATGAGTGGTACGTCCTGAGGCTGCGACATGAGGCCGAAGGAGCCACCCAGCCGCCCAGGGTCTGGACCAAGGCCACGAGTTGGCGAGTGCCGGCCGACCTGTATCCCCCGGCTGATATCAAGCCTCGCCTCCTCCGCTGGAATGTGACCATCATGCGCCAGACACACATTGGCCCAGACGGGACGCCGGAGGGCGTCGTTATTAGCCCCACGAGCGCCACCCGTAGTTTCTATTGGTACTAAATGCCAAAGCCCCTCTCAACGAGAGGGGCTTTTTGAGTGGCGGCGACTGGACTTGAACCAGTGACCCAACGATTATGAGCCGTTTGCTCTGCCATCTGAGCTACGCCGCCGGTTAGCAGATGGCTTATAGCTGATGACAGATAGCTTGAGCCTTCTCTAAGAACCACCCTAAGCTATTTGCCATTCGCTATTTGCAACAGGTAGCGGGGGTTGGATTTGAACCAACGACCTCCGGGTTATGAGCCCGACGAGCTACCATTGCTCTACCCCGCATCGTAAACATATTATACTACGTAACCAACCTTTAGTCAAACGGGGAAAAAGCGAGTTTGAAGAGGAGCAACGAGAACTCACGGAAGGTTAGGCACAACGCCAGTCTCCCCGGGCTTCACCAGCTTCCACTCCCTCCGAGCCCAGGATTCCACAAACTGGTCGGTCTGGACGTACCCCTTGAGCCACTCCAGATAGTTCCGTCTGGCCTCCTCGTACTCTATCCCGCGATCCAGGCGGGCCTCTTCGAGTTGCAAATGGCGGTAGAGTGCCACCTTGCGTCCAAAGCCCACCACCAAAGAGAGCACAACGGTAGCCACCACAAGAGCTACAAATTGGGTTACCGATACGCCAGAGCGCTTCTTTATAGTAGCCTTCGGTGTCTTTCCCATCAATCTCCCAGCGGGGCCACTAACCAGAAACCCGACCAGATGCTATAGATGCCGAAGGTGGGATTTGAACCCACATGGGCTTATGCCCACTGCGCCCTGAACGCAGCGCGTCTGCCTGTTCCGCCACTTCGGCATTCTCCCTTAGAGCCAGCTATAATTTACCATGATTTGCCCTATTTGTCAAGCTTGATGACTCGCCTGGTGACAATGTACCAATCAGTGACGTTGCGAAAACGGTCGTTGGGATCACCCAGCGGCCCCAACTGGACGCCTTTGACCTTCTCGTCCACGGCATAGGTGTAGATTGGATAATGAATAAGTAACGACGGTACTTCGTCCGTAAAAATCTCCTGGAAGCGACGATACAACTCTGCGCGCCTCCCCGAGTCAGTTGTACATCGCGCCTCCTCGAGGCACTTATCAGCCTCATAGCTGACGAACCCGGCATAGTTTTGCCCCTCACTGTTTGCCTGGGTCGAGTGCCAGAGGGGATAGGGATCGGGATCGCCGTGCAACTCCAGATCAATCAGAAGAGCCTCGAACTGCCGAGGAACGAGAAACTCGCGCACCAGCCCTGAGCCTACCGTCTGAGGTGTGGCTCGCACCCCGATTGTCTGCCACTGCTGAGCGATCTCCCTGGCCAGCTCTACGTGCAGGGGATTGTCATCGGTCAACAGGGTGAAGGCCAACCACACACCTTCTTTCTCCCTGACGCTCCCGCCGCCTTCCCAATCGGTATCACCCTTCACGGCCGAGGGGTGGGTAGGATTGCGCCAACCTGCCCTGGTTAGCAGAGCTTTGGCTAGCTCAGGATTGTAGCCGTACTGAACGACGCCGTTGTCATAGGCCCAGGCCGCTGGCGAGATGGGGCTGTGAGCCACCAGGCCCTGGCCCTTCAACACCCGATCTACGAGCTTCTGGCGGTCAATAGCATAGAGCAAAGCCTGCCTGACCAGTTTTTCCTGAAAGAAAGGCAGTTCAGGATTCTGGAGATTCAGGAATACGAGGGTGTAGCCTGTCAACTGAGCCGAGAAAAGCTCCAACTCTGAGTTAGCTTTCACCTCAGGCAAATCTTCGGGAAGGACGCGGCTGATGCCCTGAACCTCGCCTCGCTCATAAGCGCTGAGGACACTCTCTCGACTGGTGTAGAATCTAAATTCGATTTTATTCAGATAGGGCTGGGGGCCATAGAAGAGAGGGTTGGCCTGGAGAAGGGCATGTTTAGCGTTGACCTCCTCCACTTTGAAGAGGCCCGTGCCGATGGGGTGCAGGTTAAACGGATCGTTGGGCAGCGACTCGGCGGGAACGTCGGCCAGGAGGTGGGCCGGCAGGATGCCGATGGTGGTGTAGTACAGGAATGGAGCGAAGGGCTGCTCGAGGGTGAATCTGACGGTGTGGGAATCCACCTTGACGACCTGCACGCTCCGCCAAAGCTCGGCCAGGTAGGAGGCGCCCCGATAACCGGCATCCTGCATTGCCTGGACGGTGAACACCACGTCGTCGGCGCTGAAGGGGGCTTCATCGTGCCAAAGCACGTCGTGTCGCAGGTAGAAGACGTAGCTGAGGCAATCGTCGGAGATGTCCCACCTTTCGGCCAGGTCGGGAATAACCTCGCTCCTCTCATTCAACCTGGTCAGGCCATTGAAGATGAGGGAACAAAGATCCCGATCCACCTGGTTATACTGGCAGAGGATGGGATTTATGTACTGTGGGCTGCCAGCCAGGCCCTCCACGTAGGTCCCGCCCACGGCGGGGACAACGTCCGTAACGAAGGCAAAGGCCAGGTAGGCGAACAAAGAGCCCAGCAAGGCTATCCCCAGAAGGGTTATGACGACCTGCCAGCGGAAATGCTTACTCAAGCCTCACGCCCCTTCCCTGCCTCGACCGTCATTGCGAGGAGCCCTTCGGCAGGCTCAGGGTAAACTCCGCGATGAAGCAATCTCCACGGTGGCTGACAAGCCGAGCGCCGGGGATTGCTTCGCTTCGCTCGCAATGACATCATCCGTCTGTTCATCCTGCCAGGATGACGGTGATGGTAGCGAAAACAAAGAAGGCCACGGACAGACCTATGGTCACGTTGAAGATGGTCTTTTCCACCCCGCGACGGCTTTTGTAAACCGCACCCTGGCCCCCAAAGATACCGCCTAAGCCCGATCCCTTGGTTTGCAGCAAAACAGCCGCCACCAGGGCCACGGAGATAATGATCTGGATAACGTATAGGTAGGTGAGCAACTCGTGTTACCTCCACTTAAACTGCCCACATTATACCACGTTATCAAATGGCGAGCAAATTCACATCTGCGGCGTTTTGTGGTATAATAATGCCAAAGGGATCAGAAACCAGGTTTTTGGTTGCTAAGACACTTTTTCGCGTCCCAGGAGATCTCAAAAGAACAATCTGCTTGCCCCGACAGGGAAAAACCTGGTTTCTCCCCTAAAGCTATCAAGGAGCATAGACATGAAATCCATCGTTGAACAAATGGCCATCCTCATGCGCGGCGTGGAGTTCGGCGACGAGCACATCAAGCAGGTAATGGAAAGAGAGTTGCGAGAACGGTTGCAAGAGGCTCAAAACGAAGGTAGACCGTTGCGCGTCTATTGCGGCTTCGACCCCACCGCGTCTCAGTTGACGTTGGGCCACACGGTGCCCATGCGCAAGCTGCGCCAGTTCCAGGATCTGGGCCACCAGGTCATCTTCCTCATCGGCAGCTTCACCGCCCTCATTGGCGATCCTAGCGACAAGGATAGCGCTCGCCCTCAGCAGACGCCTGAGGAGGTAGCCGAGAAATCGAAGGACTATGCCGAGCAGGCCTTCAAGATCCTGGACCGTAACAAGACCGAGGTGCGTTCCAACGCTGATTGGCTGGGCCCGCTGACCTTCGCCGATCTCATTAGACTGGCCTCGCATTTTACCGTACAGCAATTCCTGGCCCGCGAGAACTTCGCCAAGCGCCACGCCAAAGGGGATCCCATCTGGCTGCACGAGTTCTTCTACGCGCTGATGCAGGCTTACGACGCCGTGATGCTGGACACGGATGTGCAGATCGGCGGGACCGAGCAGCTCTTCAACCTGATGGCCGGCCGCAAACTCCAGGAGTCCCTCGGACATCGGCCCCAGGTCTGCCTGACGCTGCCGATCCTGGTGGGCACCGACGGCCACCAACGCATGGGCCAGAGCCTGGGCAACTATATCGGCGTAGATGAGCCACCCGAGGAAATGTACGGCAAGGTGATGAGCATCCCTGATCACGCCATGCGCAACTACTTCGACCTCCTTTCCAACTTTGAACCGGCCCAGATCGCCGACATCGAGCGGCGGGTAGCTACCGGGGGCCTGCATCCCATGGAGGCCAAGATGATGCTGGCCCGAGACCTCGTCACCATCTATCACCATGCCCAGGCCGCAGCCCATGCCGAAGCTCACTTTAAGCGAGTCTTCCAGGAACGGGAATTGCCCAAAGAGATGCCCACTCACAAGCTAGCGGGACCCCAGAACATCGTGGACTTGCTGGTAGAAGTTGGCCTGGCACCGAGCAAGAGCCAGGCCCGCCGTCTCATCGCCCAGGGCGGGGTGCGGCTGGATGGGAACCTGGTGGAGAGCATCGAGGAAACAGTGACGCCAGCTAAAGAGACGATCCTTCAGGTGGGCAAGCGGAGGTTTGTGAGGCTGGTGTAAAAGGGACAAGGGACTAGGGACAAGGGACTAGGGACAAGGGACTAGGGGCTAGGCCCACCTGATCCCTTGTCCCTTGTCCCTAGCCCTAGAATCTTCTTCGGCGTGGCCGGCAGGCTGTAGATGCGTACGCCGGTGGCGTTGTAGATGGCGTTGACGATGGCTGGTGCCGTAGGAATGGAAGGGATCTCGCCTATCCCCTTGGCTCCGTAGGGCCCTTCGGGTGCTCTATCCTCCACGATGATGGGCACGATCTGCGGGGTGCGCTCGATGGAGGGGATCCTGTACCTGGCCAGAGAGGTGGTCTTGGGGATGCCTTCCTCCATGACAAACTCCTCCTGCAAGGCGATGCCGATCCCCATCACCACCCCGCCCTCGATCTGGCCGGCCACCGCCAGGGGATTCAGCGCCCTCCCCACATCGTGGGCGGCGATGACCTTGAGCACCTCCACCTGGCCGGTGTTGGTGTCCACTTCCACCAGAGCGGCCTGGGTGGCATAACCGAAGGCAAAGTGCATGTCGCCCACTTCACCCAAAGGCACGGTCTTGGGAGGCTGGTAAACGACCGAGGCCCGCACCTCGCGCCCCTCCCCCTTGGCCAGGGCAACGGCCTGGGCTAAAGAGATGGATTCCTTCCCTCCGTTTGCTGCAGAGGGGCGTCCCCATCCCGTTTTGTAGCAAAAAGCGTGAACGCGCCCATTCTTGAAAACCAAACGATCAGGCGGAGCACCCAATTCCTCGGAGGCGGCCTGAGCCACCGCCTCCCTCACTCTCTGAGCCGCCAGGCGGACGGCGTTGCCGGTGATGAAGCTCTGGCGCGAGGCGGTGGTGGCGCCACCGTCGAGGGTCTGATCCGTATCGGCGACCAGCACCTCTACCCAATCGTAGGGCAGCCCCAACTCCTCGGCCGCCACCAGGGCCAATACCCCCACCAGCCCCTGCCCCACCTCCGCCGCACCTGCTCGCACGATGGCCCGCCCATCACCAGTAAGCTCCACCTCGGCCCCGGCACAGTCTGGCGCCCCACCGCCCAGGCCGACGTTTTTGTAAGCGCAAGCCACACCCCAAGCCATTCGATTTTCGATTTTCGATCCTTCGGCTTCGCTCAGGACAGGTTTTCGATTTTCGATTGTTGACGTTTCACGTTTCACGTTTGACGTTTCACGTTTCACGTTTGACGTTTCACGTTTCACGTTTGACGTTATTTCCTTTTCCACCCTATCAATCGTCTCCAACAGCCCCACGCTCTCCCTGAGCACCTGGCCCGTCGCAGTGGTGGATCCTACCCGCAGGGCGTTTTTGCGCCGTATGTCGAAGGGCGAGAGGCCGAGTTCCTCCGCCAGGATGTCCATCTGGCTCTCCATGGCGAAGGCCGCCTGGGGCACCCCGAAGCCGCGGAAGGCCCCGGCGGGGACGTTGTTGGTGTAGGCGGCGTAGCAGTCCACCTTGACGTTGGGCACATCGTATGGCCCGGCGGCGTGGGTGGCGGTGCGGGTCATCACGTGCTCGCTCAGACTGGCGTAGGCCCCGGCGTCGCCGTAGATCTCGGCCTGGACAGCGGTGAGCCGGCCATCCCTGGTTGCTCCAGTTTTCAGGCGGATGGTGGTGGCGTGGCGCTTGGGGTGGACGAACAGCGATTCCTGGCGGGTGAAGACCAGCTTCACCGGACGGCCAGTGGCCTGGGCCAGCAGGGCCAGGTGAATCTGCACCGAGATGTCCTCTTTACCCCCGAAGGCCCCACCCACCTGGGTAGCTTTCACCCGCACCTTCTCCTCAGGGATGGCCAGGCTGGCTGCGATCTGGCGGCGGTCGTCGAAGGGGATCTGAGAACCTACGTAGACGGTGATCCTCCCCTCCACATCCACCGCAGCCACTCCCGCTTCGGGTTCCAGAAAGGCGTGATCCAGGCTGGGTGTGTGATACTCCCTCTCCACGATGACATCGGCTTCAGCGAAGCCCTTCTCCGCATCCCCCTTGCGCACCTGGATGTGCTTGAGGAGGTTGCCGCCGTCGTGGACCAGGGGAGCGTCGGGGGCCAGTGCCTGTTGGGGGGAAGTCACCACCGGCAGGGGCTCGTACTCCACCTGGATGAGCTCCAGGGCCTGCTCGGCGATCTCAGCGGTCTCGGCGGCGACCAGGGCGATGGCGTCGCCCACGTAGCGCACCTTGTCGTAGGCCAGCACCGGCCAATCGGGGCGAACCAGGCCGTGGTTCTTAGCGCCGGGAACATCTTCGGCGGTGAGGACAGCAACCACGCCGGGCAGGGCCTTGGCTCTGCTGGCGTCCACCTGCAGGGGGCGGGCGTGGGGATACTTGCTGCGCAATACCCTGGCGTGTAGCATCCCCTCGAAGTAGAGGTCAGCAGCAAAGGTCGCCTGGCCCGTGACCTTGGCTCTGGCGTCGGGGCGAGGAACTGGACGCCCAACCGCGGTCAGAGGGCTCTCTGCCGTGGGGATCTGCGGTGGCGTGCCCTCCGCCGCTCCCCGAATGGCCTGGATGATTCGGGTATAGCCAGTGCAGCGGCAGAGGTTGCATTGGAGCGCGTCTTTGATCTCCTCGTCGGTGGGCTGGGGATTAGCATCGAGCAGGGCTTTGGCGGCCATGATCATCCCTGGGGTGCAGAAGCCGCACTGCACCGCCCCGTGCTCGATGAAAGCCCTCTGCAACGGATGCAACTCGCCGTTCTCAGCCAGCCCCTCGATGGTCTCCACACGCACTCCATCGGCGCGGCTGGCCTTGTAGATGCAGGAGCGCACCGCCTTGCCATCCACGATCACCGTGCACGCCCCGCAGTGCCCCTGGCCGCAGCCATTCTTGGTCCCCGTGAGATGCAGCTCGTCCCGCAGCACCTCCAGCAGGGTGGTCCTGGGCCCGATCTCGACTTGATGGGCAGAGCTATTGACGTACAGGGAAATCGTTCGTTTTCTCATACATCAATACCTTTAGCTTACCCTGACAGAAATCGGGCGACCTCCCTGTAGGGAGGTCGCCCGCATGGGATCCGGCTCAGTCCTTCTCAGTCTGGTATTTGAAGGAAAGTTTCACCTTGGCGCGGTAGGCAAGAACCTTGCCGTCGTCGAGCTGCATGTCCAGCTCGACGACCTCGGCGATGCGGAGATCCCGCAAAGTCCTCGCCGCCGTCTCCACGGCAGCCGCAGCCGCCTTCTCCCATGACTCAGTGCTGGTCCCAACCAACTCGATGATCTTGTAGACACTCTCCGACATATCCGTCTCCTTTCTTTTTGCTACTCGTGCTAAAACGCTCCTCAGTGTTCAATAATCACCTCCACTTCACAGGGCCTGGGGTAGTTCCCCGTTTTGTCCACCACCACCAGGCGGAATTTGTAAGCCCCGGCGGGAAGGGCAGAGGTGCCCCAAACGCCCAAGACCCCGTCAACTACCGTGCTATCGAAGCGCTGCACGAACGACCACTCGGCTGCCCCTTCGTGGCGAAACTCGAACTTGTAGTAGTCAAAATCGTCAATGTACGCTGAGCCCCTGATTTCGACCACACCTTTCAGAACGGCGTTCACCGTAGGATAGGTGAGCCTGGCTAGAGGATTGGGACAATCAGGCAGCAGGACAACGGGTTCGGGCGTCAGAGCGGAAGTAACCACGGGTGTCTCCGTGGGACCAGGAGTAGGCGTGTCCAGAGCTGGTGTCTCAGTAGGAGAAAGCGTGGGGGAGAGTGGAGTATAAGGTGGAGTATAAGTTGGATAAGGCGTGTACGTAGGATAAGGCGTATACGTAGGCAGAGGTGGCTGGGTCACGAGCACCGTCACTTCAGTGGGCACCGGGACCTCGATGAACTCCGGCGTCGGCAGAAGCCGACAACCAGTCAGCAGGGTCACGAGAACTACGAGTAACGCGGTTTTCTTCATTCGTGTGCGTTCCTCCTTGCTAAGATGTGATGGGTGAAGTGGTTCAAGGCAACCTTATTCTACTGCAAAAGTCGGTTTTTGTCTAGAGATGCAAGTCAACGCTTAAACGAAAAAGGCGGCACCACTATGTGCGGTGCCGCCGCAGGCACCCCTGGAGGGATTCGAACCCCCGACCCACTGCTTAGCTTACCACTCCTGGTTTCCCAGGCCCTGTTAGGTTGTGGTCTGGACTGTATCTTCACCTCTCTCAGGTGCGGCGCGTACAGTCTCTGAGGAGCCCAGCTTGATATAGTCTTTTGCCAGCCTGATGCCTTTCACCTGCTTGTTCTTCGCTGGTTTCCTGCTGATTGCCCAATCCTTCAGATTGTCACCAGAACACTGGTACTGAAGGCTCTAAGGGGTTTCCAGCATACAGCACCGTCCACTCTATGGGTTCTGATTCCCCATAGAGGCTCCCATTGAAGGCAGTTGCTCTACTCCACTGAGCTACAGGGGCGTATTCTCATTTTAATCCAAGCTGGAGAGATTGTCAAACTCCCCAGCCCTCCAACAACTTCTCCAGCTCTCCCTCGGCCACGAAAGATTCAAAGGCCTCCAGGGACGGGAAGACCCGCGTCGAAAGGAACTTGACCACCCAGTTCTCCGCCAGGGGCGAAATGGTGAGGACCGGCTTGCCGGCGCGGTAGGCCTGCCACATCTCGACGGCGGTGCCCATGCTGGCCTCAGGGAGATAAGCGATGAGCACGTCGGCCTGCGCAGCCTCTTCGGCCAGTTCCAGCAGGGCCCTCCTGGCCTCCTCGGGCCCGTAACTCAGGCCAGCATCCGGGTGCAGCTCCAGGGGGTCAATGATCTCAGCCTCAGTGAAGCGGGCCTTGATGGCCATCCTGATAGCCACGCGATAATTTTGGTCATGAATGCCTACATCGGCGCGGGAACCCTGCATGATGCCAGAGATGAAGAATCGCAACACCTAGCTCCCGATCTCCAGGAATTCAAACGTGCCTGCCTCGGCATCCAGAAAAAGCATCTTGTATCGCAGGAGCTGACCCCGACCCAAGAGGATCTTTAGCACTTCCTGCACTTGCCAGGCTGCGACCATCATGGGCGTAGCAGCGGGACAACCCAACTGGACCTCTATGCCCTGCTGGGGTACACTGCCCCCACCGTAGAGAGCCCGCAACCCCTCATCGCCGGGAAAAATGGTCATCACCTGACCCACGTAGCCGCCGATGGCTCCGTGCACCATGGGAATGCCGATCTTCTGAGCCACCTCCTGCAACATGAGGCGGCTGGGCAAACGATCGAGGGCATCCACGACCACCTCGGCCCCCTCCAACAAGCGAGGCAAGTTCTCCCTGGTGGCCTCATCAGGATGGGCAATGACCTCCACCGCGGCATTCACCTGAGCAACCCTGGCACGGGCCACTTCGGCTTTCAAAAGGCCCACATCACCCTCAGAACACAGGACCTGTCGGTTGAGATTGTGGTCTACGAACACATCGAAGTCCACGAGGATCAGCCGGCCCACCCCCATCCGGGCCAGCCCCTCGACCACGTTTCCCCCCAACCCACCCAGGCCCACCACTGCCACCGTGGAGCGCAGCAGCTTAATTTGCCCTTCCCACCCTACTGTGCCCAGGCTACGCAAATAGCGCCGTGGCAACACGCGAGCCTCCAGGGCCGTTAACTCCACCTCCCTGGACAAAACACCGAACTCCCCAGCCAGGGCCCGAACCCGGTCCAGGGCAATGACTTCGAGGCCTTCTGTGGCTTCGGCCGACTCCCGAATTCGCGCCAGCAACGAGGGGTCCACGTTTAACCTCACTTCAGCACAGGCCTGATGCCCTTGTAAATCTTGCGGCCGCCCAGGGTACGCAGGATAGTCTCCGGCGCATATCTGCCCAGGATTTCGCGGAGCTCGATGGTGGATAGTGGCGTGTTGCCATTCGCCAGAAAGAGACGAAACACTGCGTCCGTCAAGGGAGTGTTTTCGGTGATAAAATCTGACCTTTGACTGCAGTGAGTGCGCAAGGATTGCCAAAGAGCATCCACCTGGGTCACCTCGGCCGTGTCGGGGTCAATCCAATCAACCTCCTTGCTTCCACGGTGGTTGGTGTATATCGCCTTGCAATCAGGGCACAGATGGCTCTGCAGGTAGACGCGCAGGTCGCGCCCTTCTCTCTCCCACCAATCGAAGTCAATGTGAAACTTGGTTTCCAGATCTGGTTTGATCCACCTGACCATAGCTTAGACCTATTTCTAAGCTCAGTAGATCCAAATTCTGAGCAGAGCGGGCTCCCACGCCCGCAGACCGGCGGCATGGGAGCCGCTCCTGCTGAAAGTCTTAGATCTACTGAACCTTGAGTTAAAGAGCTTCCCGATCGTAGATCCAGTAGCCATCGCCCACCGCCAGGAAGCAATCCCAGTTGGTTAACTCGGCGAGGATCGGCCCTGGCGGGCAACGCTTCTCCACGTTGATAGCGCTGTAGAGAGTCTTAGCATGAACAGTGCCCTGGGGATTGAGCTTGGCCAGCTCGGGGAAGATGTCACGCACCAATTCGGAGATAGACTTGCCATCCTGCTCCGCTCTCATCCACAGGGAATCAACCCTGGCCGGGTCATCCTCGCCCACCACCATTAGTTCGTCGTACTCACAGCCGATGGCCCTCATCTGCATAGTGAACACCAGTTTTCCCCCCTCAACCGTAGCCACTCGAATCCATTCGCGTTTTTTGTGTTGGGGGAAATAATCCACCACGATAGCCAGCGGATCATCGGTCCTCTCCAGCTTGATGTAAGCTCCCACGGGTAGGTCGTGCTTCTCATACCACCCTTTGAGGCCATAGACATACTTGTGTTGGCGAACAACCCAGCCTAGCATCCGCTTGCCCGTCCGGCCATCTATGAGGGTGATCATCATACGCTCGTTATCCCCTTTTGGGAAAAGGCCCTCCGTCTTGCTCGTCAAAGGGATAGTGCCTACCCTGCGGTGGGGATAGTTAAGGACGATAGTTACGCTGGAAGTTTCCTCCTCTGTGCCAGGGGCAGCCAGCCCCGTGATCTCATCGTCAATCTCCATCTCCCAGCGAAGCAACTCCTCACCAAGGATCGCTCTATCGTATAGCACGGGAGTGTAGCGCAAGCGCGGTGGCAGATGAGCGATCTCAGGGGGCTCCAAACGTCGCAGAAACCAAAGGCTCTGATCACGGCTGCCTACGTCATCAAAACGCCCATCCTGGGCCAGGTTATAATTGAGCGAAAAAACCTGAGCAGCCGGAGAGATGTCGGTTGGCAGGTCCAGCTCTCGGAGCAATTCTTGAGCGGGAAGCGGCGTACCCTTCACGTCAAGCATGGCCTCGGCGATGTTCAAGTGTCCTTCGTGGATCTCGGCCAGCAGCCCTTTCAGGAACCATTCGCCGCGAAAGCTCACGAAATCACTGCTGAGTCGCAAACGCTCCAATAGTTTCCGTTGAACGTCCGAGCCATATTGATCGCAGAGTTCCACTGGCGACGCCAGATCCTCGGCTTCCAGCGACTCTCCTTCCTCGCGATTCAGCTTGTGAGGGTAGCCGAGCTTCGAGGCGAACTCCCTCGTCTCCCCCTGGCCCTCGAAGCGTACCTGGATGACCTCGAAGTCGCCATATTTGGGATTGTAGCCCGGCCGCACACCGACGACGGGACCCAGAGCATAACCAAGGGCAGGAAAGACGACCTGCTCTCCCACCTCATAGCCCTCCTTCGGTTGAAAGAGAGTCCCCCTGGCAAGCTCATTTTTAATGAGCGCTTCCTCCCTTTCGCAGCGCCTTCTAATCAGAGCCAAAGTGAGATCGTCATTGGTACGAGGCCTGTTGTCACCCTCCAAGAACAATTCATACAGGTAATCGAGATCCCGATCATCAATGGCGAATTCCTGCCAATACTCCGCCGTCTGGGTCTCTCTCACGATCATCAAAAAGTCCTCCTGGGTTCTACGAAGTCGAGGTTAATTATACCAGTTTTCCATCGCCTTGACAAATACGCAAGATTGACTAATTCCGCAGATTGTGGCATACTTCTGGTACAGGTCGAGAGGAGAAACACAATGACAGGTCACAAAAAGGCAAGTAAACCTGGGCTAGCCACCGTCTACACCGCCTTCGGGCAACTGCAAGCTCAAGTCATCAAAACCAAGCTGGAAAGCGCAGGGATCCCCGTTCTACTAGACTACGAGAGCGCGGGCGTCGTCTTCGGCATCACCGTAGATGGCCTGGGTGAGGTGCGGGTGATGGTCCCAGCAGCCCTGGCCCAGGAGGCCGAAGAACTCCTGAGCCAGCCACCGGATTGGCCACCAGAAGAAGAGATGGACTAGGAGGACATTTTGAAAACGTCGAGATTTATGATTCTCGTGATCTTGATAGTTATTACGATAGCCTTCTTCTACAAGCTAAACGACTACCGCACCTATCAGCATCGGATCCCGCGAGGAGTTTCGCTAGCAGGCATCTACCTGGGAGGGAAATGGGAAGCAGAAGCGATGGAACTCCTGGGAGAAGCTTGCTCAGAGCCAGTAAAGCTGAACTATCTAAACCACAGTCTTCTCCTTCATCCCCAGGACGTCGGCTTCCAATTCAAGGCCGAGGAGATACTGGAAGAAGTAAATAGGCTAAAAGCACAGACCGGCTTTTGGCAGGGCTTCACCGATTATATCCTGAGCGACGAGCCACAGCCGGTGAACATTCCCCTCCAGGCCAATCACGACGAGAAGCGGCTGAAGAACCTCCTGACCAGCATCGCCGAGGAGTACGACCGCTCACTGCAAGAGCCTTATGCCAACGCCGACACCCTGACCTTTGTGGCCGGCCGGCCGGGTCAACAACTCGACATCGCCGCCTCTCTACCGCTGGTCATCGGCGCGCTGCACTCGGCCACCGACCGCGAGGTGGACCTGGTGGTAAAAGTGAGCCCGCCCTCGCGCGAGCCTGGCCTGTGGATGATGGGGCAGTTGATCGAGGGCATCATGGCGGACTTCCCCGGTTTCTACAGCGTCTACATCAAAGACCTGGCTACTGGCGAGGAGTTCGCCGACGACGCCGACGTGGCCTACTCCGGCACGAGCATCCTCAAGATCGCCATCATGGTGGAGGCCTACAAACATCTGGATGGCCCGCCCGACCTGGACACCACCAAGATTCTGACCGAGACCATGACCCTCAGCGGGAACTATACCGCTAACCTCCTGCTGCGCTACACCATCGGCAACGGCGACGCCCAGGAAGGCGTGCGGCAGCTCAACGAGACGATGAAGCTCATCGGACTGGTCAACACCTTTATGGCCACCCCCTACGACACGGCCGTTCTGCCGCAGCACATCCGCACCCCAGCCAACCAGCGCACCGACGTCAACACCAACCCCGACCCCTTCATGCAGACCACCCCCCAGGACATGGGCCGCCTGCTGGAGATGATCTACCAGTGCGCCAAGGGCGGCGGCACGCTCATCGCCGCCTACCCCGACGAGCTAACCCCCGACGAGTGCCAGGCCATGCTCGACATGATGTCGCAAAACCGCATCGAAGCCCTCATCGAGGCCGGGGTACCGGAGGGGACGCGGGTGGCCCACAAAAACGGCTGGGTGGGGGACTCCCACGGCGACGCGGGGATCGTCTTCACGCCGGGCGGTGACTACGTGCTGTGCATCTACATGTACCGCCCAGGCTGGCTGGAGTGGGATGTCAGTTCCCCGCTCATGGCCCGCATCTCCGAGGCGACCTACAAATATTTCAACCGTTGACATTACGGAGATTAGAGATTGGAGATTGGAGAGTGGAGGTTGGCGATTGGAGATTAGAGGTTGGAGATTAGAGGGTAGAGGTTGGATATCCAACTTCCAACATCCAACTTCCAACATCCGAATAATCGCCCTGGCCTTGACTGTGGCCCTTTTCTGCGGCTGCGCTGTAGCGACGCCGTCACCGACGCCCACATCCACTCGCGCTGCCACTGCCACATCAACCCAAACGATGACGCCGACCCCCACGCGTACCACGACGTCTACCCCACGCCCAACGGCTACACCCACGCCCACTAACACCGCCACCCCGACGCCCACTCCCCCCCCTACTTCCCTCCCCCTTCCTCCCCCCCAAAGTTGGGGGGGGGAGAGGGGGAGCATCGGCCAATCGGTCGAGGGTCGCCCCATCGAGGCCCAGCGCTTCGGCGAGGGGCGCTACAAGGTGGTGCTGGTGGGCGATATCCACGGCGGCTGGGAGGCCAACACCTACGAACTGGCGCAGAAGTTGCTGGCCCATTTTCGGGCCAATCCTGACGACGTGCCCAGCAACGTCAGCCTGTGGATCATCCCCACCCTGAATCCCGATGGCCTGGCCGCCGGCACGCGATTCAACGCCCAGGGGGTGGACCTCAACCGCAACTGCGATACCGACCTGGACGGCTGCGCTGGCAACGATTGGAGCCCAACGACCTACACCAGCGATGGTCCGCAGCCCGGCGCGGGCGGGGCGTATCCCTTCTCCGAACCGGAGGCGCGGGCAGCCCGCGATTTCCTGGCCGATGCCCACGTGGCCGTCTTCTACCACAGTTTTGCCAGTGCGGTGTTCGCTGGTGGCTGCCGTGACAACGCCCCGTCGCTGCGCCTGGCGGCGATGCTGGCAGTGGGCACAGGCTACGACCTCCCGGAAGAGGGCTGGACGGGCTATCCCGTTAGCGGTAGCTTTACCGATTACCTGACCGACCTGGGCATCGCCGCCGCTATAGTGGAGCTGACCGACTTCGAGGACACCGAATTTGATCGTAACCTGGAGGGCGTGCGGGCGGTTCTGGCAGCGGTGGAGGACATCGTCACCGCCCGTTTCGAGGACGCGCCTGGAGAGGCATACTGGCTCGACCAGGACAATGTGACCACCTACCGCTACCCAACCGGAACGTTCCCCCACCCCGTGAGCCTGGCCGTGGCTTCCCCCCCAGAGCCTGCCCTGGTAGGAGGCGTCTCTGACACCGATAGCAAGGTCGAAGGGTTGGAGGGGACCGAGGGGGAGCATGGAGACACGCTGTATCTCGTGGACAGCGGCCGGCTCCTCCGCCTGACTCTGGCTTCCCCCCCAAAGTTGGGGGGGATCGAGGGGGGGCATGAACCGCCGGTGGTGATGGCCGCGCCCGGCGATACCCTGGCCGGCCTGCCGGTTCAGGAATTGTCTGACGTGGCGCTGTCGCCGGATGACTCGCTCCTGCTCCTGGACCGCTCTGGCGAAGTCTTCCGCTACGACGTGACCAAATCCCTAGTCCCTAGTCCCTTGTCCCTTGTCCCTTCTACAGAGACCTGGCATCGTGTGGATTGGGAAGCCATCGCCGGCACCGGTGGCACTTATGTCACCGCTATCGCCGCGGACAAAGATGCCACATACTTCCTCGACACCAACGGCGGGCGGGTGTGGCGTGTATCCGGCGGCCGGGCGGTGGTCGTGGCCGAGTTTCAGAGCAGCCGAGGAGTTGACCTGGCGGTGGACGGTGAGAACCTGTACGTCCTCCTCCGTGAGTGGCCAGCAGAGGTAGTCCATTACCACGCTCCAGGTTGGAAAAAAGCCTGGTCTGTGTCGAGCGGCCTGGACTACCCCTCGGCCCTGTGCGCCATCGCCGACGGGCTGCTGTACGTCCTGGACAGCAACGACCGCCGCGTGCTGGCCCTGGACGCCGAGACGGGCGAGATACGCGCCACGTACACCTTCATTGACCGCGAGGTAACCCTGCGCGGCTGCTGGCCGGTGGAAGACGGCTTGCTCCTGATTGGCCCGGATGTTTTGTTCCAGTTTCCAATCTCCAATCTCCAACCTCCAGCCTCCAATCTCCAACCTCCAGCCTCCAACCTCCAACCTCCAGCCTCCAACTTCCAACCTCCAATCTCCAACCTCCAACCTCCAGCCTCCAACCTCCAGCCTCCAGCCTCCAACTTCCAACCTCCAATCTCCAACCTCCAACTGGATCGCCTCCGCGGGCTGACGATGCCCATCGCTGGCATGAAGCTGCCACAGCGATTGAACTCGCTCCCCGGCGCGCCACGCCACTATCGCTACGGGGTGCATCAAGGGATAGACTTCTACGCCTGGCCCAATGGCACCAAGGTCACCGCCAGCACGGAGGTGCTGGCGGCGCGCGACGGCATCGTCATTCGCGCCGATGGGGACTACGTTAATCCCACCCAGGCGCAGATGAACGACTGGCTGGCCACGTGCCGCCGGGAGGGATACACCCCTGAGGACGTGCTGGACAGTCTTCGTGGGCGGCAGGTGTGGCTGGATCACGGCGATGGACTCATCACCCGCTACGCCCACCTGGCCGCAGTCGCCCCTGGGCTGAAGGTCGGCCACCGCGTGGCCCAGGGCCAGGTCATCGGTAAAGCAGGCAACTCCGGCACACCCGGTTCGCTGTACGACCCCAACAGTGAGATCCACCTGCATTTCGAGATCTGGCTGGATGGCCGCTATGTGGGTCAGTACCTGTCCACCGTCGAGATTCGGCGGCTGTTGTCGAAGGTGTTGAGATAAAGACGTAGGACAAGTTGCCAACTTGTCCTACAAGTATAGAACGAATATGACCAAGGAATCTAACGCGATAACCAAAGATACTCAGTACTTGAGAAAAGTCGCTCCAAAGGGGCGTCCTCGCCCCGTCCGGGTGGCGGGGACGCCACCCGGGAGCAGGAATTTCTCATCTACTGATACTCCATCATCGGCGACGGCACATCGCCTGTGGTGGCTGATCCCCGTGGCGATGGTGCTCATCATCATCGGCGGGGGCGTGTTTGTTACTCGCCGCTGGAACGCCTACCAGGACTACATGGCCCACCTCCGGCCTGGGGTGACCATCGCCGGCCTGGACGTGGGCGGGATGACGCTCGACCAGGCTCACGCCCTGGTGCACGAGAGATGGGTCGAGCCACTATCCGAACCCATCGAGCTTCGTTACCTCGACCGCAGCCACGTCCTGAGCCTGCCGAAGGGCCAGGAGCTTGACCCGACGGCGGTGGGCTTCAGCGTGCTTGCGGAAACCATGGTGAACGAGGCCGCCGCCATCGGCGCGGACACCCGCTTCAACGATTTCCTCCTCCTCTTTCCCCCCCTGCTTGCTAAAAAGGGGGGGCCGCCCTTCGACGTGGACGTGCCCCTGCGGACGACCTTCGACCGCGCGCTCCTGGCCGCCTTGGTAGATGACCTCGCGGCAGGCATTGATCGTCCGCTGCGAGAGCATCGCCTCAGCGCGGAAGACCTGACCTTCTACCCCGGCCAGGCAGGGTTCGAGCTCGACCGCCACCAGGCCGTGGAAAGGATCGCCGCGGCCTTGCCAGACCGAGAGGCGCGCACCGTCACCCTGCCCGTGGCCGTCGTCGAGGTCGCGCCACTGAACGAGGCCGACCTGCGTCCTGAGTTGGAGGCCATCGCCGCAGGCGTTGATGTTCCGCTGCAGGAGCATCGCCTCAGCGCGGAAGACCTGGTCTTCTACCCCGGCCAGCCGGGGTTAGAGCTCGATTGCGACGAGGCTGTGAAGAGGATCGCCACCGCCCTGTCCGAAGGAGAGACACATCCCGTCAAGCTGCCTGTTACCATCCTGGAGGTTACGCCACTGGACGAGGCCGACCTGCGCTCTGAGATGGAGGGCATCGTCGCTGCCTTTGACATCCCGCCGCAGCCGGCCCGGGTAGTGACCACCACCCTCGAACCCGACCCGCGCTGGCCCGAGTCGTGGACCCCAGCCGACGCCAACCTGACCATCTACGACTTCGAGGCGGGGCGGATGGGCCGTGCGCTGGACGTGGAAGCTTCGCTGGCGGCCATCACTACCGCCCTGGCCGCGAATACCACTGAACCCGTCTCCCTGGTCATCACCGACGTGGCCCCGGCGCCACTCACCCTGTCCGATCTCAAGCCATTGCTGCTCGACATCAGCAGCGACTTCAGCGGCACGACTGGCCTGTACGTCCAGGACCTCTCCAGCGGCGAGGAGCTCACCCACAACGTTCACGTCGTTCACTCCGGGACGAGCCTGCTCAAGGCGGGCATCCTGGTCACCGCCTACCGCGTCTGGGACGGCGATCTGCCCGACGACATTAAGCCCAGCGTCGCCTACATGATCTCGGAGAGCATCAACGCCTCATCCAACCTGGTGCTGATGGGCATCGGTGGGGGGGATGCCACGGAGGGGGTGAAGCGGGTCAACGAGACCTTCCGTGACCTGGGCCTGGCCCGCACTTTCATACGCCAGCCCTATTACGTCGAGGGCGGCACGCGTTGGCCACCCATCCCCAAACCCGAACTGCCCGACGTGGACGTGCCCGCCGCCGAAGCCGCCATCAACACCCATCCCGATCCCATGATGCAGACCCGGCTGGCCGACCTGGCCGTGCTGTGGGAGGCCATTTACCGCGGCTGCCAGGGCGAGGGCAAGCTGCTGGAAGCTTACGACAACCTGACCGCCGAGGACTGCTGCGAGATGTTGGATTGGTTGAAGACCAATCTCCTGCGCAGCGTCATCGGAGCCAGCGTCCCGCCGGAGATACCCATCGCCCACAAACACGGCTGGGTGAACGATATCCGCTCCGACATAGGGATCGTCTTCACTCCCCAGGGCGATTACCTGTTCGGGCTGTTTCTGTGGGAGGACACGGACTGGCTCAACTGGGATCGCTGCTTCCCCATCTTCCGCCGCCTCTCCGCCACCGTCTACAACCACTTCACCCACGCCCCTCCCCCATCTCCAATCTCCAATATCCAATATCCAATATCCAGTTACCCGATCACCCGACCACCCGACCACCCGACCACCCTGATCATTGAACACGCCGAAGAGCGGGCCACCGGAGTCGCCGACTACCTGACCCGCCTGGGGCTGCCCTTCGACCGCCTGCGGGTCTACGCTGGTGATTCCCTACCCCAGCCTGAGTGGGGGCAGATCATCGTTCTGTCGGGTGGCCCCATGTCGCCCCATGATTTAGACACCCATCCCTTCCTGCGCGCCGAGGCCAGGTTCCTGCGCCAGGCCCTCGATCTGCAGGTGCCCATGCTGGGCCTTTGCCTGGGGCATCAATTGCTGGCTGATATTTTAGGCGGCGAGGTGGAGGCTGGTCAGCAAGAGGTGGGCTGGCTGCCCGTACAGCTCAGCCAGGCCGGGGCCGAGGACGCCCTCTTCGACGGGGTGCCACCGGAGTTCTTCCCCTTCCACTACCACGTCGAGCAAGTGACGAGCCTCCCGCCACAGGGTACAGTGCTGGCCTCGTCGCCCCTCTGCCCGGTGCAGGCCTTCCGCTACGGCCAGGCCCCCGTGTGGGGCGTGCAGTTTCATCCGGAGATCAACCCACAACGGGCGGAGACCATCCTGCGCTCCGGCTCCCGCCTCTCCCTGCCGCCAGGTGAGATCGCGCCCATGATCGAGCGCGGCTACGAAGTCTACAGCGAGGCCAGCGAGCGCATCCTCTACAACTTCTTCCGTGCCGCCTTTGCCCACTACCAGGCCGACGCAGATCTTCCACCCCCTCCCCTGCGTCCCCTGGCCATCCGCCAGAGTTGGCGCTTCCAGACCTGGGGCACGGTCACCGACCTGGCCGTTCGCCCCCCCTTCATCCCCCCCAACGTTGGGGGGGAAAGAGGGGGGGCAGGCGATGGCCGCGCCGAGGTGCTGATGGCCTCCCTGGACAAATACGCCTACGCCGCCGACGCCGCCGGCCGGCCCCTGTGGAAATATCCTGCCCGAGCCAGCGTCTACGCCCTGCACGTGGCCGATCTGGACGGCCAACCTGTAGTCCTCGTCGGCTCCGACGACAACTGCCTCTACGCCCTGGACGACACGGGCCGTCGGCGCTGGCGATATTGCACCGACAGCCGCATCACTGCCGTTGCTTCTTCCACCGAACTCCAATATCCAATATCCAATATCCCCTTTATCCTGATCGCCTCCTGGGACGGCTACGTCCACCAGGTGAACCCCGACGGCACTTTGCACCACCGCTACCCGGTGGGCGAGGCGGGCGTGGAATACCCCTCGGCTCTGGCTAGCTACCCCGATGGGACAGCAGCCATCGCCACCAACAAAGGCCGGCTGTATCTCCTGTCCCCGACCGGCGACCTGCGCTCATTACCCTCCCTGGGGGGATACGTGCGGCGGGTGCGGTTAGCTGATCTGGATGACGACGGGTTCCCAGAGCTCATTGCCGGTTCCCGCGATGGCGACCTGGTCGTGATCGCTGAGATCGGCAAATCAACAAAGCAACAAATCAGCAAATCAACAAATCAGCAAATCAGCAAATCAACAAATCAGCAAATCAACAAATCGGTAAAGTTACCTGATTGCTCCGTGACCAACCTGGCCTTCGCCGACCTGGACGGCGATGGCACACAGGAGATTCTCGTGGCCTGTGGAGGCCCGGAGCCAGGCGTCTACGCCCTCTCCGCCGACGGTGATCAACGCTGGCGGTACGAAACCCCCGCTGGGGTGTGGGCCGTGGCGGTGGCGGACCTGGACGACGACGCCTGGCCAGAGGTGATCATCGGCGGCGACGATGGCACGGTGCAGGTGCTCGATCACCTGGGCCGTCCACGGGGCGGCATCACTCTGGGCGGACTGGTGCACGGCCTGCGCCTGCACGACCTGGACGGAGACGGGCGGCCGGAGATCCTGGCCCGCACTGGCTGGCAGGTGCACACGTTGGCGGTAACTCCGACCTGGGAACTCTCCCTGCCATCTCCCAATACCCAATACCCAATACCCAATATCCTACTCCCCCCCGTAGCCGACGACGAGATCGAGCTGCTAGCCGTGGGCGACATCATGCTGGCCCGCACGGTAGAGGAGCGCATGAACCAGTTCGGCTCCCTTTACCCGTTCCAGGCCATCTACCGCCTGCTGCAGGCCGCCGACATCGCCGTGGGCAACCTGGAGACCCCCTTCACCGTGCGCGGCAGGCCCGCCGATAAACAGTTTATCTTCCGCACCCATCCGGAGCACGCCCCGGTTCTGGGCACAGTGGGCTTCGACGTCCTCTCCCTGGCCAACAACCACATCCTCGATTTCCCCCCAGACAGCCTGGACGACACCCTGGCCGCTCTGGCGGATTTGGGCATCGCCACTGTCGGTGCGGGACGGGGGGAAGCCGCGGCTCATCGCCCGGCGGTGCTGGAGGTCAAGGGGATCAAAGTCGCGTTCCTGGCCTTCGCCGCCCCCCGCTGGCGGAACTCCCCTGAGGTGCCCACCGCTACCGACGTGGCCTGGGCCGAGCCGGAGCCGGTGCGCCGAGCGGTGGCCCAGGCCCAAGAGGAAGCCGACCTGGTGATCGTCCTTTTGCACATGGGCACCGAGTACGAGGCCCAGGCCAATCAGCAACAGCGGGCCGTGGCCCACGCTGCCGTGGAAGCAGGCGCGAATCTAGTCATCGGCCACCACCCCCACGTGCTGCAGGACGTGGAGGTCTATCGGGGGGTGCCCATCGTTTACAGCCTGGGGAACTTCGTCTTCGACATGGACGTCATCGAGCGGACGCGGAACACCGCCCTCCTGCGGGCGGTGCTGGCCCGGGACGGGGTGCGCAGCGTGGACCTCTACCTGGCTCGCATCGTGAACGACGCCCAGCCTCACCTGTGCCTGGCCGAAGATGGCTCTCCCTTGGTGCAACACGTCTATCCCTAGCGATGGAGGTTGGAAGTTGGAGATTGGAGATTGGAGATTGGAGATTGGAGAATGAGATTGGAGATTGGAGATTGGAGATTGGAGAATGAGATTGGATATTAGAGATTGGAGATTGGAGATTGGAGATTGGAAGCTGGCCAGCATCTTGGCAGTGGTTCTGTTACTGTCTCTGACGGTTATCCACTGCACTCCAACCAGCTCTCCCAATGCGCCTGTCACCCCCTCTCCCCCTCCCCCCATCTCCCCATCCCCCCATCCCACCGCCACCCCGTCTCCCACCTCCACTCCTACTCCCAGTCCCACTCCCACTTTCACTCCATCTCCGCCTCCCACCCCCACTTCCACCGCCACTTCCACTCCATCCCCAATATCCAATATCCAATATCCCGCCGTGGTGGCCTTCGTGTCCTCTCACACTGGCGACGACGACATCTACCTGTTGGATCCTCTCACCGGCCAGGTAGCGAACCTCACCGCCCATTCCTTCGCTAACTCCTTCGCTAACTCTCAGGACAAGGCTCAGGACAGGCCCGCCGAGGACCGCGACCCGGCCTGGTCGCCCGACGGCACCCGCCTGGCCTTCGCCTCTAACCGAGAAGGCAACTGGGAGCTGTACCTGTGGTCGGCGACCGATGGCTCCATAACCCGCCTGACCACTGATCCGGCCTACGACGGCGCACCGGCCTGGTCGCCCGACGGCACCCGCCTGGCCTTCGAAAGCTACCGCGACGGCAACCTGGAGATCTACCTGCTGGACCTGGCTGCGGACAGCGACCCCGTCCGCCTGACAAACAACCAGGCCGGGGACTACGCCCCGGCCTGGTCACCCGACGGTCGCTACGTTGCTTTCACCTCCTGGCGCGATGGGTCCAAAGAGATCTACATGGCCGACCTGGAAGCCTGCACTGACCCTGAGCGCAGAGAAGGGGAATGTGACGGCGCTGAGCGTAACCTGACCAACTACCCCGCTGCCGACGACGAGGCCCCCGCCTGGTCGCCCGACGGCACGGCCATCGCCTTCGTCTCCTGGCGCGATGGCAACGCCGAGCTGTACACCATGCGTCCCGATGGCAGCGAACAACGGCGCATCACTGCCAACCACGTGTACGACGGCGCGCCGGCCTGGTCGCCCGACGGTCAGCACCTCATCTACACCGGCTATCAGGAAGGAGAGCCCTTCGAGGTTTACGATCCCTATCGCCCCGGCACTTACCGTCTCTTCGCTGTCCCCGTGGACGGCAGCCTCCATAGCCGCAGGATAGACCTCCTCGAGGGGATGTTCCCCGCCGACGCCACCTCTCCGGCCGCGGCCTGCTCGTTGCCCTGGGCTGAGCTGACCCGGCACCTGCCTTCCCCGCCGCCCACCCCTACCCCCACGTCCACCATTCCTCCCGGCGGGCTTTACCCCCTGGCCTCTCTGGAGGACGTGGAAGTCCCGGACCCGCGCCTGAGCGCCGCCGTCATTGATAGCTATCGGGCCTGGCGGGAGGAGGTGTACGAGAAAACCGGCTGGGACTACCTGGCCCTGCTCTCCGATGCCTTTCGCATCCCCGGCTACATCAGCCGCAAGCACTACGGCTACCTCACCTGGCACAAGACCGGCCGCGCGGTAGACCTGCGCCTGGAGCTGCTCGACGGGATGGGCCGCGACCAACTGCTGGCCGTCCGCGAGGACATTGGCCAGCGGATTTACTGGCGACTCTTTATCCGCTGCCGGGCCCAGGATGGCAGCCAGGGCCGTCCTCTGACCGAGCGCCCGTGGGTGTTCTGGTTTCAGTTAAACAAGGATAGGGAGCCCCAGGCTTACGAAGCGGGTGGTCGTCCCACGTCAATCCCAGCGGGCTACTACGAAGACTTCACCGCCCTCGCCCGGCGGCACGGCTGGCATCGCATCGCCGCCTTCGAGGAAGAGGACTACGACTGGCGGTGGGACAGCATCGGCCTGGAGTATTGGCACTACCAGAAGACCGATGGTCTAACCTGGTATCAGGCTATGCGGCAGATCTACCCGGAGGAGACCTTGCAGGAGTTCTTCAACTGGCCACTCTGTCTGGAGCGGGGACAAACAGAGGACGTGCTGCGGGCCAAGGGGGTGCCCGTGCCCACGCCAACCGCTACGCCAATGGCTACAACGACCATGAATTGAGAGTCTTGGATACCGAGGATGACGCGGTATACGAATATCACGCCAGCGACGATCGCGTCGTTAGGGAAGTATCAAATCCGCCGCCTTCCTGCCGACCACCATGATCTCCATCTCATCAAGGAGAACCTCGCGCCGATCCCAGTTCCCCGCCGTGCCGCCCCAGATGTGTTCCACTTCGAACCCTGCCTGGCGAAGGAGCACGGCCAGCTCGGCGGGCACATAACTGCGCTCTCTCACCTGCCGACTCTTCTTGCCCTGTGGTGTATCCCACTCGACGGTGTAGGCTTCAACCATCGTGAGCGGATCAAACCGGCCACTTTCCACATCCTCCTGGGTTGCCTGGCGAATCAGCCTGCATCCGTTGAGGGTGGTCAAAATGAACCGAGCCCCTGGCTTGAGGGCAGCATGTATGTGGCGAAGGATGGCCAGATCGTGCTCGATGGGATCATCCTCGCCACCCAACAACGAGAAAGCACCCTCACACAGACAGATGGCGGCATCGAACAGCTTGTCTGACGTGAACTGCGTCGCGTCAGCGCGAATCCACTCAACCTCAACGTCAGCCTCCCTGGCCGCCTTCTCTGCCTCCGCCAGCATCCCGGCCGAGATGTCCACCCCCGTGACCTGATACCCACGCCTGGCCAGTTCAACCGCGTGACGCCCAGTCCCACAGCCCACGTCCAGAATACGACTCCCCGGCGGAAGTCCTAGCTCCTCGAGAACAAAATCCACTTCTTCCAGAGTATTCTTCGTGAAAGAGTTATCCATGTAGACCGGCGCGTGGCCGTCGAAGAACTCTTCCCATTCGTTGCTTCTTGTCACCGTTCATCCCCCTTCACCGCCCGCACATACAAGAACATCGCCGCGTGATCCCGCCACCTCTGGAGCCAAAGATGCTTCTCGCACATCTCCTGGGATGGACGCGGTTCTTCTATCCTTTTCAAGACGAATCCTGCCTGAATCAAAGCGTTAAGGTAGTCGGAAAGCGTCCGGGGGAAATTGGGAACAGCAAATGGCTCAGTATCCTCTGGAATTGGACCCTTTGAGAACCTCCAATGCTCCACCCAGGGTTGGCGATCAAAATAGTCGGATACCGTAATCCTCACAGCGTTTTCGTCTTCATCCGGAATCCAGCCGTACCCTTTGGTCATAAAACAGGGGTGGGTGATGCTGAACATCAACTCGCCGCCTGGCCGAAGCACTCGAAAAATCTCCTTGACGACACCTTCAAAATCTGGACCATCCATCAGCGCCATGAAGGAAACCACAGCATCGAAGGATGCGTCGTCGAAGAGAGAAAGGTCGGAAAAGGATGTCACCTCGTACCGAATCCCCAGAGGTTCCCTTTGCTCCTCCTGACGGGCCAGCTCGATCATCCTCTCGGAAATGTCCACGCCCGTCATTTGCGCCCCGCTTCTGGCCAGCATCCGCGTGTTGTAACCCTCTCCACAGCCCGCGTCCAAAACCGTCTTCCCGCCGAGGTTGCCGATGAACTCAAAAAAGGCGGGATTGTTGAAGTGCTCGCGGTAAGCATCCCACCCTTTGCGGACATGGTCGGCCCATAGCTTGGCGTTATCGTTCCAGTATCGGGCAACTTCTTGCTCGGGTATTTCCAACGAGGTTCCCCCGTTCCTTATCCTGGATTTCAGGATATAGCCTTCAATTCCAAGCCCACCACTTTCCCCGGCAGTGCATCTATCCATTCCATGAAGCCCGCTCCTGGTCTATGTATTGCTGAGCGTCAATGCTCAACCAGATTTCTTTACCCAACCCCTGCAATTCCAGGATGCTTCGCCGGCGCTGAGGCGTGATCTGGCGACGAACGAACACCGTCAACTCCTCCAGCAAACGTAGCTGGTCAGCAGGGGTGAGGCGCTGAGCTTGACTCAGTATTTCATAATACATACTCGTTGACATGTGCTTCCTCCCTTCAAGCAGCGAATTTAGCTTGACGTTTCCGGCAGGGTCACTCATAAACTCCAGAAAAGGCAGGGTCGAGGTAGATGCTCACTTAAGCGTCTGCATCAAAGCTTCCCAGCCACTATCAATCTCCCGTTGGGCCTGCCGGATAACGGCCAGCAACTCTTGGGGTGTGCGCTTGTCCGACGTATCCGGCGCGTTGGGGTTGATGGCCTTCAGGTCATACTTCCTCTTGCGAATCGCCTCAATCTCCACGTACCAACTGCGTTCGCTCTCTCGTTCCGGGTTATCGGGGGCGAGCGCCAGTCGTTGGAAGAAGTCGTCGAAGTGCTCGAAGGTCAGTGGCTGTTTCTTGGTGACTTTGACATCGGACAAGTCGTAGTACCATACTCGCTTCGTAGGCTGACCCTTCGTGAAGAAAAGCAGGTTGGTCTTGGACGCTGCACCCGCGCTAACGAATACACCTGCCGGCAGGCTGATCACACACCACAGATTACATTCGTCCAGCAATTTGCGCTTGGTCTGCCGATAAGCCGTCGTCTTGGTGTGGAACAATACTCCCTCGTCAATCACCATTCCACAGGTGCCCCCATCGGCCAGCGAATCAATGATGTGCTGCAAGAAAAGCACCTGAGCCTTGCCTGTTTTGTAGGCAAACTGGGCCTGGGCGTCCTTGCCTTCCTTGCTGCCAAACGGCGGATTGGTCAAGATGTAGCCGAACTGGAGCGGCGCGCCCTCGAAAAGAGACCCTTCCGTCGCCACGCCCGTCAGGGTGTTGCCGTGCCAGATACGCGGCAAGTCAATGTCGTGCAACACCATGTTGGCCAGGCAGGTAGGGATGGCCTCGTTGGCGTCCTCCCGACCCCATAGGGTCTCGGTCTTGAGTTCCTCGATTTGAGTAGGAGTGGGTCCTTGCGCTATCAGGTGCTTATAGGCTTCGATGAGAAAGCCGCCGGTGCCACAGCAAGGATCGTACGCCGTCTTGCCTAGTTGAGGGTCCACAGCCCTTACGATGACTCGGATGACCTCACGCGGGGTGAAGAATTGGCCGCCGTCGCTTTTCTTCTCGCCCAAGCGGGGCAGTAGTCCCTCGAAAGCCTGGGACAGAAGGAAGATGTGCTGATCGCTGATCTCGGCGCGAGTCAGAGCATCCACCCGGTCCAGCGCGTCCAGCAGGTTGGTCTCGCTCTCCAGAATGGTTTGCTCTTTGTTGGCGAAAATCATGCCAATGACCCGCTGTCGGTCAGTTGCTCCGGGCCGATGGCTCAGTCCGCGAAGATACGGGAACAATCCGACCGGACCCTCGGGGGTTTGCTTGCCGTTGACAAACTCCAGGAAGGAGCCGATGGGACCTTCGGTCAGTTCGCGCCGCTTCCAGCCGGGCTGGAAGCCATTCTGTTGAAACAAGGGCAGCGGATCGTCCGGTGGCGCAGCCCAGTCACGCCAGCGATAGGGAGACTCAATGGATGGAGTGAAAGATGTGCCCAACGCGCGGGCACGTGCCTCCTCCTCGGCTTCTTTTTGGTCTATGGCATTGAGGAAGAGCATCCAGGTCAGTTCGGACACGTAGAGCCGAGCGCCTTTGGCCTTGTCGCGGCGCAGGATGTCACAGATACTCCATACGGCGCGGTCCAGCTCAGCCTGGCTTCGTATACTCTTGCCATTTTTCTGTGGTCGGACCATTGCTAACCTTCTTCTGGCGAATCAAAAATGCCAAAGACTTGCCGCATCAATGCTCTTTCTAATGCCGTTGCTGCCTCAAGTTGACGCTCTGCAGCTACTTGCATCTTCCTAACTTCTTTGAGTTGCTGCGCAAACTTTGCCTGCTGGTCCTTTGGTGGAACTGGCAGCCAGATCTCCAAAAGATGATATGATCTGATAGCAGCATAGTTCGTAGAACCTTGAACATACTGTTGGATTTCCTCAGTCAGAACACCTGAGGCTATAAAGCATTCCAGGAATTCAGGCAAAACCTTGTCGGTATCTATGTCATAGAGAAAATAATGCCCACTGACAATCGAGCCTTCTAGCTCTCGTGGAACTATTCCAAAGGCTCCCAGTTTAGCGTCGATTTCTGCGACCAGTAACTGGTTGTTTCTGATCAATTGTTGTTGCTTGGTTCTGATTTGCGACCCTCGAAGTTTCTCTCTCGGAACTATGCCCTTTCCGTGTAACTTCACCGTTACGAGCTGATATTCAGTGTTATCGTCAATGGTAACGAATTCCTGCCTATAAACAAGTACATCGCCCAATCTCATCCATTGCCAACTATTTGGCAAAGACTGAGGCCGTCCCTTTATGTCTTTCTTCGCTTCGCTTATCACGGCGCCAGCAACCTCGCTTTGGTCTCCTGAATCAGTTTGTCCGGCGGCAGGGGCAGGCCCAACAGGGCATTGAACCCGCCGGCTCGCACTACTTCTTCGACATCGAACAAATGAGGCGTCTCCAGTTCTTCGATGCCACCTCGCTCGAATTGGTAGGCCACTGTCTTGAGCACAGATGCGGCCTGGCCGGGCAGGTCTCTTAGCCAGCGGCGTTGCTTGTAGGAGAATGCCGCCGCTCTCTCGGCGCGGGAACGGGCCGCCACGCCATAGCCCAACTCGGCCAGCACGTCGTACAGGTCACATTCGTCCTGTTCACGCAAGGCGCGAATCAGGCGCACGGCAGCTCCATCGCCGGGTAGTCTTTCCAGCAATTCGCGGCGCTTGTCTGGCCAAATCCAACACCCACGCAACTCGTCCAGAGTGGGTACCTCCTCGGTCAGGCGAGCAGCCAGCCGTTGCTCGTACTCCTCGACAGGTATCAGGGCTTCCTGGCCTCCCTCCTCGACCACAATCATCCGGCCATCTCCGTAGACATGTACGTCAAAACCCTCGACTCGAATCAGACCTGGCAGAGGGCGCGTGGTGAACGGTATTCCCAACTCGGTGATCCGAGGCAGCCCTTCGACTACGGACGGCTCCTCGGCTTCTCCTTCACGAGTTGGACGGGCACGGGAGACGAACGGCTGGCCAAACAAGCGAGTGACGTTGGTGTAATCGTAGATGCGGAACATGAGCTTGCTGCCACGAGGTTCTCCGGTCCTGGTTCCTCGTCCTACTCGCTGGTAGAACTCGATGGGTGATTGCAAGTACTGGAAGAAAACCACGTTCTCCAGGTTGGGGATGTCAACACCGGTGGAAAGCAGATCCACTGTCGTGGCAACGAAGTGGGATGCATTAGAACCACGGAAGTCGGGAATCAGATCAGCGGCTGGTGGGCGCAGATTGGGGTTGCCTGTGCATTGGAAAGCGTAGAACTCCACTGGCCACTGACCATGTTCCCGGCACCAGGCCTGGTACAGGTTGTTCAGTTCTTGAGCGACCATGGTGGCGTGGGTGTCACGCACACAGAAGATGGCGGTCTTCTGATGGGGTCCACCAGTGTCGAGCAGGTGTTGGAACAGGTCGGCACACATCGCCCGCACCCGGTCAGGGAGCATTAGCTTCTCTTCGTACTGTTGGGCTGTGTACCGTTCTTCCAATACCTGCGGCTCTACTTCCTGGCCAGTGAAAGGATCAGTCGCTGTGCGTTGCTCGATGTCCTCACGGGTGATCTCTTGCTGATCCAGATCTACCACCCGGCGCACCACTTCACTGGCCGCCAAATAGCCATCCTCTTGCCCCATCCACATCGGGTATTCATAGACTGGCTCGCCAAAATACTCAATGTTGTGAGCTGTGATCGCCTCATCGGCCTGACGTGCTGGATTGTCCTGTCGCCCGCCGGTGATAATGCGCGGTGTGGCCGTCAGCCCGATGTGCACCGCGTCTGGGTTGTCCGTCAAGATAATGCTCCACTTACCCCAGGCCGAGCGATGACACTCGTCAATAATGATGTGGCTGAAATAGCCCGGCGAGTAGTTTTCGCGCCAGAACCGGGGTTCGTCGTCTTGATCAGAGATATTCAGCGTCTGGTAGGAGGCGATCAGGATACGAGCGTTCTTTCTCGGATCACTGGTCGTCACAATTTGGGCGTTATCGCCAAAAATGGCGTGCATCTTGGTCCAGCCCTGGGTACGCAATTCGTCCCTGTCGCACACGAATAACGTCCGCCGGAGTTGGCCGGCCTGAGCAAGTTTGTGAAGCAATTGGGCAGCAATGATCGTCTTTCCGGTGCCTGTGGCCAGAGGGAGTAACACGCGACTGCCACCCTGGGCAATCTTCTCCAAAGAGGCGCGGATGGCTGCATCCTGGAAGTACCAACGGGCGGCTTCGCCTCCCTTGTATGGCATCAACAACGCTTTGGCCCGATCATCCGACAGCGAATAGCCCTTGAGCGCCTCGTAGCGAGTGCGAAGATCGTCGGGTGTTGGAAACCGTGCCAGTGGCAGGTTATCCACCGTCTGGCCGGTATCCTCCGCCCATTCAGCAAACAGATGACCATTAGTGGAGAACACAAACGGTACGTGGAATCGTCGCCGATAATCCTGGGCCTGCTGGATGCCAAGCGTAGGGAACTCCGCTTCCTTCTTAGCTTCGATCAGCGCAATGGCTAGAGGTGTTTGACCAGGATTAACTGGCAAGCAAAGCAGATAATCTGTCCGCCCTCTCCGTTTGCGGGGCTGGCCACCAATGATGTCTGCGCCACCAACGGTGCGTTCGCGGCGGATCAGATCCTCGGTCCAACCACGGTCACGCAGCTTGGGGTTGATCAATTCAAGACGGGTTTGGTCCTCGTTGCGACTCATAGAGTAGTGTTCCTATACGGATGCCCCAATACGTTCCCTCTTCCTTGCCGATGTCGCGAGCCCACTCCAGAGTGTGCAAGGGCGTGGGCAGGGCTATTGTCAGCCTATAGCCAGCGCAACCCGTAGGCAGCCCTGCACCTTTTGCCAATCCCGGTCTGACAGACAGCCTATCGTCGTGAGGCTGGTGGTCGGCATGGTGGCCAGGAAAGTGCGGAACGCAGACGGAGTGCGCAGGCCAGCGGTCTGCCAGTCTTGCAGCACGCAATCTGTGGGCCCGGTTGCGGCCGCGACTTGGCTAGTCAACAAGCCCAGAATGGCATCGGGGCGTGTCCTGTGGTAAGCCTCAGTGGACACCACCACAGCGGGACGGCGTTTGATGCCTGTCACGCCGGGGAAATCTACCATCACCACGTCGCCTGGATTAACCATATTCCTCCTCCCCGGCCCAGATGATGCGTTCGGCGTGGGCCAACGAGGCTCGCATCAGGTCATGCAAGTCTTCCTCGCTCCAGGCATCGCTCACGTCCACGGCTGTGCGTTGGGCATAGCGCTCCCGCAAAAAAGTGACAAAATCATACACTTCGGCCACCTTTTCGGTAGGCAAAGTGGATAACGCCTCCAAGATATCCCTAGCTTGTGTGCGCGTCACCATCGGCCTCCCTCCTTAAGAGCCTCTTCTCGAACTCCACTAATGCTTCATCGCTGAGCCGATCCCATTGGGCGAACTCGGTCTGCAAGGCCAAAGCTGCCTGGCGGCTCTGAAACAAGATGCTCTCCTTGAACAAACGGACGATCTGCAACAGGTTAATACCCCTCCTTCGGTGTCCCGGCGGCCAAATGTCAGATGAACTGCAGTACAGCGTCCAAGACATAGGGAACATTCATTGAAGAAGCCGGGTGGACTCCACCTTGATCATCGTGACGGTGGTCGGGAAAAGTGGAAACGGTGGGATGGGTAGTAGTCACGTGCGTTCAAACCTGGACTCCTGACAAGATGCGAAAGTGTCGCTCCCACAGGTCGAAGCCACGCTTGGCTGCATACCAATCAAAATAGTCAGCATCGTCACCCAACGCGCCGGATTCAAACTGCTGCATAAACTCTCCAGAAGACATCTGGTATTGCTGTTCAAAAGCGTGGCAAGCGCGTTCAAAGTAAGCGCGTCGCGCGTCGGCCAGCACAGCCTCGTTACGCAGCGCGCTGCTCAGAATCTCACGGACTTCATCCCAATTGACCCTGGTGGTGAATTGAGTCCTCAGTGCAATTCTTTCCATACCTCTCTCCTTTCTACCCACTCCGACGGCCTTCCCTATGATGTCCATTTTAGCACAAAGCAACAGACAAGTCAATGCTCGAATCAAGTGCCCATCACTACCGGGATGGCCTGTCTGCAACGGGGGCACTTGTTACCCTTCAACCTGCACTGAGTCACACTCAAGCCCCTCCGCCGGATCAGCAACTCGCCACACGCCGGACAATAGGTGTTCTCGTACGGATGGCCCAGCACGTTGCCCAGGTAGACAAAGTCCAGCCTCTCTTCGATGCCGATGTCGTGGACCCACTCCAGGTTTTGCAATGGCGTGGGCGGGGCGGTGAATTTGTAGGCGGGATAGTAGCCGCTGCAGTGCCAGGGAGTGTCGGCGCCCAGCTCCTGGCGGATGCGCCGGGCGATGCCCTGCAAGACGCCCTCATCATCGTTGACGGTCGGGATCACCAGGGTGGTGACCTCGATGTGCACCCCAGCTTTCCTGGCCTCCTGGCAGTTGCGCCAGACCTTTTCCACGTCGGTCCCGCAGTGCTTTTTGACCGCTGCCGCATCCCCCTTGATGTCCACGTTCATGGCATCCAGGCCCGCCTCGATCAGCAGCTCCAGTGCCTCAGGGGTCATGTAGCCGTTGGTCACGTAGGTGTTGTAGAGGCCCCGCTGCCGGGCAAGCCTGAACACGTCGAGGGACCATTCCAGGGAGAGGGTGGGCTCGTTGAAGCTGATGGAGGTGCCCTGGCAGCCATGGCGTGCGGTCTCAGTGACGAAATCCTCTGGGGACACGTAGCGTCCAGGGCGAGGCGGCGATTTGGAGATGTCCCAGTTCTGGCACCAGGGACAGTTGAAGTTGCAGCTCCAACTGCCGGCCGTCAGGGCCACGCTGCCGGGGTGGAAATGATAGAGGGGCTTCTTCTCAATGGGGTTGGCTGAGAGGGACGATACGTTACCGTAGAGGAGGGTATAGAGGGTGCCGCCCTCGTTTTGTCGCGTGCGACACCAGCCCAGGCCGCCTTCCGCCACCTCGCACCGCCGCTCGCAGGTGAGACAACGCACCTTGCCGTTGAGCTTTTCTTGAAGCAGGACCTCTCTGAGATACGCTCCGTCCATCGTTGCGTCAAGGGTGTAGCAGCCGTATGAAGCCCGCTTGTTCGAAGTGAGCGTCAGTAGTTAGGGCTTCGACGATGCCTCGTTGCTGCATCGACAGGAAGCTTACCGCATCGCACAGGGTCCACGTCTTGTCCAGGCGTTGCTGCAGGAACGCAAGAGCCTCCCGATGCAGAGATTCGTCTACATAGACAACCTTGACCAATGGGTTGTCCTGCAATTCGGCCACAAATGCCAATGTCGCTTGGCGTGGCAGACGGCGCACCACGGCCAGGGCAACAAACTCTGCCAGCACGTAACTGTGAGTAATACGGGTGGGCGCGGCATGAAAGAAGGTCACCGCCTCCTCGTGTTGTGGTTCAGCAGCATGGTGAAAACACAATAACCCCGACGTATCCAGCAACATCACGGCTCTCCCTCGTGTGTGCTGACGTATTCCCGCGTCAGATCAACGTCAATGCTCTCGTTGTCCACGCCTGTCGGATGGCCTAAATTAACTGCGCCCGCGTGTCGCATCAGCCGCGCCATGGCCTCAGCGCGTTCCCGCTCAGGCAGCGCTACCCGTGGCATATGGGCCTGAAGCTGCACCAGAATCCACTCCTCCAGTGGCTTACCCGTTTTCTCTGCTACTTTCACCAGTGGCTGATATACGTTATCTGGCAATTCCAAAGTCACGACTGTGCTCATCGTTTCTCACCTCTATTTGCGGACACTCCCATTTTATCACAAAGCGGCAGACAAGTCAACGAGCAACTAACCGCTTCAACTCCTCCAACACCACCCTGAGATCATCGGGCAGCTCCGCCATGAGCTCGATGTACTCGTCGCTGCCGGGCAGGCGAAAGCCCAGGGTTCGAGCGTGAAGGAATTGGCGCTGCAGGCTGCTCAGGCGCTGCTTGCGGAAGCCGTAGACGAGGTCGCCGGCCAGGGGATGGCCAATAGAAGCGAAGTGGATGCGCACCTGATGGGTGCGGCCGGTCCTGGGCTCGGCTTCTACCAAAGTGTAGCCCCCTCCACCGTGGAAATACTCTACCACCTGGTACTCGGTGCGGGCCTCACGTCCCCCCCTCATCACGGCCATGCGCTTGCGGCGCTTCTTGTCCCGCCCAATGGGAGCCTCAATGACACCCCGCGCTGGCTCCAGGCTTCCCTCCAGCAAAGCCAGGTAAACCTTCTTCACCTCCCGACGCTTGAACTGGCGCTGGAGGTGCCGACAAGCCAAATCATTCTTGGCCACGATGATCAGGCCTGAGGTGTCCTTATCCAGGCGGTGGACGATGCCCGGCCGCAGGGCATCTTCTGCTCTGGCCAGCTCCGGGCAATGGGCCAGGACTGCGTTGACCAGAGTTCCCGTGCGGTGGCCGTAGGCAGGGTGCACCACCATCCCCGCTGGCTTGTTCACTACGATGATGCCTTCGTCCTCGTAGACGATGTTCAGGGGTATAGCCTCTGGCCTGACCTCCATCGGCTCCGGCAACGGGATGTGCACCACTACCAGGTCACCAACCTCCACCCGGTAGCTGGGCTTGGCTAGCCCGCCGTTGACCTTGACCAACCCTTCTTCGATTAGCTTCCGGGCGCGCGAGCGAGAGAGGTCTGGCACCGTCTGGGCGACGTATTTGTCCAGGCGTTGTCCGCCCTCGCTTGCCCTTAGCTCAATAGTCTGCTCCACTCCAGTCCTCAAAAAAACGACCGAGGCCATAGGCTCTCGGTGCGCGAAATCTCCTTACTTACTTTGCATCCTCTCAGAGCAATCGCAGGAACTCCTCATTAGTTAGCCCTGCGTCTTTGATGATTCTGGACAGTGTCCCCCGTTTCATGGCCTTGTTGTGCCTGGGAACAGATACAGGATTGGGGTGCCCATCCTTGTACAAGATTACGTGGCTGCCCGTTTGGTGATCCTCATAAAAGCCTGCCTTTTTGAGAGCTTGCAGCACCTTGCGTGGTCGTAACGCTGGCAGCCTAGGATTCACGCTGGCACTCCCACCATGGCAACCTTGATTCTATCAGGGTCGGGGATGTAAAGGCCATGCCTCCTCGCTACAACCAACCAGCCTTGGATGGCGTCCTTGATGTTCTCTAAAGCTTCCTCCTCTGTATCGCCTTCCGATATGCACCCTGGAAGTGCAGGGGCCACCACCGTGTATCCCCCTTCTTCCGCTGGAATCAAGACGACTTCATAGTTTACCATCCCACTCCCCTCTAATTACTAATCTCTAATCTCCAATCCAATCCTCACCACGACGCAAGAGATGGAAAGCCAGGATCACCACCCCAACGAAGATGGCACTGTCGGCCACGTTGAAGACAGGCCAGACTTTGAAGTCAATGAAGTCTATGACGTGGCCGTAGCGCAGACGATCCAGCAAGTTACCCACAGCTCCGCCCAACTGCAGCCCCAGGCTGGTCTGAACCAACCACCGGTCGCCTGGCAAGCGGCGGTAGTAGACGACGATGATAAATATCACTATCACGGCAATGACCATCAAGATAGTGCCGTGATCGGGGAACAGCCCGAACGCTGCCCCCGTGTTGGTCACGTAGGTCAGGCTCACGTAGCGCTCCAGAGCAGCCACGGGATTCCAGGACTCGCCCGGCTTCAGGCTGGCCATCACCACCCACTTGCTGAGGCGGTCTGCCACCAGGGTGAGAACGGCAACTGCTGGCAAGAGGAACCTCATCCACTTCTCACGAGGCAAAAGGCAAGCTCCTCTACGATCTCTCGCGCTGCTGCTGGCACTGGATGCACAGGGCAGCATAAGGAAGGGCCTTCAAACGAGCACGATCTATCTCACCGCCGCAGTCCTCGCACAGCCCATAGGTGCCTCTATCAAATTTCGCCAGGGCATCGTTCACCTGGCCCAGGAGACGCTGCAGATGCTGGCGCAACGCGTGGTTCTTGGCGTTTTCGTAAACCTCGGTCGCATCATCGGCGATGTGGGTGCTGTAGCCGGGGTTCTCCTGCTCCGTCACACCTAGCCGCTCCAGTTGTGCGGTCAGCTTTTCGCGCTCCTCTTCGAGCCGTTTCCTGAACGATTCATCAGCCCTACTCATCACAACCTCCTCTCATTCACTATCAGGCTGACGTGTAATCTATTCTACCCCATTGTCACCAAAAAGGCAAATCGTGATCAACTTCAAAGTCAAACCTTGACCAGGCCCAAGCTGATCTCTTCTCCTTCGATTGCGAAGGTCTGAGTAGCTGCCTCGGCCGGCAGCTCGCCTTCGATTAGCTTTGTGGAGAGGGTCTCGCCCTTGATGTACTGACCCTGGACCTCCAACACCCCCCGCAGGGCCGGGCTGGCTTGATAGTAAGTGACGATGCGATCTTCGATGCGGAAGCCGGCGTCCTTGCGCATGGTCTGGATGCGCCGCACCAGCTCCCGCGCCAGACCCTCCTGGATCAGGCCCTTATCGAGAGCCACGCTGACCGCCGCCAGGTAGCCAGCCTCCTCGGCTACGGCGTAACCTTCTTTGGCCTCGATTCGCACCTCCAACTCCTCAGGCATAAGGTTCACCGTCTGCTCCTCGACCTCAAGAGCTACGGTCTCGCCAGCCCGCAGGCGCTGGGCCAGCTCAGCGGGATCCAACCTGGTCAAAGCTGCCCGGATCTTGGGGAATAAGGCCCCATACTTCTTGCCCAAAAGATGCGCCACAGGGCTCACCCGGTAATCAACCACCTGCCCAGCATCCTCCAAGAGGACCAACCCCTTGACGTTCAGCTCATCCAGCACCTGATCGGCCAGACGGTGCAGGGACTCGGCCTCGCTTTCGCTCCGCACTTTGAACAGGGCCTGGGCCAGCGGCTGACGCAGTTTGATCCCAGCCTGATTGCGGGCCCCGTGCCCCAGGCTCACCAGGCGCATGACCAGCCGCGTATCCTCCACCAACTGCTCATCTATGCGAGCCTCGTCAGCCTGAGGGTAATCGCCGAGGTGAACGCTTTCCGGCGCTGTCTCGTCAACGCTCCTCACCAGGTTCTGGTACATCTCCTCGGCGATGAAAGGCATGAACGGAGCCAGTAACCTGGCCAGGGTGGTCAGGCACTCGTAGAGAGTGGAGTAGGCAGCCGCCTTGTCCTCGTCCTCCTCGCCCTTCCAGAAGCGGCGGCGGCTGCGGCGCACGTACCAGTTCGACAGATCCTCCACGAAGCGCTCGAAGGGACGGGCGGCTCCGGTCACGTCGTAGTTGTCCAGAGCGGCACTCACCCGCTGGACGAGCAGGTGCAGTTCGGAGAGGATCCAGCGGTCGAGAGGTTGGAAGCTGGAAGCTTGAAGTTGGATGTTGGAATCGGACTCTGCTCCTTGCAACAATTGACCAGCGGTTTTTGTTCCAACCTCCAACCTCCAATCTCTATAATCCAGGTTGGCATAAGTCACGAAGAAGGAGTACACGTTCCACAGGGTCAGCATGAAGGTTCGGATCACTTCGCCCACCAGCTCGACGGAGAAGCGGCGATCGTTGCCCGGCGGCGTGGCGGTATATAGATACCAGCGCAGGGCATCGGCACCGTGGGCATTGATGACCGTCCAGGGATCCACCACGTTGCCTCTGGACTTGGACATCTTCTCACCCTCGGCGTCCAGGATCAAACCCAGGCACACGCAATTTCGGTAACAGGGCCGGTTAAACAGCAGAGTGGAGATAGCGTGCAGGCTGTAGAACCATCCCCGCGTCTGATCCACGGCTTCGCAGATGAAATCAGCCGGGAACTGGGCCTCGAACATCTCCCGATTGGCGAAGGGGTAGTGCCACTGGGCCACAGGCATAGACCCCGAATCGAACCAGGCATCTATGACCTCGGGCACGCGCCGCATCGTCCCGCCGCACTCTTCGCACTTGTAGGTCACCTCGTCAATGCAGGGCCTATGCAGGTCTAACTGCTCAAAATCCCACCCTTTGAACTTTGAGCTTTGAGCTTTGGATTTTAGCTCGTCTACGCTTCCGACGCACTCCTGCTGCCCACATTCCTCGCAAACCCAGACGGGCAAGGGCGTCCCCCAGTAGCGCTCGCGGCCCAGCGCCCAGTCCACGTTGTTCTCCAGCCAGTTGCCGAAACGCCCATCGCGGATGTGCTCCGGGTACCAGTTGATCTGGCGATTGAGGCTCACCAGCTCGTTCCTGTAGCGGGTGGTCTCGATGTACCAGGTAGCCTTGGCGTAGTACAGGAGAGGGGTATCGCAGCGCCAGCAAAAGGGGTAGACGTGGCGGTAGGTGCCCACCTTGTACATCAGCTCCCGCCCCTCCAAATCCTCGACGATCAGGGGATCAGCGTCTTTGACGAACAGGCCCCGCCAGGGAGTGACCTCGTCAATGAACGCACCGCGCAGGTCAACCGTATGTAACACGGGCAGGTTGTACTCCTGGCCCACTTCCAGGTCGTCCGCACCAAAGGCAGGGGCAATGTGCACGATGCCCGTGCCCTCCTTGGTGGTCACGAAGTCGCCAGGGACGACGTAGCAGTAGTCCTTGGCCACCGGCAAGAAGGTGAACAGGGGCTTATAGTGCATCCCAACCAGCTCTTTACCTGGCACGCTTCGCACAACCTCGTAAGGGCCCTCCAGCACCTCGTCCAGCAATTCTTTGGCCAGGATCAGCCGCTCTTTCTCGCCCTCCCTTCCCTGTTCGACCACGACGTACTCGATCTGGGGATGGGCAGCCAGAGCCACGTTGCCCGGCAGGGTCCAGGGAGTGGTGGTCCAGACCAGAAAGTAGGTTCCAGGCTCGTCCCGCAGGGGGAACTTGACGAAGATGGATGGGTCTTCGGCCTCGTCGTAGCCCAGAGCCACCTCGTGGTCCGACAGGGGCGTGCCACAGCGAGGGCAATAAGGCACAACTCTGTAGCCCTGGTAGATGAGGTCTTTGTTCCAGAACTGCTTGAGAATCCACCACACGGATTCGATGTATTCATTCTTCAGGGTGACATAGGGATCCTCCATGTCAATCCAGAAGCCGATGCGGTCAGTCAGTTCCTCCCACTCCCGAACGTAGCGGAAGACACTTTCCCGGCACTTGGCGTTGAACTCGGCTACGCCGTAGTCCTCAATGGCCTGTTTGCTGTTGAGATTTAGCTTCTCCTCGACCTCCAGCTCCACGGGAAGGCCATGCGTATCCCAGCCTCCCTTCCTGAGGACATAGTAGCCCTGCATCGTCTTATAGCGGGGGAAGAGGTCTTTGAAGACCCGGGCCAGGACGTGATGAGTGCCGGGCAGGCCATTGGCCGTGGGAGGCCCTTCATAAAAGACGTAGCGAGGGGCATCCTGGCGAATCTCCAGGCTTTTCTCAAAGATTTTGTTTTCTTTCCAGAACCGAAGGACGCCCTCTTCCATCTCGGGAAAGTTGACTTTGCTGGGCACTTCTTTGAACATAATTGCTGTTCCTCCTGGATTATCTCTCTTCTAACGCGATCCGCAATCGCTTGTTGATGCGGCCTTTGCTCTCGTGGCCCACCACGTGGATCGTGCCCACCTCGCGGGTGTTGGCCACGTGGGTGCCGCCGTCGGCCTGGATGTCGAGGCCCTCGATCTCCACCACGCGCACCTCGCGGATGCTCTCCGGCAGCAGGTTGATCTTGGTGCGGATGAGATCGGGGATCTGAAAGGCCTCCTGGCGGGGCAAGATGTAGATGTTGACCGGGCGAGCAGCCGCGACCTCGGCGTTGATCTTCCCCTCCACCTCCTGGGCGAAGTCCGCGCTCATGTGCTCCAGCTCGAAGTCCATGCGCGCTTTCAACGGCTCCATGTTGCCGCCGGTCACCAGGGCGCCGTAGTCGCGCCAGATGAGGCCGCAGAGGATGTGCAGCGCGGTGTGGGTGCGCATCAGTTGATAGCGGTGCTCCCAATCCAGCATCCCCATGACCGCCGTGCCCACAGGCGGCGGCTCGACGTCCAGCTTGTGCCACACCGGGCCGCCCTGCTTCTTGACCTTGACCACCTGGGCCTGGCCGTCATCCCACAACAGCCTGCCGCCGTCGGCCGGCTGCCCTCCGCCGCCGGGATAGAAGGCTGTGCGGTCCAGAGCCACCCGGTCGCCCTCAGTCGCCACCACTGTGGCTTCGAACTCCCTGAGATAGCAATCGGTCAGATAGAGCAACTCGGTCACGATTCACCTCCCATAAACCAAAAAGCTCTCATCCCTAAGGGACGAGAGCTTCGACTCCCGCGGTACCACCCTGATTGGCGTTGCCGCCCACTCTGTGGGGTACGTATTCATACCCCCATCCGGGTAACGGAGGACGAGCCCGGCCAGGTCTACTTGCTTCGTACATTCGTGACGAATCTACGAATTACGAGTCTACGAATTTACGAGCTTTCGGCTGGCAACTCCGGAGGGATTTTCGGCGAGGTTCCCGCATCCGGCTTCCACCTCACCCGGACTCTCTGAGCGTTATCCCTCACCTACTCGTCTCCATCATCGCTTTTGAGAAGACTATAGCACAAAAACAGCGATTTGTCAAATTAGTGCCCCAATATCTTAACGCTCTCCTGGCGAGGTTGAAGCCCTAGCCGGAAAGCGGCAAACCGATCCAACAGTTCCCGCACCTGGTTGCGCCGCGCCCTCATGCGCTCATCCTTGGCCTTCCAGACCCCGCTCACCTGGTTGATGACCAGGCTGCTATCACCCCTCACTTCGATGGAGAAGTCCGCGGGGCTCCGTTTCGCCTCCGTCAGCTTCTGGATCAGGTCATTCAGGCCAGCGATCAGCGTGTCGTACTCCGCCTCATTGTTGGTCATCTCCCCGCCGAAATCCAGCCGCACCACCCGCTTCTGGCCATCGCTGGCCCTGATCAAGGCGTAGCTGCCATAGCCAGGGCCTGGGTTGCCGACGCTTCCCCCATCGAAGACCAGAATGTAATCGGCCCGGCCCTCTAACTGACCAGCGTCGAAGGCCAACGCGGGTTGGCGAGCTTCGGGCAACCCACCTGTGAGTTCTTCCATAGCGACGAGCTTTTTACAGAGCTCTCTCCTCTCCGCCGCGCTCAAGGCAGAAATAGCTGCTAGAATCTCTTCCACGTCTTTCATCGCTGGCCTCTCAACTCTCTCCAGGAATCAGTTGGTCGTAGAGCACCTCTAAGTTGGCCTGGTGCAAGTCCTGCACCAGGCCATCGAGGGGGATACGAGACTTGCCACAACTCTCGATGCCTATCCGCCTGAGCTCATCCCGCGGTGCTCCGGCCTCGACCTTCTCTTTTACCCGGTTATAAATCGTCTCCAGGTAAGCGATGCTGCTCTTCAGGGTCCCCTTGATCTCGCCTCGCAGGAGTACCCCACCGTGTCCCTGCACTATGTTATCCAGGCTCAATTTGGCGATGGCTCGCAAAGATTCCATCAACTCCAGGCGATCACCATCCACTATGTAGGGCACAGGCATAACGGTATCGCCAGCGAAAAGCACTTTGTCCTCCCTGGCGTAGACCACTATCGAATCGGGCGTGGTACCTGGCGTGTGCAGCAACCGCAGGGTTTTATCGCCCAGCCTAAGGATCAACTCCTCGTTGAAGGTGAGGGAGGGCAGACGCAGTTGCACCTCGGCCAGCTCGGGGATTTGTTCCTTAGCTTCACTCAGCTCTTCCTCACCGCACTTCTGCAGAGTCTGGCGGCAGAGCTCGTGGGCTATCACCTCGGCCCCATTGAAAAGATAAGTGCCGTAAACGTGATCGGAGTGGGAGTGGGTGTTGATCACGTAGCGCACCCCGCTCTTGCTCTTTCGCCGCACGAGGTCCACGATCTCGCTTGTTTCCTGCGGAAAGAGCAGGGTATCAATAACGACCACCCCTTGCGAGGTGAAGATGACCCCAGCCGTTACTTTGACGTAGAGATCGCTGGTGAAGATGTAGATGTCGTCGGCGACTCTCTCTCTCAGCATGTACGCCTCCTTTACCCCGGTCCAATTACAAAGCATTGGCAGAAATGATCAGGTCGGCGGTAGCAACGTTAGTGGCGATCGGCACGTTATGCACGTTACAAGCCCGCAGTAGGGTCTGAATGTCAGGGTCATGGGGATGTTTATCCAGGGGATCTACCAGGAAGAAAACGCCATCTATTGACCCTTCAGCCACACGGGCGGCGATCTGCGCATCACCTCCGAGTGGGCCTGCCAGTAAACGCTCCACCTCGAGGCCCACTTTCTCTTTCAGGAGTTTGCCAGTGGTGGCAGTAGCTACCAGGTGGTATTCTGCCAGTTTTTCGCGGTTGAAAGTGGCAAAGGCTACCAGGTCGGCCTTCTTGCCATCGTGCGCGATCAAAGCTATGGTCTTCACACGCATGCCCTCCCATGAAAAATACCACCAGGTAAGACCTGGTGGCTCTTTTTCATTCCCCGCTATGCCGTGTGCTACCAGTGTTTTGAACCTGCTTTCGCAGGTGGGAATCTACCTATTGGTTCTACCTCGCCTATGCCGGCTAACGTATCCCCTCTAGAGTTCCAATTCCCTCTATATTAAGTGTTGGCTCAAAACTCTCGCTACGCATCACGAACATAGCAGGGTATTTCCACTATATCTTACCACAAAATCAAAAAAAAAGCAAATTCAGGTTAGCCGCCTTAAGGAACCAGCAGTCACCTGCCAAATTTTAAGGTAACCATTCACCTGCTCCCGCTGGACCCTGGTCCAGCTTAAGGTTCATCGTCCACCAATCGCAAGCGCAGCTCTGCCAACTGTTGCTCCGATATGGGAGATGGCGCACCAAACGTAAGATCCTCAGCTCGCTGGGTTTTAGGGAAGGCCATCACCTCGCGGATGTTGTGCTCGCCAGCCAGGAGCATCACCAGGCGATCTATACCCGGCGCAATGCCACCGTGAGGCGGAGCCCCATACTCGAAGGCCTCCAACAGGTGGCCAAACTGGGCCTGCACCTCTGCTTCGGAAAGCCCCAGGACGCGAAACATCCTCTCCTGCAGATCACGACGGTGAATCCTGATGCTGCCCCCACCGATCTCCCAGCCGTTACAGACGACGTCGTAGGCCTTGGCCCGCACCTTGCCCGGCTCGGTCTCCAGCAAGGGCAGGTCTTCGTCCATGGCTGAGGTGAAGGGATGATGCATGGCATTCCAGCGCCCATCCTCCTCGCTCCATTCCAGAAGGGGGAACTCCAGCACCCAGGCAAAAGCCAGCAGGTTATCGTCCCGCAGGCCCAATCGCTGGCCCATCTCCAGCCTGAGGTTTCCCAGGGCCTCAGCCACCACATCCGGCTGGTCGGCGACGACCAGGATCAAATCGCCCCCCTCCGCCTCCACGCGAGCCAGGATGCCCTCCATCTCCGCCTGGGAAAGGAACCTGGCCACGGGCGACCGCAGCGAGAGGCCCGCTTCAACACTCAGCCAGATCAGTCCCTTAGCGCCGTGCTTCCTGACGAACTCCTCCAGTTCGTCCAACTGGCGGCGGCTGTAATCGGCGCAACCGGGGACGCGAAGGGCCTTCACCTGACCCCCTTCGGCCACCGCCTGGCGGAAGACGCGAAACTCGCTCTCGGCCACCAGGTCGGAGAGATCAATCAGGGGCAGGTCGAAGCGCAGGTCGGGCTTGTCGCTGCCGTAGCGGTCCATGGCCTCCCGATACGAGAGGCGGGGAAAGGGCTTGTACGTGAGGCTCTTGCCCGTCTCCGCAGACAGCGACTCCACCAGAGCGGTGAACAGGCCCTCGGTGAGCTGCAAGACGTCCTCGCGGTCCACGAAGGACATCTCGACGTCCAGTTGGGTGAACTCCGTCTGCCGGTCGGCCCGCAGGTCCTCGTCGCGGAAGCAGCGGGCGATCTGGAAGTATTTCTCAAAGCCGGCCACCATGAGGAGCTGTTTGAGCTGCTGGGGCGATTGGGGCAGGGCGTAGAACTTGCCGGGGTGGACGCGGCTGGGCACCACGTAGTCGCGGGCCCCCTCAGGAGTGCTCTTGATGAGGATGGGCGTCTCGATCTCGACGAAGCCCTTCTCGTCGAGATAGTCGCGAATAAACTTGACCACCTTGTGGCGAAGGATGAGGTTACGCTGCATGCGTCTCCTGCGCAGGTCCAGATAGCGGTAGCGCAGGCGCAGGGAATCGTCCACCTCGTCATCTCTATTGATATAGAAAGGCGGCGTCTCGGCCGGATTGAGGATGTCCACCGAGTTGGCCACCACCTCGATATCGCCCGCGGCCATGTCTGGATTCTCCAGCCCTGCGGGTCGGCGGCGCACCAGGCCCTGAATGCGAAGCACGTGCTCGCCCCGGACCTGGGAAGCCGTAGCATGAGCCTCCGCCGAGAGCTCAGGGCTGGCCACCACCTGAGTTATCCCCTCGCGGTCTCGCAAGTCAATAAAAATCAACCCGCCGTGGTCGCGGCGGCGGTTCACCCAGCCGGCCAGGGTCACCTCCTGGCCCACGTGTTTGGCCCTAAGCTCTCCACAGGTATGAGTCTTCAACATGGCGTATCCTTTCCCGGTAACTACCTTGACATTGTCCAGCTAATATCCAGATAACTGTTCTTCCTGCCCTCGACGAAAGTAGACAATCTCGTCCGCCGAATCCGGTCCGTCCGATCCCCTGGCAATGTCCCGGCGCAGTCGCTCGAAGATGGCCGCCAGCAGGAGGATGGGGAGCAGCAGGGCCAATTGTGCCCCCCACGCGGGAATCAGGCCAAGCTGGAAAAATACAGCCCCCAGGTTGACAAGCGTGTGTAACCCCACCGCCGCCAGGTAACCGATCATCCCACGTCCCTTGCCGTGCTGCAGGCCCGTCACCACCACGGCGGTCATCACTCCATGTACGAAGCAGACCACCAACCGTTCGCCGAAGTATCCAGTGAAGATGTACCAGGGCAAGGCTGCGTACTGGGGGCTCTGCGCGATTCCGTAGGCCAGATAGGCGGCCTCTCCCAGGCCGAAACTGATCCCGAGCGCCATACCCACCCACAGGGCGGCGGCAGAGCTCACCAGCAGCCTCCGTACCTGAGGCAGCAGGAGCGGAACCACCTTCACCGCCTCTTCGAATACGGGGGCCAGCAGGAACAGGAAGAGGATAAACCACCAGGGCGTCTCCAGGCCTAGCTTCGGCGCGACGCCAGCCATTTGCCCTGCCATCACTGCGAGGGGCCGTTTAACGCCCAGGTTCACCAATGCGCTGAGCGGCAGGCCAGGGAGGAGAAGCCACAGATAGCGCTTCGTGCGCCCTGGCAACACGTAAAGCAGCCCGCCCCACAGAGCGGCAGAGACCAGCAGCGTGATGACTGCCATAACGTAGATGCCTGGCATGGCTCACTCCTCCATCCGCGCCATCAGCGCAGCGACAAAGCCCTCTTCATCGGCTGGCGTCAGGCCGTAAGTGGCGTCGTCGGTCTCAATCAGCAGGATGCGGTCCGCAGCCGCTGTAGCGCACATCTTCACCTTGCCCACATCGCTGTAGGGGACGGTGAAAAGGGCCAGCCCCGGCAACCGCAAGCTGGACCAGAGGGAAATGCTCAGGTTGCGCCGCCGGATGCTGCGGATCCGGGCCAGGGGAATGTGGTAATGAAGCACCGGGCCATAGCGCAACGTGAGGGCCTGATCGTCCAGTTCATAGCGCATGGTGGGAAAGCAGACGGCCAGAGCCAGCCCAGGAAGGCCGATCACCAACCCAAGACCGATATTCAACAACAGTATAGGCCAAGGCACCTCACCCGGCAACAGCAGGGTTGTCCCCACACTTACCACCAATGTCAGTAAGGCAATCAATATCAGCCATACCCAACCGTGGGAAGAACGGGGTTGGAAGGTCAGAGATGCCGGCGACTTGAGCGCAACTGCTACCATCCCTCCTCCTGCTTTTGGATGACATATTATACTACCAGGGAAGGAAAAAAACAAGCGCCAGTCTCGTGGACTTTCGCAGCGGATCGCCAGATCCGCTTTCCTTGCACTTTTGCTGGGCCTGGGGTATAATCTACTCAAAATGGGAGATGTATGCTGATGTTAGTCCTGCATGGTAACTGGTTGCTACCTACCCAACCCACAGAATCCGGCCGCTTCCTGCTGTGGGCCGAGACCTCCCAGGCGAAGCTGCGCAAGCCGCGGGGACGCCCCCAGGTGCCCCCTCATCCCTTTGCCGCCCCGCCCGAGGCAGTGCAGCAGGCGATCCTACGCCTCGGTCCCCTTCCCGATACACCGGCCATGGTCCGCTTCAACTTGTTCCTGCCGGCTGACGGAAACCTGCCCCTCCCCTCCCCGCGCCTGGTGCATGACTGGGATGAGTTGGCCGACGCGACGCCAACGGGCCTGCGCCGCTTCAAGCTGGAGGGCCTGGCCCTGGACGCGACCGATGCCCTGCGACTGCTGACCGCCCTGCCCGCCCCGGAGGCCCTGCCACCGCACCTGGCCTGCGGAGATGATCTGATGTTCTGGAGCACGGTGGCCCGTTTCGCCCTGGAGCTGCTGGCCGGTCAGCGCTACATACCGGCCATCGAGCAGGTGGATGCTCAGACCTTCCACGCCCGCTGGCGCCCGGTGTTCGACCGACCCGAAGACGCCAGCCGATTGGCCCAACTGCTGCGATCCATGCCTCCGGTGGCCCGGGCCTGCCTTCCTCCAGAACTGAAGGGCGAGCCCCAGCCCCCGCCGGCGCACTACTTGCTGGAGAGCTTTTTGATCAGCGTGGTGGACAGCGCTGTGCGTGAATGGCACGGCCACGCCTGGCGCCCCCTACGAGGTGACGACGTAGCCGTGGCCTGGCTCAATGCCCTTTTCGCCGCCGATCCCACCATCGAGGGGCCGTACTTCACCCTCAGCACCCTGGCCAAAGCGCACAAGGCCTGGGTACGCCAGTTGCAGGTAGCCGGCGACGCCGCCTTCCGCGTATGCCTGCGCCTGGAGGTGCCTGAGACAACTGAGAAAGCGTGGCCCCTCGACTTCCTCCTCCAGGCCAGCGACGACCCCAGCCTGTTGGTGCCAGCCACGACCGTATGGAAGGCGCGGGGCAAGACCCTCACCTACCTGAACCGCCGCTTCGAGGAGCCACAGGAGCGACTGCTGACCGCGCTGGGCTATGCCTCGCGCATCTTCCCGCCGCTGGAGCGCAGCCTGCACCAGCGTCGCCCCACGGCAGCCCACCTGAGCACCGACGAGGCCTACACCTTTCTCCGTCAGGCCGCCTCCCTGCTAGAGCAGAGCGGCTTCGGCCTGCTGGTTCCCCCGTGGTGGAACCGGCGGGGCAGCCGCCTGGGCGCTCGCCTGCAGGTGAAGAGCCCATCCAGCTCGACGGACACCTCCAGCGGCCTCCTGAGCATGGAGAACCTGGTCAACTACCAGTGGGAGATTGTCCTCGGCGATCAGGCGCTGACCCGCGAGGAGTTTGAGGCTCTGGTACGGCTCAAGACGCCCCTGGTGCAGATCCGAGGCCAGTGGGTAGCCCTCAATCCGGAGCAGATCGAGGCCGCCATCCGCTTCTGGGAGAAGCGACAGGCCGAAGCCCAGATGAACGTGCTCGACGCGCTCTCGTGGGGACTGAGCGGTGAGGGCGAGGTGGATGGCCTGCCGGTGGAGAAGGTGGAGATCAGCGGCTGGTTCGGTGAGTTGCTGGAGCGGCTGAAGCAAGGGGAGCAACTCGAGGAGTTGCCTCAGCCAGACAGCCTGGCAGGAGAACTGCGCCCCTATCAGCAGCGCGGCTTCTCCTGGCTGACCTTCATGCGTCGCTGGGGATTGGGGGCCTGCCTGGCCGACGACATGGGACTGGGCAAAACGGTCGAGACCATCGCCCTTCTCCTGCACGACCGGGAGCACGACGGCCAGGTGCCGCCGGCCCTGGTCATCTGCCCCACCTCGGTGGCCGGCAACTGGCAGCGGGAGATCGAACGCTTCGCCCCCGATTTACGATCCATGCTCCATCACGGCACAGAACGAGCCAGCGGCCAGGAGTTCCTGGATGAGGTAACGAAGCACGACGTGGTCATCACCAGCTACGGCCTGGCGCGGCGCGACGCCGACCTGCTGGCCCAGGTGCGCTGGAGCGCTGTCATTCTGGACGAGGCGCAGAACATCAAAAACCCGGCGGCCAAGCAGACCCAGGCCGTGCGCCAGTTGCCGGCCGACTTCCGATTGGCCCTCACCGGCACGCCCATTGAAAACCGCCTCTCCGAGCTGTGGTCTATCATGCACTTCCTGAACCCAGGCTACCTGGGCTCGCAAAAGCGGTTCCGAGGAGACTACGCCCTGCCCATCGAGCGTTACCGCGACCCACAGGCTACGGAACAGTTGCGCCGACTGGTCGGTCCCTTCATCCTGCGGCGGCTCAAGACCGACCCCACCATCATCCAGGACCTGCCAGAGAAGCTGGAGATGAAGGTTTACTGCAACCTGACGCCGGAGCAGGCCACCCTGTACGAAGCCGTGGTGCAGGACTCCCTGACCCAGATCGAGGAGAGCGAGGGCATCCAGCGCAAGGGGATCGTGCTCAGCACCCTGCTCAAGCTGAAGCAGGTCTGCAACCACCCGGCCCAATTCCTGGGCGACGGTTCGGAGTTGCCCGGGCGCAGTGGCAAGCTGGCGCGGCTCAGCGAGATGCTGGAGGAAGTGCTGGCCGTGGGCGACCGCGCCCTGATCTTCACCCAGTTCGCCACCATGGGAGAGATGTTGAAGCGCTACCTCCAGGAGGGCTTCGGTCGGGAGGTGCTCTTCCTCCACGGCGGGACGCCCCGCCAGCAGCGGGAGCGCATGATCGAGCGCTTCCAGGGCTATGGACATGGCCCGCCCTTCTTCGTCCTATCGCTGAAAGCGGGCGGGCTGGGCCTCAACCTCACGGGGGCCAACCACGTCTTCCATTTCGACCGCTGGTGGAACCCGGCGGTGGAGAATCAGGCCACCGACCGCGCCTTCCGCATCGGCCAGACGCGGGACGTACAGGTGCACAAGTTCCTGTGCATTGGCACGCTGGAGGAGAACATTGACGCCCTCATCGAGAGCAAAAAGAGCCTGGCTGAAAGCATCGTCACCGCCGACGAGAGCTGGCTGACGGAACTTTCCACGGACGAGTTACGGGAGATGCTGAGGTTGAGGCCGGAGGCGGTGGGGGAGTAGAGATTGGATATTGGAGATTTGGGAGGTGATTTCGATGAACCTGGAAGAATATTTCGAGTTTGTGGGCCCGGATGACATCCGCATCAAGGGGCACCGGATCGGCATTGACGACGTTCTCTACTACTACTTGGAGGGGTACACGCCGGAGGAAATTGCTGCTCAGCTTCCCACACTGAGCCTGGAGGAGATCTACGCCACCATCACCTACTACCTTCAGAATCGTGCTGAGGTAGATGCCTATCTGACCCGGCTGGCCGCCTGGCGGGAGCAGCGTTACCAGGAGTGGGCTGCAAACCCGCCATCACTGGTTCAGCGCTTGCGCGCTTTGAAGGCCGACTGGGAGAAGGAGCGGGCTGCTGCGTCATGAAAATCCGCTTCCTTCTGGATGAGAACCAATCGCCCCGTCTGAAAACGGCACTTCTCCGCCTGAATCCGACGATTGACGTGTTGCGGGTTGGCGACCCGGAGGCGACTCCTCTGGGCACACAGGACCCAGATCTGCTACGTTACCTGGAGGTCACACAACGGCTGCTGGTCACCTCGAACCGAACCAGTCTGCCTGCCCATATTGAAACTCATTGGTCGGCCGGTGGCCACCTTTGGGGTGTTTTCTGGGTACGCCCCGGTGTGCCAATCGGCCGGCTGGCGCTAGACCTCCATCTGATCTGGGAAGCCAGTGAAGCGGAAGAGTGGGTGGATCGATTAGACTGGGTCCCGCTGTGATCCAGAGTTCCCCTGAGAGAAGGAGTCACTTATGTCTTGGTGGTACCCACGATACACACCAACCAAACCCATTCCAGTCAAGGGCGGCATCAAGGCCCGCAGCCAGCGCGGAGCCATCGGCCAGAGCTGGTGGGCACAGCGGTGGATTGCGGCTCTGCAACGCATCATGGACCCGAAGCGGCTGAACCGCGGGCGCAATTACGCCCGGCAGGGCCAGGTGATGGACATCCAGGAGCGGGACGGAGAGATCACCGCCAAGGTCCAGGGAACCCGTCCCACCCCCTACAGGGTGAGCATCCGCGTGAAGCCACTGAAGGACACCGACTGGGAGCGGGTGCTGGACGTGCTGGCCGATCAGGCTATCTTCACCGCCCAACTGCTGGCTGGCGAGATGCCGACAGAAATCGAGGAAGCCTTCACCGCTGCTAAGGTCAGCCTCTTCCCCGCCTCGGGCCGAGAGTTGGAGACCGATTGCTCGTGTCCCGACTGGGCCAACCCCTGCAAGCACATCGCCGCGGTGTACTTCCTGCTGGGCGAGGCCTTCGACGATGACCCCTTCATGCTGTTCCGACTGCGAGGCCGCACCCAGGAACAGGTGCTGGAGGGGCTGCGCGCCCGGCGCGGCGCGGCCGAAGAGGAAGAAGCTGGCCCCGACCTCATCGCCCTGCCTGCGGAGGAGACGGCTCCCACGCCCTTGCCGGAGGACCCAGCCATCTTCTGGCGCCTGAGCCAGCCCCTGGACGACTTCCAGGTACAGCCAAAAGCGCCCCAGGTGCCCTGGAGCCTGCTCCAGCGGCTGGGCCAGCCCGCCTTTGCCCCGCTGAACCTTCGCTCCAGTCTGGGTACTGTGTATCAAGAGGTCACCCGGCGCGCTGAGGCCCTGGCCCTCAGTGAACAAGCCGAAGTGGAGGAGGCATTGGCGTGAAAAACCTTGTCCTGAGCCGAAGCCCTGAACCACCGCTGCGAGCGCAGCGTGGCAGGCTCCGTGAAGGGGCAAGCGAAGGAATCGTCTTCTTCGACCTGGAGACGCGGCGGAGCTTCCAGGAGGTGGGAGGTCGGCACAACATTCGGCACCTGGGCCTCTCCGTGGCCGTGACCTATTCGACCGCCGATGGCAGGTATCACCACTATACCGAGGACAACGTGGACGAGCTCATCGAGGAGCTGAAGGCCGCGGACCTGGTCGTCGGCTTCAACGTGATGAGCTTCGACTACGAAGTGCTGAGGGCCTACACCGACTACCCCCTCCGCCAGCTCCCCACAGTGGACATCATGAACGACGTCTACCGCGTCCTGGGCTTCCGCCTGGGCCTGGACGCTCTGGCCAGCGCCACGTTAGGGACCACCAAGTCGGCCGACGGGATGCAGGCCATCCGCTGGTGGCGTGAGGGCAAGATGCAGGAGCTGTTCGAGTACTGCCAGCAGGACGTAGAGATCACCCGGCAGCTCTACGAATTCGGCAGGCAGAACAAGTACGTTCAGTATCGAGACCGGCAGTGGAGGATCAGGAGAGTGCCGGTTAACTGGGGCAACGGATGAACAGCGGATAAACCGATGAGAGCTTGACGTATCCGCTTATTCGCTCTCATCCGCTGCAGCACATACTTCAGGAGGACAAAAGTCAATGATCGAGGTTCAAAATCTGGTCAAACATTTCGGTCCCATCCGGGCCGTGGATGGGGTCAGCCTCGTCTGTCAAGACGGTGAGGTCTTCGGCCTGCTGGGCCCCAACGGGGCAGGCAAGACGACCACCCTGCGAATGCTGGCCACGATGCTTCAGCCAGTAGCCGGCACGGCCAGGGTGGACGGCCACGACGTGCTCAGGGAGTCAACAGAGGTCCGCCAGGCTGTCGGCGTGCTTCCTGAGACCGTTGGGCTCTACGGGCGGCTCACCGCCAGGGAGCAGCTCAGGTACTTCGGCAGGCTCTACGGCCTGGCCGACGCGGCCCTCGAACGCCGCATCGAGGAGCTTTTGACCATGCTGGAGATGGCCGACTACGCCGACCGCCGCTGCGAGGGCTTCTCCAAGGGGATGCGCCAGAAAGTGGCCCTGGCACGAGCCCTGATCCACGACCCCAGGACCATGATCCTGGATGAGCCGACGGCCGGGCTGGACGTGATGAGCGCCAGAAGCGTCCGCGACTTCATAGACCGCTTTCGACAAGAGGGACGCTGCGTACTGCTTTCCACCCACGTCATGAGCGAGGCCGAGCGCCTCTGTGACCGCATCGCCATCATCCACAAGGGGAAGATCCTGGTTCAGGGCACGCCCGATGAGCTGCGGCAACGGACAGGGGAGGAGAACCTGGAGGAAGCATTTGTGAGGCTGGTTGGGGAGGAGTAAAAATGCAAACTACCATCACCATCTTTCGCAAGGAAATCCTGGATACCCTGCGCGACCGGCGTACGCTCTACGCCATGATCGTCGCCCCTTTGTTGCTCATGCCCCTGCTCACCATCTTGCCCTCGCATTTCATGGTCAGCCAGATGAAAAAGCAAGAGGAGGAACATATCAGGCTGGTCGTGGTAGGGGGCGAGCATGCTCCTGAGTTGGTGGCCTACCTGGAAGGGACAGGTCAGGTGGAAATTGTCGAGCCGCCGACCGATCTGGAGGGGGCCCTGCAAGAGGGCGACATCCCGGCCGCCCTGGCCATCCCGGCTGACTTCGCCGAAGCCATCGCTGAAGAGCGTCCCGTCATGGTCACCATCTCCAGCGACGCGAGCAAGATGGCCTCCAGCATGGCCGCCAGCCGGGTACAAATGATGGTCCAATCCTATGCCCAGCGACTTATAGCCCAACGCCTGGCCGCCCGCGGCCTCGACCCCAGCGTGCTCACCCCCATCCAGATCAAGAGCCAGAACGTGGCCTCAGAGGAGCAGATGGGCGGGTCCTTCATGGCCATGCTCTTGCCCATGTTTATTGCCATCTGGGCGGTGGTGGGGGGAATGTACACCGCCATAGACGTCACCGCCGGGGAGAAGGAGCGGGGGACGCTGGAGGCCCTGTTGGTCACCCCCGCCAGCCGCCTCCAGATCGTGCTGGGCAAGCTCCTGGCCGTCATCACCACCTCGCTGTCGGCGGTGATCCTCTCGGTGAGCAGCATGTACTTCTCGTTCCGCTTCTTCCCTGTGGAGACCATGGCCAGGGAGGGCGAGAAGGTCGCCTTCAGCCTGCCTCCTCAGACCATTTTGCTCATCGTTTTGGTTGCCCTGCCGCTGGTGGTGATGATCAACTCCCTGGAGATTGCCATCTGCATCTTCGCCCGCAGCTTCAAAGAGGCCCAGAACTACATCGTGCCCCTGCAGTTCGCCGTCCTCATTCCCACTCTGCCGCTGGTCATGGTGCCGGATCTGGCCATGCCCTTCGTCGCCTACGCCGCACCCATCGCGGGAGCCATCCTGTCCTTCCGCGACCTCTTGACAGGGGCTGCGAGCGGCGCGGCTCTGGCACTGACCGTCGCCTCGTCGGTCATTTACGCCGCCATTTGCTTGAGCGTCGCCGTCCGCATCTTCAGGCGGGAAAGGGTGCTTTTCAGGGCAGCGTGAGCCCAGGCGATGTGGCTCTTTCGTTATGATGCCGATTGTACAATATACGGTGATGAACCAAAGACGAAGACGCTAAGGAGATGAATCATGACTGAAACAACTCTATGGATTCGAGACCGCTTTCCCATCCTTTACGAAGGTAGCGAGGCAAAAGCCGTTCTGGTGGACATCACTTCGTTCGATCAGATGGAGCTCATCATAGACAACCTGTTGAACCGCGAGGAAGAGCCAGAGGATGCCATCCTGGCTGCTTCCGCTGTTCTGCGACGGTTGGTAGCCCAAGCTCGACAGGAATCGTCTTCGTCCGATTGGGAGCGGGAGCTCGATGAGCTATAACGTGGTTCTCACCCCATCTTTCAAGCACAGCGTCAGAAAACTGCAAAAGCGATTCCGACACGTCAAGGATGATGTGGGCGTGGCTGTTCGTGTGCTTTTGCAAACTCCGAGACTGGGTGCAGTTCTCCCTAGCGGTTCCGGCGTGCGTAAGCTGCGGTGCGTAACACCGATCTGGGCAAAGGCAAAAGGGGTGGCTATCGCCTGCTGTACTACGTTGAGGACCAACCCGTGCCAACCATCTATCTCCTGTTGCTATATGCCAAGTCAGACCGAGAAGACATCACCCGACAGGAATTAAAGCAATTGCTGGACGAGTTGGCGGACGAGATGGGAGAATGAGTTCAATGAGTAGCGTGTTCAGTGTTTGTCAGTGGCCTCAGTGATACAATAAATGGAGAACCCATGATTGACGACTACGCCAAAGCAAACGAACTGATGCGCAAGATGGAAGCCCAACTTCCCATCCCAGCGCGATCAACGGGCGCGTTGGTCCGCGCCCTGCGGGAGCAAGGAGTCAAGCTCCCCCGCGATCAGGAACTGCAAATCAAGCGCGTGTTCTACATGGGTGACGAGGGTGGCATTATGTGCGACGTGACCCTATCGGAAGAAGCGAAAGAGGCCATCGTCGTTTCCATCACCCACCTGCGGGTCTCCGCCCGTCATCCACTGGCGCAAGAGATCCGCGAATACCAGCAGGAACGGACGCGAAGACTCGCGCTATCGGGAGGACCGAGCCAGCCGTCACAGTTTACGGCTCGTTCGCGCAAAAGGCGGAGACGTTAAGGAAACGAGCTACGACTGCTATCCCAGCGGCCCGAGAAGCGGTTGGCTGCTGTGCGGTCGTGACGACGAGGAGATTGTATGCGATGAACGAGAATGCCTTGCCTTTTGGCTACAACTTCACTTCGCACGAGACAGTCCTGGATTTCCTGAGCGATCAGGGCTATCGGGTCGAGTCCACCCCTTGGGATATCTCCGACCTGTCCGACCGTGCCAGGGAACTGATTGGCTCTATGTCTCTCGTCTCGCACTATGACGACGATGTAGCACCTTTCCAGGTCTTCCTGACTGAACTTGACGTACCTCGCCAGGTCAGGCGCATCCGCCGTACCGACCTGCGGATCATCCTGGAACCCTTCTATCGCCGCTATCCCCAAGGCGACTACCTGTTCATCTTCGCCCTGCCCAATTATGCCAGCGTTGCCCTGGTCAGCCCCAAGCGCATCCGTGGCGAGCCCCGCCACCCCTCCGGAGTAGAGGCTTTAGCCGGTCCGGCTGAAGCCTCCACTCCAGATCTCTACGCGGCCACAGCTAAACTGCAACTGCGCATCCTCACCCTCGACCCCCGGCACCTCTACCACACCGACCTATTGGTGCTGGAGCAGATTCGGCTGGGGCCGGAGGATCAGACCGCTGAGGCCATCTGGCGGAAACACCTGGCGGCTTTCGACGTTGAACGGGTCACGCGCCAGTTCTACGAGGGATATAAGACGGTATTGGCTATGCTCAAGTCGCAGTTGGCCGCCCAGCGTCGGGTCGGTGCGATGCCTGCTCAGGTGCACGCTTTTGCCCAGCAACTCCTCAACCGCTTGATGTTCCTCTACTTCGTGCAGAAGAAGGGCTGGCTGCGTTGGAACGGTGAGCCAGACCCCCACTACCTGCGCAGCCTCTGGGAGCGTTACCGCGACGGAAAGCAAACTGGCGACGGTGGCTTTCACGGATGGTTGCAAGCCCTCTTCCTGGACGCTTTCAACAACCGTCGGGCGACCGTGGCCGCCAATTCCGCTCTGCCCGACGACGTGCGAGCCTCCTTCCTGGGTATGCCATTCCTCAACGGCGGCCTCTTTGATCAGAACGACCTGGATGACCTGGGGTTCTCTGTACCTGACAAATTCTTCGTCCAGCTCTTCGATCGTTTCGAGCGAGAGGAGCCCGGCTTCCTGGAGCGATACAACTTCACCGTGGACGAGAGCACGCCGCTGGACGTGGAGGTGGCCGTTGACCCGGAGATGCTGGGCAAGGTCTACGAATCGCTGGTGGCAGAGGAGGAGCGGCACGCCGCGGGCATCTTCTACACCCCCCGCGAGGAGATTGATTACATGTGCCGTCTCTCGCTCATCGAGTACCTGCACGAGCAGACCGGCTATCCCAAAGACGACCTGATCCCGCTGGTGATGGAGCCTCGCCGGCTGCTGGAGACTCCCGAAGCTTGTCCCGAGCGGGAGCGAGGGGATGGCATCGTCCCCTTCGGCGGTCTTTCCCAGACCAGGCAGCACGAAGCCTTGCGGGTTGTGGAGAAGGCGCTACGAGAGATACGGGTGGTAGATCCAGCAGTCGGATCTGGGTCATTCCTGGTAGGCATGATGAAGGCGCTGGCGGAAATCCAGCGGGTCCTCGCTCAGAAGCTGGAGCGCAAGCGGTTCAATGAGTTCGACCGCAAGCGGCAGATCATCATGGAGAACCTGTACGGGGTGGATGTGAAGGACTGGGCGGTGCGGGCCTGTGAGCTGCGGCTGTGGCTATCGCTGACCATCGAAGCTGAGGAGCAACAGATTGGGCTCTACACCAACCCGGTGCTGCCCAAGCTGTCCTTCCGCGTGCGCCAGGGGGACAGCCTGGTGGAAGAAGTGGCTGGCGTGCCGCTGGCCATGCGCGGTGCCCAGGCCGTGCCAACCTCCCTCCAGAAGCGGTTGGCCCGGTTAGCCCAGGAGAAGGCTGACTTCTTCGGCGGGCGAAGCCTGCGCAAGCCTGACTACATCGAGCGGGAAGAGCAGAAGCTCCTGGTGCAGTTCCTCAACGAGCGCATTGACGAAGACCAACGGCAGATGGACGTCCTGCGGCGCGAGCCTGTTGGCACTCAACCAGAACTGGGCCTGGAGGGAGTCGCCCCCAAGGGCGGGAGCAGGGCAGAAGAGGAAGCCGAGGCCCGACGGCAGGCGCGGATCAAGGCGCTAGACGACCGCCGCCAGGAATTGATCAAAGCCCGCACGCAACTGACCACCGGCCAGACGCCGCCCTTCTTCGTCTGGGAGGTGGGCTTCGGCGAGGTATTCGCCGAGAAGGGCGGCTTCGACATCTGCATCGGCAATCCGCCCTATGTGCGACAGGAGGAGATTGGCCCACCCACGGAGAACCCTGACGACTACGACGTGGACGAGTGGCGGAGCCTCAAGCAGGATTACAAAGACCGTCTGGCGCGGAGTGTACAGGCGTTGTGGGGCAGCGCGGCCAGGGTGGACCGCAAGAGTGACCTCTACGTCTACTTCTACTATGCTGGCCTCTCCCTGTTGCGGGAAGGCGGGGTGTTCTGCTTCATCAACTCCAACTCCTGGCTGGACGTGGGCTACGGGGCCAGGCTTCAGGACTTCCTGCTGCGGCAGATGCGGGTGCTGCAAGTCGTGGACAACCAGGCCGAGCGCTCCTTTGCTCAGGCCGACATCAACACCGTCATCGTCCTGCTCCAGCAGCCCAAAGCCGACGGATCTCAGTGGGAACACGTGGCGCGATTCACCGCCTACAGGAAACCATTTGAGGAAGTCCTTACTGTTCCCAACCTGCTGGCCATTGAGCGAGCCGCCGATGTAGCCCGCACCGACGACCTGCGGGTGTATCCCATCGCCCAGCGGGACTTGTTGCTGGACGGAGCCGAACTTCCCGAAGAGGCCGAGCAAGCGGCCATGGACTTCGCCGCCCTTGAGACCCTGAAATACCAGGGCGGCAAGTGGGGTGGCAAGTTCCTCCGCGCCCCGGACATCTTCTTCACCATCCTGGAGAAGGGCAAGGGGAAACTGGTGCGATTAGGCGAGATCGCCGAGGTCCGCCGTGGTTTCACCACGGGTGTCAATGAGTTCTTCTACCTGGAGCCTACGGGCCAACCTGCCCCCGAGGGGCTTGTGCATGTGCGCAACGGTGCGGGGTGGGAGGGCTATTTGGAGACCGAGTTCTTGAAGCCTGTCATCAAGAGCCCTCGAGAAGTGCGTCGCATCGTTGTTCGCCATGAAGACCTGCGCTACAAGGTCTTCATCTGTCGTAAGTCCAGGACCTACCTCAAGCGTGAGCGCCTTAACCATGCACTGGCCTACATCGAATGGGGGGAAAAGCAAGGGTATGATGAAAGACCCACCTGTTGGGGTAGAGCATACTGGTGGGATCTTGGCGAGCACACGTCGCCACCGATTGTCATGAATAAAGGGGTAAATGATCGACACTTCGTGACTCTCAACAGTGCCCGCGCCCTGTGCGACCAGCAAATCTACGAAGTGCGGGTGGATGAGGAAGATGTGATTGCATCCTTGCTAGGGGTTTTGAACTGGACTGGAATGGGCCTTTTCTACGAACTGATAGGGCGGCGCACCTTCGGAGAAGGCGTACTGTGGATTGCTATCTATGAAGCAGCGGCACTTTTGACGCTTGACACGTTTGGCTTGACCGAAAGACACCATAAGCGTCTCAAGAATTCCTTAGAACTTCTATCACAGCGGGAATTGAAGAGCATCTTCGAGGAACTCGGCCTTCCCAAGCCCAATCGGGATTACAGCAACATTGACCCCAACGACGTCTCGCTGGACAAGGTGCTGCCCGACCGGCGGGCGCTGGATGAAGTGGTGTTCGAGGCGCTGGGGCTGACGGAGGAGGAACAACTGGAGGTGTACCGGGCGGTGGTGGAGCTGGTGAAGATGCGGTTGAGCAAGGCGCAGTCGGTGCGGGGGCGGGGGTAGAGCTGGGTAGATTCACTGAACGGGGAGTTGAGGCTTTAGCCGGGAACCGCCTAAAGGCTCCACTCCCTCAGGAAGAAAAAGCTTTGAAACCGCCTGAAAGCTCTACTCCACGAAAGGGGGGCGAGGATTCAGCTAGAACCGCCTGAAGGCTCCACCAGTGTTAGGAAAGGCTCTACTCAGCATTAGGACAGGAGGCTTCAGCCGGTAGCATTGGAGGTGACTTATGGGGGATCATCACCCACCTCACATCTTCTTGGATGACACCTGGTATTTCATCAGCAGCTCTACTTTGAACCACGCACGCTTCCTGGCCTCGCCCCGCGCCAAGGCCTTGCTGCGCGATCAACTCAAAGAGCTGATCGTCGAATTCGGCATTGTTCTACGAGCCTGGGTCATCCTGGACGATCACTACCATCTCTTGCTCAAGACCCGCGTGGGCAAGGACCTGTCCCGCTTCTTCGGTCGCCTGCACGGAGCCACATCTCGCCAGCTTAACCTGTGGGACGACACAGTGGGCCGCCAGGTGTGGCACAACTACTGGGACACCTGCATCCGTACCGAAGCCAGCCTCTGGGCGCACTTCAACTACACCCACAACAACCCCGTCAAACACGGCTACGTAGCCTACCCGAGAGATTGGGAATTCTCCAGCTACGGCTACTACTTGCGGGAGAAAGGCGAGGAGTGGCTAGCCGATTGTTGGGAGCGATATCCGGTGATAGACTACGTTGAGGGAGATGACCTCGGTGGGCCAAAGGAACCGCCTGAAGGCTCTACTCCCCTTAAACCTTAAAGTAAAGGCTTCAGCCAAAAGCCGCCTAAAGGCTCCACATTGGTGACGGGAGTCGAGGCTTTAGCCGGAGAAAGGGGCGATTCTATGTCCGACAAAACCGACGTTCTGGCAGCCATCGAGATGCTGCTGGAGGAAATCGAAACAGTCATCGAAACATTCAACAGCGAAGGAAGTGCCGCCTTCGCTTCAGGCAAGCACAAAGAGGCAAAGCCTATGAAGCAACCTTATGACCCTATAACACACGTTCAAAATTTGCCATTTCATTGTGAGACTGATGCATAGAGCTTCCAAAGAGTCCCATTTCAGCAAAAGAGTGGGCAGTACAATCCATCGGGGCCAAGTAGGAGTATGCCATGAGTACCAGCCAACCTTTTACACTTCCAGACTTGATAGATAATAGCACGCCAGACCGCACCCTGAGCCATATCCTCAATCAGCTCCTGGCAACGGGACCCGCGGTCCACATCGCCACCGGCTTCTTCAACCTGGGCGGCTATGCCTTACTGCGCGACGGCCTGCAGCGGGCGTCACGGGTGCGCATCCTGCTGGGCAAAGAGCCGGCCACCACAGAGGCAAGCCCCGATGCGCCGCCCCTGGTGGAGGAACTGACCGAGGCAGTCGAAGCTGACCTGCACGAGGCGATGGCCACCGGCCATCGCACCGACCACAACCGCGTGCGCGACTTCTTAGCATTTCTGCAACAGCCCCAGGTGGAAGTCCGCCTCTATCCCCGCCACTTCTTCCACGCCAAGGCCTACATCCTCGACGGCGTGCCCCCCTTCGGCACCATCGCCATCGTCGGCTCGTCCAACTTCACCACGGCCGGGCTCACCAGCAACACCGAGCTCAACATGGCCCAGAAGCAAGCCGCCGTCGCCTGCGAGTTCGCCACCTGGTTTGACCGCTTCTGGGCCGAGGCCGAGGATTACAAGTCGGCGCTGATTGAACTCTACACCCGGGCCACGGCCTTGCATCCACCCTATCTCATCTATATCAAGGCCCTCTACGAAGCCTTGTCCGACCGGCTGGGCGGCGACCTGGCTCCCACCGACGAGCGCCCTAGCCCCATCCTGCTGGCCGACTTCCAGCACGACGGCTATCTCACGGCCAAAGACATCCTGGAGACTTACGGCGGCGTCCTCATCGCCGACCCGGTAGGCTATGGCAAGACCTATCTCGCCCTGCGATTACTGGACGACTACGCCTACCAGTTGCGGCAGAAAGCCCTGGTCGTCTGCCCGGCCCAACTGCGGGACATCTGGTGGAAACCGAAGCTCGACGTTTATCGCATCTATGCCCACGTGGAATCGCAGGAGCGGGTCAGCCAGCGCGACTTCCCTGTAGAAAGCTACGCCGACGCCGACCTGGTCATCGTGGACGAATCGCACAACTTCCGCAACCCCTCGGCCAACCGCTACGATAACCTGGCCCGGCTGCTGCGCACAGACCAGCGCAAGAAGCTGGTCCTGATGACCGCCACGCCCATCAACACCAGCGTCTTCGACCTCTACCAGCAGGTGCGGCTGATCACCGGCGACCGGGACGACTACCTGACTGGCGTGGGCATCTCCAGCCTGCGCGGCTACTTCGTCCAGGCCGAACAGAACCGGGAGACGCTCCACGACCTGCTGGAGGCCATCGCCGTGCGGCGCAGTCGAGAGTTCATCCGTCGCAACTACCCCGAAGCGGAGATAGATGGCCAGCGCCTCCACTTCCCTGAGCGCCAGCTTCACACCGTGCATTACAACCTGGAAGCGACCTACGAAGAGCTCTACGCCGAGGTCGCTCAGCTTATTGAGGGACTACGGCTAGCCCCCTATCACCTGGACTTCTATCGCAAGGGCCTGCCGGGAGAGCGATTGGGGCTGTGGGAGAGATTGAACGAGATTCTCCAGGAGACAGGTCTACCCCAAGAGCAGGCCCAGGCCCTGGCTATGACCCTGGGCCGTCAGGCGTCGCTGGTGCAGATCCTCAAGACACTCTACCTGAAGCGACTGGAATCCTCAGTAGCCGCACTGCGGATCAGCCTGGAGCGGCAAAGACGTTTCCAACATCGGTTCCTGGAACAACTACGGGCCGGCCGTTTACTGGATTCGAGCTCTTTTCGCCACCTAGAGAGCATCGTCAGGCGCATGGCTGGCGAGGACACAGACGTAGAGTGGGAGGAGGCCGATGAGGAGCTCCAAACCCTCATCGCCGAAGTCCTGGCCGAGCTGCCCGAGATAGACCTACGCGGTTACGACTTGGCCGCCATCGAAATGGCGGTGACCAACGATATCGAAGCCTTGGGGGAGGTGTGCCGCAAGCTGGAACCGCTGACAGCGGCCAAGGACGACAAGCTGGCAGCCCTCAAGGCACTATTGACCGGGGAACTGCACGGGCGGAAGGTGGTCGTCTTCACCTACTTCAAGGACACGGCTCGTTACCTGTACCGGGAACTGCGCAAAGACGCGGATTTCCTGCGATCATTGGGCCACACGCGGCTGAGCATCACCGACGGTGGGATCAAGCCCCAGGAACGCAAGGATCGCATCATCCGCTTCGCCCCCAAAGCTCACGAGCACGAGGACATACGGGGCACTGAACGGGAAATTGACTTGCTTATCAGCACCGATGTCCTCTCCGAGGGCCAGAACCTGCAGGACGCCGACACGGTGGTCAATTATGATCTCCACTGGAACCCGGTGCGCATGGTACAGCGGGCGGGTCGTATAGACCGCATCGGCTCCGAGTACTACGTGGTATACAGCTACAACTTTATTCCCGAAGATGCTCTAGAATCCCTGATCAGGCTGATGCAGCGGCTGCGCGAACGATTGGAGGCCATCAACCGGGCTGGCCTGCTGGATGCGCCCGTGATGGGGGAACTGCCCACCCCACAGGACTTCAACGCCTTGCGCCGCATCGCCCAGGCAGATCAGACCATCTGGAGTGAGTTGGAGTCCTTTTCCGAGCTCGATTTCGGCGAGTTCTTGCAACAGGAACTGTTGGACTTTTTGAAGCGAGTGGGCGAGGAAAAGCTCAAGGCGCTGCCGCCTGGCGTGGGCACAGGAAAGAAAGCACCTGATGGACGGCAGGGACTATTCGTGCATCTCAAAGGGGGCAGCCAGCACTTCTGGCTGTTCTACGACCTGACCACGCGTCGCTTTTTGGAGCGCAAGTTAGAGGTCATCCGGCTGGTGCGCTGCTCAGAGAGCGAGCCGGCTGTCGAGCCAGACTTCGATGTCTACCCAATCATTGAGCAGGTCAGGCGGCACGTAGTGGGCCGACTGAGACAGGCACAGGTCAAGGTTCCCAGGCTCAAAGCACCGCAAAATCACATCTTGAACTGGCTAAAGACCCAACGAAGGAACGAAGTTATTGAAGAATTACTGGCCTACTTCGCGGAACCGCTCCCTGACCCATACCTGCGACGGCTGCGTAGGGTCTGGCAGGAGAACCGACATAGTGGACCGGCACTTTTCGACATGCTGAGGGCTTTCGCTTGTGACAATCCCGTGAGCCGACCAGAACGACCGGAGGTGCCGGAACTGAGCGAGGATGACCTCTCATTGGTTTGCTACATGGCCCTGGTGTGAGCTCCCCCAGGCCATGACTCCCAACCCATCGGCAAAATCGTGAGTTACAAACTCTTACAATTGATTACGATTTAACCAGGCGTTGCTGCACTTCTTGGATAGCCAAGACTACTTGCTGGTGACAGTGGTCATTGATAAGAAGAGCCATATCGAACGCTATGGAGCAGCAGCTTATCATCCTTATCACTACTGTCTCGCAGTCTTGTTAGAGCGCTACTGTGGCTTCCTGAACCATTTTCACGCTCAGGGCGATGTGATGGCTGAGAGCCGGGGGAGGAGAGAGGACCAGCAACTCAGAGCAGCTTATCACCGAGTCTATGAGAACGGCACCTACTTTCACGAAGCGGAGTTCTTCCAGCGGGTGCTGACCAGCAAGGAGATTAAGCTCAAACCCAAGTCAGCCAATAGCGCTGGGCTGCAACTGGCAGACCTGCTAGCGTACCCATGCAAACAGGAGATTCTCGCTGCTGAGAGGAAGATCGAGGATCCAGGGGATGTTTTTGGAAAAGAAGTAGGTCGCCGTATTGAAGCGAAATACAATCGGCATTACCTTGATGGTCGCGTTTGGGGATACGGTAAAGTGCTCTTGGAATAGAACCATAAAAGGGGCGAAAAATGGAGAAAGCCAGGAGTAACCCGGCTTTCCCCACGCTGGCCCTTCACGGGCCATCCACCTCCAGCTATCTGGATTGCTTAGATTGTAGCACACTTTGAAACTTCTGTCAAATTTCAACTCAGTAAAGTGAAATGACCCATTTCAAACCCGCCTACCTCAACCTCCTCCGCTCCGGCGAGCTGAAGGAGCGGGTGAAGGAGGCGTATAAGCGGCTGGAGGGGTGCGATGTCTGCCCCAGGGAGTGCGGGGTGAACCGCAGGGAAAGCGCCAAGGGTGCGGTGTGCCGCACGGGGGAGCTAGCCTTTGTCTCCAGTTACAACGCCCACTTCGGGGAGGAAGCGCCCCTGGTCGGGCGGGGCGGCTCGGGGACGATTTTCTTTGCCTGGTGCAACCTGAACTGCCAGTACTGCCAGAACTACGAGATCAGCCAACTGGGCCACGGGCGAGAGGTGGAACCTGAGGATCTGGCCGCCATGATGCTGCACTTGCAGGATACGGGCTGCCACAACGTCAACTTCGTCTCCCCTACCCACGTGGTGCCGCAGATCCTGGCCGGGCTGCTCATCGCCGCCGAGGCCGGCCTGCACCTGCCGCTGGTCTACAACAGCGGCGGCTACGATTCGCTGAAAACTCTGGCCCTGCTGAACGGCATCGTGGACATCTACATGCCGGACATGAAGTACGCCGACGCCGATATCGCTCTCCGCTACTCGAAGATAAAGAACTATCCGGCCATCAACCAGGCGGCGGTGAAGGAGATGCACCGCCAGGTGGGGGATCTGGTCCTGGACGAGCGAGGGGTGGCTTTGCGCGGACTGCTGGTGCGCCACCTGGTGCTGCCGGAGGGGCTGGCCGGCACCGCTGAGGTCGTCAAGTTCCTGGCCCAGGAGGTCTCGACCAATACTTATCTTAATGTGATGGACCAGTACCGGCCGTGCTACAAGGCCCACGAATTGCCTCCCCTGAACCGCCGCCTCACCTCCGAAGAGTACGCCGAGGCGGTGCGCCTGGCCCACGAAGCAGGGCTCAATCGGCTGGACGAGCGGAGGGCCAGGTTGATCTGGCTGTGGAGATAAGATGAGCCTGAGAAAGAACCCTGAGAGAGTAGCCTGGATAATCCTCTCCATCGCCTTCGTCGCCTTCTGTTTCCTGGCGGTGAGCATCCCTCTTGGCATCCGCTGGTACATTATCAATGCCACCCAGGTGCACAAGACGTCCCTCGCCGCCATCAGAGGCACTGTTCAGGTGCAGGAGCCGGATGTGAATAAACCCTTCGCTTTCACAGGCAGCAAGGATGACGTGCCGGAGGGATCCATTATCACCACCGATGCCACCTCCCAGGCCTTCCTGGAGTTTTTCGAAGACAGCACCCTGCAACTCTACAACAACAGCCAGGTGATCATCCAAAAGACACAGTCGCCTAGATTTGACCTCAGCCCCAGGCCCGATACCATCGCCCTGGAAGTGACCGGGGGAAGAGTCAGGATCGGCGTGGCGCCATCAATGCAATCCGACCTGCACTTCCAGGTGCAATCGCCCCACGTTGCTGTCGAATTGAAGGAAGATGGCAGCTACTCGATAGAAGTGACCAGTGAGGAATCCCAGTTGACCGTGAGCCGCGGCCAGGCGAAGGTCACCGCTATGGGGAAGACGGTGGAGTTGGGGCGGGGAGAGAGGACAACGGTGGAAATCGGCAGAGAGCCCCTGGGCCCCCTGCCACCGGAGCGAAACCTCATCGTAAACGGTGACTTCAGAGAGTCCCTGGAAAAGGGGTGGTTTCCCTACAGCGACCGGGATGACCCCAATGAGGCCCACGGCCGGGTGGAGATCGTCACCAGCGGCGCTCGCCAGGCAGTGCTCTTCCAGCGCCTGGGGGGGAACATCTACCGTGGCGATACAGGTATCATCCAGGCCATAAACAGGGACGTTCGCGACTACAGAGTCGTGGAGCTTCGCCTCTCGGTCATGCTCCTCTACCAAAGCCTATCCGGCGGCGGAGTATTACACTCCGAGTACCCCATCATGGTCCGCCTGGACTACAAAGATGCCTACGGAAACCCTAACCACTGGGTTCAGGGCTTCTATTACGAAAACCCTGCTAATTATCCCATCAGCGATGGCCTGGAAATTCCTCGCAACGTCTGGTACTCTTACGAGTCGGGCAACTTGATGGAAATCCTGGGGGACGTCAAGCCCGCCGACCTTACTTCCATAAGAATCTACGCCTCAGGCCACGACTACCAGAGCATGGTCACTGAGGTGGAGCTGCTGGCCAAGGAATGATTCCGTGAAACGTGATGGGTGAAACGGGAGATCACGCATCACGTTCTCACGTTTCACGTAGTTGCTTCACGTACAGCGCTCGGATGTGGTTGAAGATGGCAATGAGAGGCGGACTGGCGTAGTCGGGGTAGGTCCAGGGCCAGGCGCGGAAGGTGCCATCGCCAAAGTACAGCGTCACCTCGGCGTAGATGCCCTGGCCCAGATAGATGCGGTGAGCGTGATCCTTGGTGGTGGCCAAGACCAGCCTGGAGTGGGAAACGTAGCCAGGGTCAATGTTGATCTGCCGCTTCCCCTCCACCGCCCATTCCATTCCTTTCGCTCCGCTCAGGACAAGCTCCAGAGCGTTAGTCTGCAGCTTGATTTCCGCCAGCTTGCCTGGATGCACGAGCTCCTCGAAAGCCACGAACTGCCGCCTCAGGTTCTCCCCGAACTCCGCTGCGTAGTAGGACGTATGATCAAAAGGCAAGAGCTCGCTCTCGTAGTCAAGGGGGCCAAACTCCTGGCTCAGCCGGACCTTGGCCTCCTCCAGAAGCTCCCTCCTGGCGGTAAACATGCTGGCTATCAGTTTCACCGGCAAAGGTTCCTTAATCTTCCCCATCACTCAACGCCCCATTCCCTTGTCCCTCGTCCCTTGTCCCTCGTCCCTCGTCCCTCGTCACCATCCCCCATCTTCTCCACGATGGCCCTCAGCTTCGGCAAACTAGCCTTGGTCAACGGGTCGGGCGGCAGGTAAGGACAGGAGCAAGCTTCACGGGTGGAGATCTCGAAGGTGCCAATGCGCCGCGCCAGGGCGGTAATCTCTGTCTTGTCCAGGCCGATGAGGGGGCGCAGGATGGGCTTCTCGATGCCGTAGGAGATGACCTCCAGGTTGTCCAGGGTCTGGCTGGCCACCTGGCCCAGGGAGTCGCCGGTGACCAGGGCCTTGGCCTTGTGCTGGTCGGCGATCTCACACGCCTTTTGGAGCAGGGCCCGCTTGCAGAAGATGCAGGCCCAGCGCTCAGCACCGAGGCGACGAAGCTTCTCGTAGGTCTCGTCAAATACCTCCCGGTGATCCAGCACGATGGGGCGGATGTCCCAACCGTAGGCGTAACGAGACAAGACCTGGCAGTTGTCCATGAACTTGGCCAACTCCACCTCGCTCTGGCGAAAGTGGATGGGGATCACCCCGCACCCCCGCCTCATGATCAGCCAGGCGGCCACCGGCGAGTCAATGCCGCCAGACATCAGGGCCACCGCCCGGCCCTCGCTGCCCAGGGGCAATCCCCCGTGCCCGGCCACGGTCTGACCGAAGACCAGCGCGTGGTCTTGGCGCACCTCCACGCCAATGGTGAGGTCAGCCGCGTCGGAGAGGTCCACCTGCGCCCCGGTCGCTCCCTGGACGTGAGCGCCGACCAAGCGGTTGATCGCCGGCGAGGTCAGGGAGAAAGCCTTATCGGCGCGGCGGCTCTTCACCCGAAAGGTTCGCGTCTCGTCCAGGCCGACTACCTCGGCCACCCTCAGGGCCTCAGCCATGATGACCTCGATGTCGGCCGCAACTTCCTGGGCCGGGCTCAGAGAGACGATGCCGAAGACATCCCGCAGCTTCTCGACGGCCCGCTCCACTTCCTCGACCTGCACGTAGACCCGCTGCCCGACGCTGTGCACCTCGCCCACCAGGTCATGCTTTTTCAGGCAGTCCCTGACGTTCTTGCGCAGCCGCTTGACGAAATACCACCTGTTCCCACCCTTCAAGCCGATCTCGCCGTAGCGAATCACGATCAGACCCATGATTTCACCTCACCAGAAACCCCCTGGAGTGCGGACGCAAGTCCGCCCCCACAGGCTCGCGCCTGCACTCCGACCATATCCTCTCTATCATAGCACACAATGCCTCGGCAGTCAAAGAACGCGGATGGGCAGGATTGGCGGATCATCCTGATCAGTAAATCCCGCCGATCCGCTGTTCTAAACCCAAAACGGGGCTGAGATTTCATCTCAACCCCGCATCTGTAGGGGCAACCCTCGCGGTTGCCCTCGCTTAGGGTCTGTAAAGAAATAAGTTCCCCCATTGGTGTCATTGCGAGGAGCGTTTTTTTGCGACGAAGCAATCTCCTTGCTGAACAAAGGTGGGGATTGCTTCGCAAAAAGCGCTCGCAATGACATCGTGTCGGGAAGTTATTCTTTGACGAACCCTTGGCGATCAAATCGGGTAAGGGCAAGCCTTACCCCTACGTGATGGCCTCTCGCCCCCGCAGGTCGCGGAAAAACTGGCCCACGTCGCCCTTCTCCCAAACGACCAGCAGCGGTACGGCGGTGAAGATGGACGAATAGGTGCCACTGAGCATCCCCACCAACAACGTGGCAATGAATTGCTTCATGGTCGCCCCCCCGAAGAGGAGAATGGCAACCATCACGAAGATGGCATTGAGCTGGGTGGCCAGGGAGCGGTGAATGGTCTCCAGGATGCTGCGGTTGACGATCGTCTCAAAGGGCTCGCCCCGCCGCTTGGGGATGTTCTCGCGGATGCGGTCGAAGACCACGATGGTATCTTGCACCGAGAAGCCGATGACGGTGAGGATGGCGGTCAGGAAAAGGGAGTCCACCTGCCAGCCCTGGAAGAGGCCCATGATGGAGAAAAAGCCCATAGCTACCAGGAAGTCGTGAATAAGAGCCGCGATGGCGCAGGTGCCGTAACGAAAGGCATTGGGCACCCGTCGAAAAGCCAACACGATGAAGCCCAGGATGACGACAGCGGCTGTGGCCACCGCGAAGGTCGCCGCCCTGGTCACCTCACCGCCGATGGTGGGGCCCACCGATTCGAACCGCAGCTCCTCCAGCGGCCCGTATTTATCCTCCAGCACGGATTCGATTTCCATTTTGACTTCGGAGTCGAGGAAATCAGAGCGGATGAGGACCGTGCGCCCATCGGCCGTGGTCTGCACCATCGTGTCTACGTAGCCCCTATCTACGAACACCTGGCGCACCTCTCCTGGTTGAACGGGCTGCTGGAACTCCAGCTCCAGGAACGCGCCGCCCGTGAAATCAATGCTCAGACTCACCGGCGTGCCAAAGCGCACGGTGGAGTAGATCATGGCCATCAAACCAGCCACAATGACCAGAGTCGAGATAAGGAAGTACCAACGACGTTTCTCAATTATGTTGAACATAAGCCCCCTTTGGAAATTGGAAGTTAGATATTGGATGTTGGAAATTGGACAACCTGCCTACTTCCAACCTCTAATCTCCAACCTCCAACCTCTAATTTCTAAATCCCCAAAAGCCACTTGCGGTCCCCCAGCCGCTCGCCGAATACGTCGAAGACGAAGCGGAGGAAGGTGCGGGTGACGACGACCGCGGTGAACATGCTGATCAACACACCGATGAACAGGGTGATGGCGAAACCTTTGACCGCGCTGGCCCCGAAATTGGACCCAAACCAGTAGAGTATGACGCAGGTGATGAGGGTGGAAAGTTCCGAGTCGCGGATGGACGTCCAGGCTCGATCGAAGCCAGCATTGATGGCCGTTCCCAGGCTCCGCCCCCACCGCAGCTCCTCCTTCATGCGCTCGAAGATCAGGATGTTGGCATCAACGGCCATACCTGTGGAGAGGAGAAAGCCGGTGATGCCCGGCAGGGTCAGGGTGACCGGAATCAGCTTGAAAAGCGCGAAGTTCAGCAAGGCGTAGATGATGAGCGCCAGATCGGCCAGAACGCCGGGCAGACGATAGTAGATCATCATGAACAGGAGAACAACGGCCACACCTATAGCGCCAGCCCTGACGCTCTTCTGCACCGAGTCCTGCCCCAGGGTCGGGCCAATGGAGCGGGTTGTCTCCACTCTCAGGGGAACCGGCAAAGCGCCGTAACGCAACTGGATAGCCAGACTCCGCGCTTCCTCCAGAGTAAACTCGCCCGTAATCCGCGCCTGCCCTTCGGTGATGGCGGTTTGAATGCGTGGACAGGAGATGACTCGCTTGTCCAGCACAATGCACAGGAACCTTCCCACGTTCTGGCTGGTGAAGGCGGCAAAAGTATCGGCTCCCGCGGCCTTCAAGGAGAACTGGATCTCCGGCTTGCCATACTGATCCAGCGCCACGTTGATCGTATCCAACTCCTTGCCCGTCATCACTGTGTCGTAAACCTGTTCCGGAGAAGCTGGCACGGTAGGGGTTAAAGCGGCCGTGTCCGCGATCTCCGCTGTGGGAGTCATTTCTTCGGCAGGGGCGACCGAACTCCCGAAGGTAGTTGCTACCACCGTGTCCGGCGGCAAGAAGGTATTGCCCGCGTTCACGAACTCCAGCAGCCCTGTCTCACGGATGGTGGCAATAGCCAGCTCAGGATCCTTCACCCCCGGCAGCTCGACGATGATCCGCCGCTCGCCCTGCGATTGGACCAGGGGCTCGGTCACGCCCAGGGCATCCACGCGGTTCTTGACGATGACCGTGGCCGCCTCCATAGCGCCGGGCTCAATCTCCTGACCCGCTGGCAGGTCCGCCTCCAGGAGCACCTGCATTCCCCCTTGCAGGTCCAGCCCCTGGTGAACCCTGATGTCTCTATCAATGTTGATGGGGCCCAGGTTAATGCGAATGCCCGGGTTGTCCGGCCAATTCACCCAGATGGCCGCCAAGGTCAGGATGATAATCCCTGTTAATAAGCCAACGTTTCTCTCCCTCAAATTTAACTCTCCTCCCTTCACCCCGACAAACTCAGTAGATCCAAAATTGCTCCAGGGGGATTGCCAAATCCCCGCTTTTGGCCTGGATCTGACGATCCAGACCGAGCAAAAATGGATCTACTGAAACTCAGACTGTGGTAGCAAACGAGGTAGATTATAACCCATCGTCATCCATCTGTCAAATCCTCAACAGGTCAAATGTAGCGCAGCCACGACTTTCTCCCCAGAGCGACAGAGCCGATTGAAGGTCTGGCAGGCTTCGGCTGTCCTCTCGACCATCAACTTGATGCCCTGCTGCTCCAGGTACTCCGCCGTCTGCGGCGGCACCCTCATCAAGCCCGCTTGTCCCGTGCCTACCACCAGCACTGCCGGCTTCCCTTGAATTACCTCCCACAGGTCGGCCGGGCATAGCTCGTGGCCCTCGTTGCGCCACCAGCCATCCTGGACGCGGTCGGGAAAAACGATGACATCGGAGGTGTAAGCTCTACCGTCAATTACGATCCGTCCGAAGCGGTAATCCTCAATGTTCATGGTGTTGCACCTGCAATCGCTGACAAACCACTTAAGGAATTCGAGGGAACCGCACCCTTCAAGAAATCAAGCGCTATCTCCAAGACTTCCTCTTCGCTCAACCCATCGGTTTGAATGTAGAGATGGCAGTGCTGGCGAGCATGGGCGAGGCGGCGGTTCAGCTTGGCCAGGTACTCCTCGCTCCAATCAGCGGAGCGTCGCTCGGCGATAGCCGCGAGGCTGGCGTCCAGATAGATCAGGACATCCGGCTGGGAGATCTTCTGCCACATCGTCGGCGCGTAGGAGTGTTCCTGAGTACACTCGCGAGCCTCGTAGCCCAAATGTCGAAGGCGCTCAGCCAGAGCTGTCTTTCCTGAGGCACAAGGGCCTACTACCGCAATGCGCATCGGCCATCGTTGCACCTTAAAGCTACCCCTTACGAACGAGAGGCAGGTAAAGGATGTAGAAAGACGTGACGGTACGAGCCCACACCCCATCGGTGGTGCCAGCATAGAGCACCTGGCAATCGCCCTCTCCCTCAGGAGTAAAAAGGGTCAGGGAATAGACAAAACTAGCACCACCTGCCAGGCCGGGCATTCTATACCAATTGTGGCCACCATCGTGACTGGCCCAAACCCCACCCCCGTATGTTCCGGCATAGACGAACTCAGGATTGCGAGAGTTGATAGCGATGGCCAGGACCTTATGCCCGTCCAATCCACTTAAAAGCCACGAGACCCCGCCATTGGTGCTCTTGAAAATCCCGTAGGATTCTGTACCGGCATAGATGATCCGGCTGTCAGCGGGATGGAAGGCCAGTGCCCGAACGGTCATCAAGGACAGGCCGCTCGATGACCAGCCAATGCCACCGTCGGTCGTCCGATAGACCCCTTTATCCTTCGTGCCCACGAAAGCGGTTCGGCTGTCCTGGGGATCAACGATCAGGGTGTAAAATCTCTCCGTGCCAATCCCAGTGCCTCCAGCGAGGTCCCAATTTGTTCCGTCAATACTGATGTAAATGCCTCCTCCCGCACCAGCGTAGGCATAGATGGGATCGGCCGTGGAAGTGACGGCCACGGACCAGACATCCCTGCCCTCCAGGCCCATTGTGGCCGTCCAAACAGCGCCGCCACTGTCACTCCTTTTGATGCCATTCCCTATTGTCCCCGCGAAGACGATGGTGTCAGGGCTAGCGGGATCAATAGCCAGGGCAGCGATCTCGAGGGGAGCCATCAAAGAAGTCGGACTCCAGGAATTCGTGCCGCTGGGAGTGATGTAGACGCCATCTCCCCACAGGCCGGCGTAGATCCTGGGACTCCCTGAATGGCTCGCCAGGGCATAGATGATAAGCTCACTCGTGCCTCCACCCTGCTCCCACCAACCAGAGGCACAATCAGACAAGGCGTACACTCTGCTTGCTGTTGCCCCTACCGGGTCTGTAGCTACGCGCTCCCCCGATGCGCCGTGCCCTGAGCGTGTCGAAGGGAGAAAGACAACCGCGAAGACTACCAAAGCCAGCGCCAGTTTCGAGAAGTTGCGTCCCACTTTTTCAGCTTCCCCTTTCTACTTTTTGTCGTTGAACCGAAGATTCTCAGCAAGGCGATCTACCTTATCAACGTCGGTGTCGGGCTGGGCGTGGGCGTGATGGTGGGAGTAGGAGTGCTCGTCGGCGTCGAGGTGGGTGAGGGTGTAGGCGTCGGGGCTCTGTCGAAAACCACACTTAATCCGTAGGCCTTGCTAGCGTCGAAGCGATTCTGGATACTGTACACCCTTACGTAGTACCTCCCCGTTTGCGCGGGATTGTGGCTAACAATGATCGTCCCTTCGCCGACCTGGTTCGCCATCGCGACCAGGCGGTTGTAATCAGCGTCGTAGAGATCGAGAGCATAGGTCACATTATCAGGGTCGGGGACAGTCAGCCTGGCCGTGATAGGGTACAACGTTTGGATGTTGAACCAGAAGTAGTCCAGATCGGTAGCCGGGTTTATGTAAGCATAGTACGACTCACTGGAGAATATCGGGTACGCAGTCGAGAAGGAGTTGTTGGGTTCATAGAGATCGAAGCCTGGGGTGGGCGATGGCATGGCAGTGAGAGTAGGCGTGGGAGTGGGCGTCGGGGTGATGGTCGGCGTAAGGGTGATGGTCGGCGTGGTCGTGGGCGTGGGCAAAACCTCCTTAACGGTGATCTTATACGTCTTGTCAGGGCCATACTGGTAGCGATTGTCAATGGACACCAGAGCAGTGCCATCCACGTCGGCCTGGAAGAGTATTTCCGAGGCCAGGTTCCCTGGCGCGATATCGTCGTTGGCACAATTGGGGGGACTACAGTAGCGGGCGATTTTCGGCTCCAGCCCGACAGAGATCATCGTATCCACACCCATAGCCAGATCGTGGGTATAGACGTGGTACCACCTTCCAGCTTTGACCGGGAACCACACCAGATCGAAATCGCCCTCAGGACAGAAGCTGCGGCTCTGGGTCTCGCCTATGGCGATGGGCTTTTGCTGTCCCAGGACGTCGTCAGGCTCGTACTGATCTCTGCACCCCGGCTCCAGTGGCGGAGGTCCTGCGGGCGGCGTGTTCGTCGCCGTCGGGGGGACGGGCGTTGGAATCGGTTGTGGCGTGTCCGTCGGCACGGGTGTAAACGTAGCGATAGGCACCTCCGGCGTGGGCGTAGCCGTGGGTGGCTCTGCCACGGGTGTAGCAGTGGGTTCCTCGAGTGTAGGCGTGGCAGTAGGCATCTCGGTCGGCACCTCGGTCGGCGTTGGTGTACTGGTGGCCGAGATGATCAACGGTGGCTCATCCATGGAAGAAACGTCATCACGACACGTCAAACAGGCCGTGCTCTCTTTCAGCTTGATGAGATCCACCTGCTCGGCAGGGATCTCGTACACGCTGGGCTGCCACCTTCCCTCGATCTCCTGGGTCTGGTGAGGATAGAACACGTAGTAATTGCCATCTCTGGCCAGCAGGAGATACAAGCAAAACTGCCTTTCTGCTTCCCCTATCTGTAGCGAGGTTGTCTCCAGCAGCCCCTTCTCGTAGAGGCTGACCCGGGGAAGGGGGTCTCCGTAACACATGTCCTCCTGAGCACGCAGCCTTCCACCCTGAGTCAGAAAAGTGGGAATAGCAATGAGGATGACGGCCACTGCCAGCGCACCCAAACGCCGTTCCCAGCGGGTCAGAGGCTGAAATTGGCCAAAAATGCTGGCCCTCTTGAGAAAAGCCAGGACATCCTCCAGCCAGGGAAACGGGGAGCTCACCTTCTGCAGCCCCTGGCAGAAAAGCCGGTAGAGAATCCACAACGGAACCAGAAAGACCGCCAAAAAAGCGACGAACAGCGTCCTCTCGACGACAGAGGAATCAAAGAGGAACCCTTTGAAGATCCGCAAGCCTTCCTTCGCTGGAATCCCCTCCCTGATGAGCCAGCCACCAAGGGAGATGAGGCGGGGGAAGATCAGGGCCAAACCCGCCAGGCAGACCAAAAGGAGTATCACTATCGCACCTCGGCGAATCCAGGAAATCCCCAACTCCGGGATGACGCGGGCGCCCAGATAGGCGAATACCAGGAAGGCGAAAGCGATGACGCCTACCATCAACAGGACGTAGAGGGAGAACACGAGCAACGTCAGGAGGAACCCCAGGCTAAGCCCGAGCACCCGCCCGCCTCCGAGGAGGTAATCCATGGACAGCAGGTTGAGATCGAAGCCCCAGGAGAGGCCGAACTCGTCGAAGTAGGCGGCTTTGTAGAGCCATCCCCAAACGCAAAACAGGTCTGCCACAGCCAGGGCAAATATCACCATAGCCAGGGTGGTCAGTATTCTCGACCTCTGCTGCGGGGAAATGAGAGGTGGCTCCGTTCCCCTCGCTCCCTCGGTCAGTTCCATTACCGTGAAATCAGCCCCAGCCAGGTCAGCGCCGTCCATTTTGGTGCCATCGAGTTGCGCCCCTTGCAGGCTGGCACTCCTCATGTCTGCCCAGCGCAGGTCCGCCCGGCAGAGATCAGCCCAGCGAAGATCAGCCCCCTGCAAGACAGCCCGCGAGAGGTCTGCTCCCTGCAGATTCGCCCCCCGCAAGTCGGCCTTTCGAAGATTGGCCCTGGCCAGTACGACGCCATGCAGATCAACCCCGCTGAGGTCAATCCCCGCCAGGTGCTGGCCCGATAGATCCAGGCCCTCTGGGCCACCCCCTTCCGCGATCCGCTTTAGTATAACTTCTTTTCCTAATGCCATTTCTCTCTCTTTTCACGGCGTTACTCTGCCTACGTAATTAGGCTAATTATGTCACTTTTCGGCCAATTTGTCAATTGGGAAGCTGACCGTCATCCGCCGCACACTGTCCTCTCGCAACCTGGGCACGATGGCGATCACCAGAACGCTTATGTCATCGGAGGGCCGCCCCCGATCCAGCTCTACGGCCCGTTCCAGGATGTCGTCAGCCATAGCCTGGGCAGCCCTTTCCCCACCAGCCAGAAAGTCGGAGACCAGTTGAACCATATCCAGCCGCTCCCCGTAGCGCTGCCCGGCGGCCAGCACCCCGTCGGTGAAAACGACCAGCCAGGTGTGAGGAGCAATGGGCAGTTCGGTGATGACCGGTTTGGTCCCAGGGTAAATGCCGATCGGCTGGCTGGGCTCATTCAGGGCCCACGTTCCATGCTGGTCAGCAATGATGACCGGGCAGTGGCTATTCCGTGAGATGACCAGGGTCCTGGTGACCAGGTCCACCGAGACGATGTTCAGCGTGGCCGAGACCTTGCCTCCACGATTAGCGTAGAGATAATCGTGGGCCGCTCGCGCTGCCGCGCCATCTCGAACCCCCTCGGCCAGGAGCGAGATGGCCTTGCGAGCCACCAGGTTGCTGATAGCCTTGGCTGCCCGGCCCGAGCGTTGCCCGTCGGCCAGCACCAGGGAGAGCCCGCCGTGGGGCCGCTCGATGATCTCCAGCGTATCGCCGCTTTCGCTGGTGGCGTATTTGTGCACTTTAGCTACGGCTGCTTGGATCTCCATGGTGTCCTGGGATATTATAACCCATCACTGAGTTTAGGTCAAAATAGGCGAAATCTCGTTTCTCAGTGGATTCTCTCCACCACGTAGTCGGCCAGGGAGCACAGCAGTTGGCGCCAGGCGTTGTCGGGCAGGGTGGCAAGTGCTCCCTGGCTCCGCCTGGCGTAGGCCCGTGCTTCTGCTAGCGAGGCCTCGATGGCTCCTGAGGAACGAATGGCCTCTATCGCGGCTTGCACGTGCTCGTCGTCCCACTGGCCGGATAGCACGGCATGGACAGGGCCGTTGTCCTCTACCCTCTCCAGGCAGTAGAGGACCGGCAGCGTGACCAGGCCCTGGCGGAAGTCGCTGCCGGCCGGCTTTCCCAACTGGGCCTCATCGCCGATGAAATCCAGCACGTCGTCCACGATCTGGAAAGCCATCCCTAACTCTCGGCCGAAACGACGCAAGGCTGCGATCTGCATGTCCCCCGCACCGGCCAGGATGCCTGCCATCTCCGTGGAGGCGGCGAAGAGCGAGGCCGTCTTGGCCTCGATGCTGCGGTAGTAGTTCTGGCGACTGTATCCTCCTGGCGCTACCAGCCGCCTTATCTCTCCGGCGCACAAAGTGCAGAGTGTTTCGCCGAAGACCTTGAAGATACGAGGATGTTCCAGCTCTGCAATCAGCGATATGGCCTGGCCCAGGAGGTAGTCGCCGGCCAGCACGGTCGCCCCCGCCGGCCAGATGGTGTGCAGCGTCTCACGGCCCCGTCGCAGAGGGGCCTCGTCCAGCAGGTCGTCGTGGATCAGCGTGGCGGTGTGCAGCATATCAACTGCGGCTGCCAGGCTGTAGAAAGGCTCAGTGGCAGGGGCAAACATCCGTCCGCTGAGGATCACCAACGCTGGCCGCAGACGTTTGCCGCCATCTAGCGAATAGCGTAGCCTCGAACGTATCGGTTCCTCGACTTTCGCCAGTGCTTCGTGTATCAGATACTCCACCCGCTCCATCTGCAGGCGAATGGGTTCCAACAAGGGAACGAGTTTCATCAGTCATCCACATGGATAAAGCAGGAGGGGTCCTCAGCCAGGTAATCGCCGCTGACGGCCAGGGTCCGCCCCCGACAGCCACCACACAGCCGCCTGTACTGGCACTGGCCGCAGCGCCCTTTCAGGCGTTCCTCTCGCTTTCGCAAATCCTCGAACATAGCGGCCGTAGCCCAGATTTCGGCGAACGGCGTCTCCCGCACGTTGCCACAGCTCACCTCGATGAAGGGGCAGGGCCAGACCTCGCCGTTGGGCTTGATGTAGACGAAGCCCCGTCCCGCCGAGCAGCCGTGGAACACCATCTCCGCCAGGCGCAGGAGCGGACCACTTTTGATGCCCGCCCGCTGCAGCAGGAAGGACCAGTACTGGGGCCCCGCCACCGGCTCCATGACCGCCCGGATGACGCTCTGGGCGCGGACCATAAAGCGAATCAACCGCTCGTTGGCCCCCAGGTCCAGGGCTGCGTCTTCGATGCCCCGGCCTCGCCCCACTGGCACCAGTTGGTACATGATGAGGATCGCCGTCCCCAGTTCATCCACCAGGTCCATCAGGGGGTCCAATTGATCCAGGTTGTATTCCATGGCCGTGATGTTGATGTGCAGCGGGATGCCGGCTCGCCGCAGGGCGTGTATCCCGCGCAGGGCGGCCTCGAAGGAGCCGGGCTGGCCGCGTACAAAATCGTGGGTTTCAGCATCGAAGCCGTCCAGGCTCACCGCACCGATGGCTACGCCGTAGCGGCGCAGGTCGCGGGCCACCGCGTCGTCAATGAGGGTAGCGTTGGTGGCCAGGGTATTGGTGAAGCCCAGGGCCTGGGTGTAGGCCAACAGCTCAAACAGGTCGTCGCGCACCAGCGGCTCGCCGCCGGTGAAGGCTACCATGCGAAACTCGCTCACCTCGGCCAGTTGATCGAACAGGCGTTTGGCCTCCCTGGTGGTCAGCTCGTCGGCCGCAGGCTGGCCGCCTGAGGCGTGGCAGTGGATGCAGCGCAGGTTGCAGGCGGCGGTCATCTCCCACACCGGGTGGGCCGGGAAGCCGATGCAGCCCTGGCCCCACGATCCAGCGGCGCCGGGGATGCACTTCACGCCGTAGGTGACGATCCAGCGCGGCAACTCCCGCCAGCGGGCGAGGGCACCCACGTACAGCGCGCTCCCCAGTTGTCGGAGGATCAGGCTGGGCGGCCACCAATAGGGGCGCACCTTCCGCCCTGGTCGTTCTCCCCACTCGCTCAACCACTTGCCCATATCACACAACCCAACCTCTTCTGTGTCATTGCGAGCGACCGCAGGGAGCGAAGCAATCCCCTACGTCGTAGGCTGGAGATTGCTTCGTCGCTTCGCTCCTCGCAATGACAGCTACGGTTAAGTCATCACCCCACAAGAAAGGCCAGGATGTAGGCCACCGTGGTGCCCAGGTTCACCACCAGGTTGGCGCCGCACAGCTTCTCCAGGGTGG
>VGOG01000002.1 GCA_016875995.1 Chloroflexota bacterium
GGCTCTCCAATGACTTGCCACCCCCTCTGCGAGGCGTAGTCCCACAACTCGCCGTCGGGGTAGACAGCAACGGGGTTGCCCACGAGTTCCAGCATGGCGATGTCGAAAATGCTGTCCCCGTAGGCGAAGCTCTGGCTCAGGTCTACGTCCAGATCACTGTTCGCCAGGAGTTCGGTGAGGAGAGCTACCTTATCATCGCCAAAGCACGAAGGCTCGATAGCTCGTCCTGAGTATCTCCCCCGATTGAGTTCCAGCCTGGTGCCCACCACGTGCTGCACCCCCAGGCGCTCCCCAATGCAAGCCAGCAATTCCTCGAAAGCGCCGGAGACCAGCACCACCTGGTGGCTTTCGGCCTGGTGTTGACGTAAGACCTCGGCTACGTCAGGGCGCAGGGAAGGTATGAGGGCCTGATCGGTAACCCAGTGGAAGATCTCCCGGCCCTCTTCGGGCCGCAGGCCAACGAGCAGCCAGGCCATGTCGTTGACCCACGAGCGGAAGAACCACTCCCGGCTCAGCAAGCCCAGGCGGTGCAGTGGCCACAAGGAGAGGTGAGTAACCAGAAAAGCATTGGCGAGAAGTCGCCGGCGGCGGTGCTCAGTGAAATACCTGCTGAAAGCGTGCCAGACGTGCTCAGTGCACAAAGTGCCATCGAGATCAAAGAAAGCGGCGATCATGGTTCCCCTTTCTAAGCTCAAAATCCAAAGCGCAAAGTCCAAAGGGCTCGGTCGGGAGACCTTCGCCCATCAACCGGTGGGGCTTCACCGCCGAGCTCGCCCGCACGGGCATGCAGTGCCCGTGCTACGAAACAGCGCCCGATGAAATCGGGCTTATCACCCGCTGCTCTATAGCACGACGACTTTATCGTCGGGCGGCTAGGCTGAATTCAGCCCGAAGGGCTTTGTTCTTTTAGCCCAGAGCTTCAGCTCGGGGCGACCTTTGCCCATCAGAGTTCACCAGCAAATAGTCGTCCCTCCCTCAAAGTCCGGCTCCAGCAGCGCCCGCTTGATCAGGCCCGGCCGCTGGCCTGAGATAAGCTGCACTTTGAGCTCAGGATGCTCCCGCACCAGGGCATACATGATGCGCACCTTGGTCAGCATCCCGCCTGTCACGTCAACGCCATGAGAGCCAGCCAGCATTTGCTCCACCTGGGCAAAGTTCTGACGCGAGATCTCTGGGATCAACTGGGCGGATTCGTCCCGCAGGGGATCGGCGGTGAAGACGCCTTCCACCTCGCCGGCCAGGACGATCCGCGTGGGCTCAAGGCGCTCGGCCAGGTAGGCGAAGACCTGCTCGGTGGAGATGATGGTGCAGCCGCGCACCTCGTCCAGAGCCACGTCGCCGTAGACCAGGGGCACCAGGCCGTGGTGTAGCACTAATTCGATGGGCTCCGTTTCCATGCCGATGAGCGCTCCATCCTGGCAGCAGGCCGAGGCCGAGGGCTGGATGGAGACGACGGGCACGCCCTCAGCCAGGAAGATGTCGGTCACCAGGCGGTTGAGGCGGGCGGCTGCCGCGCCTGTTTCAGCGTAGCCCCGCCAGTTGGGTGGGCCTGCTTCGAGGAGGCCGTAGCGCTGGGCGACGAAGTGGCCGAAGGAGCCGCTGCCGTGGCCGAGCAGGAGGCGTAAATCTGGATTCCGGTCCAAAGCGGACCTGACTTCACGGGCGGCGCGACGGATAACGTCTTGATGGACAGTCTCCTCTTGATTCTTATCGGTGATCAAGGAGCCGCCCAGTTTCAAGAAAACCAGTTCACTCAATCCTGACTTCCTCGCTCCCCTCCAGGCCCGTGCCTATCTCTGCCTCCTTGCCCAGGCCAACGACGCACCAGGCCAGGTTCGCCCTCAGGCCCGCCTCCTCGACCGCGGTAGCGACCTGGCCCATGTAGAAGTAGTGATCGGCGAAGCCCACCGTGCCTGAGCGGATTATCTCCGCGGCGGCCAGGGCTGTCCCCCAGCACACGTCCTCCTCCTGCAAAGCCGACTCAGCATCTTGCTCGAGATTAACCTCCCGTTGACGATTGACTTTGGCGTTTGGCATTGCGTCAGTAATTTTATCACAATTCGGCCCAAAAGAGAAGAAAACCCAGAACCTTGACAAATTACTTAGTTTCACTTATAATACTTCTAATTTTATTCTACTTTCATGTCCCCAAGGCGATGATGGCTTGAGGGGCGATGCCGCCACTTGATATGGGCTATCACGATTTGGGGACTGTTTTAATAGCGGTCGGTTCTGACTTTCCCTGAAGGCAGTGTGCGATGGGAATTGTGGACGTGAAAGAAGGCAAGCGGGAGAAATCGGATTTGTCTTTTTTCACTTTTGCTGTTATAATCCTCTAGAAGATCTCCCGGAAATGGGTAGTAGCCCAACCGCGTTGGGCGTCATCTGGCCTCAAGCCTGCACTGAGCCTGGCGAAGTGACGGCTACCCGTCAGAAAGTCCCCCGTTTGACTTTCCGGGAAAGCTCTTCAGAAGAGGGGAGGTGATGAAGGCCTTAGTTATGGTGTAACCAATCCATCCTGAGCTGGCTGCAGGATTGGGCTGCCTGTGGCTACTCGAAAATATCAAAGAACAAGGAGGAGAAAGGAAATGAAGAAGTCACTTTTGTTAGCGGTTTTGGCCATCGGTTTGGTGGCAGCGGCTTGTGCCCCGCCCACGCCGGTGGTCGTCGAGAAGGAGGTTCCAGTCACCGTCGAGAAGGAAGTGGTCGTGGTCGTCACGCCTACACCGGAGCCCACGCCTGTTCCCCTTCCAGCCAAGGTGAAGATCGGCGTGGGAATCGATTTCACCGGTGCCTTGGCGGAGTTCGGCGCGGCCTTGAGGAATGGTTCAGACCTGGCGGCGAAGCACTTTGCGGAGGCGGGCTTCCCCATCGAGGTCAAGTACGCCGATACGGAGACCAGTGCCATGCCTGGGGTAGAGGCGGCCCGTACCCTGGTGGACGTGGAGAGGGTTCAGGCCCTCGTGGGATCGTTGGCCAGTGGTGTTACCATTCCCATAGCGGAGTCGGTCTGCATCCCCGGCCAGATCCCTCAGATCTCCCCTGCCTCCACCTCCCCTCTGCTCAGTGTACTGCCGGCCGATGAGGGGAAGGACTTCCTCTTCCGAACCTGCCCCTCCGACGCCCTGCAGGGGGTGATCATGGGCAAGTTGGCCGCGGACCTTGGCTACAAGACGGTCGCGGTGCTGTACGTCAACAACGCCTACGGATTGGGGCTGGCGAAGCAGTTCCAGCAATCCTTCGAGTTCCGAGGAGGGAAGGTTACGGCGATGGTTCCTCACGACGAGGCGCCTGCGGCCACCTACGTGTCGGAACTGAGGAAGGCCGCCGAGGCTAAGCCTGAGGTTCTGGCAGCCATAAGCTACCCTGGCCATGCCACCGTCTACTTGAAGGAGGCCATAGAGGGGGGCTTTTTCACCAAATTCCTCTTCTGCGATGGCACCAAGTCCGTAGAGATGCCCGCGGCGGTGGGTCCGGAGCATCTGGCGGGATTCTTCGGCACCGTTGCTGCCCCCGCTATGGGGGATTCCTATAGCATATTCGTGGCTGAGTACATGGCGGTGTACGGCGCGCTTCCGCCTCTGCCCTACATAGACGGCACCTACGATGCCGTCGCGGTAATTGGCCTGGCCGCAGCCGCGGCTGAGGCGAGAGGTTTGTCCATCACCGGGGTCAACATCCGCGACATGCTACGCGTGGTGGCGAATCCGCCGGGAGAAACGATCACCCCTGGGGCTGAGAGCATCAAGAAAGCCCTTGAACTCCTCAGGGAAGGGAAGGACATCAACTACGAGGGCGCTGCCGGATCGGTGGACTTTGATGAGAATGGCGATGTGGTAACTCCCATCATGGTCTGGAAGTACGTGGAGGAGCCACCATACGTAGTAACGGAGCGTGTGGAGATAGTCATCCCGCCCAAGTGATCCAGGGGAGCGACAAAAAGAAGGCCGGCCACACAAGGTGGCCGGCCTTCTTTATTTTGTTGGCAAAGTGCTCGTAGTAACCGCTTCAGCGGTCAGAAAGCCGCTAAAGCGGCCACTACGAGCAGTCTAAAACCTGGATACGTATCTTTCCTCGCCGATGATGCCCCTGGGCCTCCTCAAGAGGACGATCACCAGTACGAGGCCGATGAGGATAAAACGAATGTGGGGGGCGCGGGTTTCAAAGCCGGGGGGAACCACTTTGAGGATAAAATAGGTGCTCCACGACCAGAGGGCCCAAACCAGGAAAGCCCCCAGGACCGCCCCCTTGTTGTTGCCAGTCCCCCCCACGGTGAGCATGGTCCAGATGATGAAGGTGCCGAACATAGGGGTGAAGAGACCTGGCTGGATGGCGGCCGAGAAATGGGCGTAAAGCGCTCCCGCTATCCCCATGATCATCGCCCCCACGACCAGGGATTGAAGCTTGAACAGGAACACGTCCTTCCCGTTGGCGCTGGCCATCACCTCGTCCTCCCTGATCGCCCGCAGCACTCTCCCCCAGGGAGAGCGAATCCCCTTCTCTACGGCGATGTAGATAAGCGCAAGAAAGGCGAGGACAATTGCCAGATAGAGGAAGTTGTAGTATTGGGGCGGAACCAGGCCGTGGAGGGGCTTAGGCAAACCAACCAGCCCCTCAGGGCCGTTGGCCAGCCAGGCCTCATTGTTGAAGAAGATGCGGATGGTCTCGGCGATGCCTATGGTGGAGATAGCCAGATAGCCCGCCCTTAACCGCAGGGTGAGGAGACCTATCAACAGGGCCAGCAAGCCAGAGGCTATGGCCGCCCCCATCACTCCTACCAGGAACGGCTGATTCAAGCCAATTGCCTGAGTGACATAGTCAGCAAGCACTCCGGTGGGCTTGGGGGTGGTGATCAGCGCAGAGGTGTAAGCGCCGATAGCGAAAAAGCCGGCTATGCCAAAGTTCAAAAGCCCCATGTAGCCCCAGTGGACGTTCAGTCCCAGGCTGAAGATGGCGTAGATGCCGGCCATGATGGCGAACGACGCCAGGAAGCTGAGAATCCCTCCGATTTCCATTTATCTACCTCCTTCCGAAAATCCCTTGCGGTCTGAACAGCAGGACGAGGACCATGATCATAAAGGCCACGGCTGGCTTGTAGGTGGGGAGCAACCAGGCTGTGGAGACCTGCTGAGCGATACCCATGACCAGCCCGCCCACCAGTGCGCCGGTGATGCTCCCCTGTCCTCCCAGGATAACAGCGGCGAAGAGGGGGAGCAGGAAGATCCAACCCATCTCCGGGCGAAGCTGGGTCTGGATGCCGTAGAGGATGCCAGCAATGGCGATCAGCGTGCCAGCGATCGCCCAGACCCACACGGTCATCCGTTCCGTGCTTATACCCACCACGCGAGCCAACTCGGGGCTATCAGCTAAAGCCCGCAGGGCCTTGCCCATCTTCGTCTTTGCCAGGAATAGGTAGATCAAGGCCACCATGGTCCAGGCCACAACCAGGATGAATATCTCATCGGGCCTGACCTTGATCCCCAGGGGAAGGAAAAGCATACGACGCACGCCTGTAAAGTAGAAGTGAAAGTCGGGGCCCCAGAGGACGTATACCAGGCCGCGGAGGGCGAAAGCTATTCCTATGGAGGCAATGAAGCCAACAATGGATGTAGCCCCCCATTGCCTCAAGGGCCTGTAAACCCAGCGGTCAATCAGGATGGCCAGGCCGATGGACGCCAGGACGGCCGGTATAACGGCCACCAGCAGCCCCCAACTGAAGGAAAAGGGCCCTACTTTTCCCTGGAGGAACCCCGCCCCGGAGAACAACGTTGCCACCAACAGGGCGACGTAGGCTCCCATGGTCATCTGGTCCCCGTGGGCGCAGTTAAATAGATCGAGAATGCTCCAGATCAAAGTAAGCCCTACGGTCCCCAGAGCGATGATGCTGCCCAGAACGATCCCATAGACGATTAGCTCAGGCATCTTCTACCTCCCTAGATAAAGCCTTCCTATTTCTTCGTCTTCCAACATCTCCCTGGCGCTGCCCTCTGCCCTCTTCTCCCCTCCTTCCAAAACATAGGCCCGGTCGGAGATCTGGAGGGCCTTATAGGCGTTCTGTTCCACCAGGAAGACGGTCACCCCCTGTTCGTTCAGCCTCTCGATGCGGTCGAAGATGATGTCCACCAGGAAGGGGGCCAGGCCCGTGGATGGCTCGTCCAGAAGGAGCAGCTCAGGATTCAACATCAGCGCCCGGCCGATGGCCAGCATCTGCCTCATGCCTCCGCTGAGCTCCTCCGCCCGGCTCCTCCTGCGGTCGGTCAGGTCGGGGAACAGCTCGTATATCTCCTCCATCCGAGGGCCAATATCATCCTCTCGAATGAAGGCCCCCATCTCCAGGTTCTCCTGGACGGTCAGGGAAGGAAAGATATTATACTCCTGGGGGATGTAGGCCATTCCCAACCGCACTATCCTCTCCGGCGGGAGACCGCTGATGTCCTCTCCTTTGAAATATATCTTCCCTTGCCAGGGCTTCAGGACCCCGAAGATGGTCCTCAACAAGGTGGTTTTGCCAGCCCCGTTGGGGCCCAGCATGGAGACGATTTGTCCCTCCCCCACCTCCAGGGAGAGCCCGTGGACGACCTCCATGGCGCCATATCCTGAGATCACCTTCTCCACTCGTAAGATGGTCATGACCCTCCACCTCCCAGGTAAACTTCTAATACTTGTGGGTCGCAACTGATCTCCTCAGGGGAGCCTTCGCACAGCTTCCTGCCCCTGTCCATCACGATGATGGGGTCGCAGACATCCATCACCAGCTCCATCTCGTGTCCGATGAGGAAGACGGTCTTCCCTTCTTCGCTCACCAGCCGTCGGATGTGCTCCGCCAGCGTCCGCCTCTCGATAGGGTTCACTCCCGCTCCCGGCTCGTCGAACAGGATCAGCTCGGGATCGGCCATCATGGTGCGGGCCAGCTCCAGGAGCCTCTTCTGACCCCCGGAGAGGTTGCTGGCGTATTCGTCCTTCAGGTGGAGCAATCCGACCGAGTCAAGGGCTTCCAGGGCCTTTTCCCTGATCTCGTTCTCCTGCCTCCTCACCAGTCGAGAGGTGAGCCAGGTCTTCCATATACGCTCCCCTTCCTGATCTGGAGGAACCAGCATCAGGTTCTCCAAGACCGTCATGAGCTTGAGCTCCCTGCTTATCTGAAACGTGCGGCAGAGGCCCTTCTGGAAGGTCTGGTGAAGGGAGAGGTTATCAATCCTCTCACCTTTGAAGTAGATCTCCCCTGCATCCGCCTTATAGAGGCCGGAAATGACATTGAACAGGGTGGTCTTTCCTGCCCCGTTAGGCCCGATGAGGCCGGTGATGCGGTTGGGAGCCACATTGAGGGAGATGCCGTCAACAGCTTTTATGCCGCCAAAGTACTTGCGGATGTCACGTACAGAAAGAATGGGAGAATCGTTGTTACCGCCCAAGGTGCACCTCCTTTCGATTGCGTCTTACTTAAACTCAAGCGCTGAATAGGGCTCAAACAGGGAATATTATACAGCAGTAGGCCGGATAAGTCAAATATTTTTTCCCAAAGTTGCATTTTGGTCCAGTATAGGTTATAATATTAATAACCCTTCACGTGCCAGGAGGCGAGCCGGTGAACGTAGCCAGGGAAAAAGACCTGGTGTTCTTGATGAGCAAGGATAGGAAGAGCTTTATGGTACGCCTGGAGCCAGGCGCCCAGTTGCAAACTCACAGGGGAGTGATAAGGCACGATGACCTCATCGGCCAACCGTTGGGTCGAGAGGTGCCGTCCCACCTGGGCTATCCCTTCCTCGTTCTACAACCCTCCACCCATGACTTGATCCTGGACCTCAAACGCACTACTCAGATCATGTATCCCAAGGACATCGGCTACGTCCTGCTGAAGACGAACGTGGGGCCTGGCAGCAGGGTGGTGGAGGCCGGCACCGGCAGCGGTGGCCTCACTCTGGCCCTGGCCCGGGCGGTGATGCCCACGGGCCGGGTTTACTCCTACGAGGTGAGGCCCGACGTGTTGAATCTGGCCGCCAAAAACCTGGAGAAGTTGGGCCTGCGTTCCCTGGTGGAGCTGAAGGAGCGTGACATCCAGGAAGGGTTCGACGAGGTGGACGTTGATGCTCTCTTCCTCGACTTGCGAACCCCGTGGGAATATCTGGCCCAGGCCCACGCGGCTCTCAAGGGCGGCGGTTTCTTTGGCGCTACCTTGCCGACCACCAACCAGGTGGTGTGGCTGATCAGGGCCCTGCCGGAGCATGGCTTCTCCGCCGTCGAAGTCGAGGAGTTGCTACTGCGTCCCTACAAGGCGGTCTCGGCCCGCCTGCGGCCCATGGATCGGATGGTGGCTCACACCGGCTACTTGATTTTTGCCCGCAAGATAGAACGGGAGGCTGGCACTTTGGCTGCCGCTGAAGAAGGCAGCCTGTCAATAATAAGCAATTGATCAACAGAAGAAGGAGAGTGAAACGGGATGGGCAAGGTCAGACGGCTGGTGTTGGATGTTTTGAAGCCCCACGAGCCTACGATCATTGAACTGGCGCAACATTTGAGCGTGCTCCCAGGAGTGGAGGCGGTCAACATCAGCATCTACGAGATTGACCGCCGGGTGGAGAACGCCAAGATCACCATCGAGGGCAGCGATATCATCTACGAAAGCGTGATAAAGATGATCCAGGAGAACGGCGGCACGGTGCACTCCATTGACGAGGTGGTGGCGGGCAAGATGATCATTGAGGATGCGGTGACACCGCAGGACTAAGAGCCTGTTTGATGCTTTTCGGATAGGTGCTGAGCGCAGATGGGATTTTTAGCGCGCAAGCTAGACGAACTCAGAGAATACGGCGCTATCGCCAGTGTGGGCGGGATCGCCCGGCGCTACTTGGCCATGAACGCCTTCGATGGGGTGCTGACCATCATCGGCGTCCTGATGGGCAACTACGCCGCTCACGTGCGCGATCCGACCATTGTCATCGTCACGGGCACGTCCACCTGTATAGCCATGGGGGTTTCGGGGCTGTGGGGGGCTTACCTGACGGAGGCCGCCGAGCGGAAGAGGGAACTGGATGACCTGGAGAGTCACACTTTGACCGATCTCAGCATGACAAAGATTGGTCTTGCCTCGCGGGTAGCAGTGATCGTCGTGGCCTTAGTGAATGCTCTGGCCCCGTTCCTCGCGGCGCTGGTGGTGCTATTGCCTTTCTTTTTCAGTAACCTCCTGGCCGACATCGTCCTCAGCTACTACGTCTCCCTGGGCATGGCCTTGGCGGTCCTCTTCGCCATAGGAGTTTTTCTGGGCAGCGTGTCCCAGGAGAGCCTGATCATCTCAGGCTTGAAAATGATAGGGGCGGGGCTGGTTTCCATCTTGTTGAGCTACTTTTTGGGTCGTGGATTCTGAAAGCATCCAGGTTGGTCTGCGAGTAAGGCCGATACCGAAAACAGCGCGAGGAACTCGAAAGCCTTGCATAAATCGGCTCCAGTGATTAGGAGAGCCCTTTCCTGCTATCGAGGGGCGTCTTCGCCCGAGAGCTTGCAAAGGCCCAGAACGGGGCGGGGACGCCCTCGAGAGCAATTATGCAAGGCTCTCGAACTCCAGTATCCTTTGCACCTCCATCGGGATCACCAGCACCACTTCGTTCTCGTGTCCTCCTTCGAAGAGCAGGCCGTGTAGGCGCAGGCGGCCGATAGTTGTCTCTGGCTCATGGTAATACCAGTAGAAGTGATCCCCAAGGTCGTCCCCGTATTCTCGGCTGACCTCATCGTATGGTACCATCCCACCCCGGTCTAAGACGAAGCGCAACGCTTCCTGCTCCTCACTGGTGAGACCTCTCCACGCTCTTCCTACCACCTCAGCATCAGCCAGTGACTCGGCCAAGAGGGTGATTAGCTCAGCCTTTCTGATGGCTGCCGGCCGCCTGATATCCAGAGCACTGGCCATAGCCACTAAGTCATCCTTGGTGTGGCGCGAAAGGCAGGACAGCAAGTCCGTGCCCTTTAGAGGTTTCTGTCGCTGTCTCTCCCTCCTATGCCGGACACGTTCCCGCCAGCTAGCGAACATTTCCTCGGAGCCTTTCACTGTCTGCACCATCCACAGACGCCGCCGGGTCTGTTCGTCCTCTGGCTCCATCCCCAAGATCATCTCCAAGCGTTGCTCAGCCGACTCGTAGTCTCCCTGGGCGATGAACAGTTCGGCGCTGACGCGGTTGTAGAAGAGGAGTTCCTGAGGATGGAAGGTCTTGAGTTCAGCTACGGGCTTCAAGAGCTCTTCGGCTTCCTCAAGCCTCCCCTGGGTGATACGGGTTGAGGCCAGATTGCAGCGGGCGAAAACGTAGTCTGGATCTACCTCTAGGGCCTTTTGGAGGAGCTTCTCTGCCTCTTCATGGCGACCTTGTTTGAGATAGACGACGCCCAGGTTTCCGTAGGCTTCCTTGGCGTTGGGCTCCAGGGTGATCATCTTTTGGTAGAGCTCTTCGGCCTCCTTGTCCTGGCCCGCCTGGAAAGCTGTTATCGCCTCGTCCAAAAGGGTCATTACCTCATCGGTGTACTTCAGCTCTCGTTCCTCGGTGATGAGTTGGCGCCGCAGGAACACCTCCCGCCACTGGCCCTTCAGCCAGAGCCCCACCGGCTCGTCCTCGCTGAAGACCCCTAGCTCTAGCAGGACGGTAGCGGCCATTGCCCTCAGGTCGTCATCGCCCACCTGACTCAGAGCGAAGGCCCGCAGAGCAGCCACAGCTCGCTCGCTGCCCAACATCCGCAGGATGCCGATCGCCATCTCTTGCTCGTTCTCGCCGCCGTACCACAACATGTCGCTCAGAAGGTCGGCCACGTAGGGGTACTTGTCACCGAAGCCTCGAATCTTTGGCTCCATTCTTTCCTCCGGCACGGCAGGGGGGCCGAGGCCCTCGACGAAGTCTTCAAAGGCTTTTCTCGGTATCATGTCTTGCCCAGAGAAGTAAGGGAAGCGGTAGGCTGGAGCCAGCTTCTTGCCCCCTCGTCGTACAAAATCCATATCGTCTTTCAGGCGAAAGGCGGTGGGATCAAGGCGCAAGGCTTCTTCCCAGTGGGCCAAAGCCTCTCGCTCCTTGCCCAGGTTAGCCGCTGCTGTCCCCAGGAAGTGAAGCATGGTGACATTCACTTCAACCCCTGCCTGCTGGGCCTTTTTCACGATGGTGTAGACCCCTCTATCCTCCTCCAGGGCAGCGTAGGCCTCGGCCATCTTGAAGTAGGAGTCGGCGTCCGTTGGTCCAATCTGTTCCAGGCGTTTCAGGTACGTTTGGGCCTCATCTCTCTCCCCGGATGCACTCAGGAAACGAGCCAGGTTGCTCAGGGCGTGCACGTTCTGGGGGTCAATGCGCTCCAACACTTCTTTTTCGCTGGCGATGGCCTGGTCCCACTGGCCCAGGGCGAAGTAGGCCAGGGCCAGGTTGTTGCGGGGCGGGGCCCAGTTTGGCACCAATCGAGCCGCCTCTTTTGAAGCCTTCGCTCCCTCGGCGAAATCCCCCAATTCGTTGGCCATCCGACCTTGCTCCATGAGGTAGGATGCGTACTCCATCTTCCTGGGGGCGATGCCACAGATCGCTGCCACCTGCTCGATTCTTCTCGCTGAGTCGGCCATCACGGCCTGTACCTGCGTGGTGGCTTCTTCATTCAGTTCGTATCCGAGGCATTTGCGGAAGGTCAGCAAGGCGTGGGAGTGGAGGGCAAATCCATAGTAGGCCATCCCCAGGACCAGCAACACCTCTGGATCCTTGCCGGACAGTCTGGCGGCTATCTCCAGGTGCTGGATTGCCTCCAACAAGTCGCCCAAATCGCCGTAGACGAAGCTCAGCAGCATGCGGCAGTCCAGATCGCGGGGATACCGCTCCACCAACTCCTCCGCCAGCTCCAGTGCTTCCTCGAGTTTCCCTTCTTCCCAGAGAACGTGGCCCCTTTCCAGCTCCGCGGTCTTGGGATGGCGCGGCGGGAGGCGTTTTCTTCGTCGCCTGTCTTTGTCTTTTTTCTTAGCCATAATCGTGGTTAACCTCCATTCCAGTAATCAGTAAGCTGTGATCAGTAATCTTTGCCACCCAAATTCGAAGTGTTGCATGTTGCACCTCCAAAGTTTGATTCTCGTACAGACCCTGAGGTTCTCCAAGACCCTTAGGGTCTGGCCGCGGACCGGCCAGCCACCCAACCAGTGGAAAAGGCGGCTTGCAGATTGTAGCCGCCGGTGTCGGCGTCCACGTCCAGCACCTCGCCGGCGAAGTAGAGACCCTCCACCAGGCGCGAAGCCATGGTACGCGGGTCAACTTCCCGCACGTCCACCCCGCCAGCGGTGATGATGGCCTCGGCGAAAGAGCGGTGCCCGGTCACCTCCAGGCGAAAGTCTTTCAGCCACGTCCGCAGCCACTGGCGTTCTTGGGATGTGATCTGGTGCGCCACTTTGTCCGCAGGGATGCCCATCAGGTCTATGCAGACCGGGATCAGCTTGCTGGGGAGCAACCCTTTGAGCAGGGTGCAAAACTGCTGCTTGCCGTGGGCGTCCAGGTCGCGGAGCAGTCGCGCGTCCAGCTTGCTCTCGTCGAGGGCTGGTTTGAGGTCAATGGACAGGATCACCCTCTGGCCCAGGCGCAGGGCGTCCACCACCTCCTTGCTCAGGGAGAGGATGATCGGCCCGGAGACGCCAAAGTGGGTGAAGAGCATCTCGCCGAAGGCCTCGGCCTGCTTTTTGCCATTTACCCACACCCGCACGGTCACGTTGCGCAGGCTCAGGCCCTGCAGCCTGGGGGCCACGTCGCCCGCCGTCTCCAGGGGAACCAGCGCTGGCCGAATGGGCACGATGGTATGCCCCACCGCCTGGACCAGCCGATAGCCGTCCCCCGTTGACCCGGTGGCCGGGTAAGACGCCCCGCCCGTGGCCACGATCACCGCCTCAGCGCGATAGAAACCAGGTTTTTTGGGAAAAACCTGGTTTCTGGACACCTCCACCCCAACCACCCGCCCTTCCTCGACCAGCAACCGCTCCACTGGTGAGTGGGTGCGCAGGGTCACGCCGCGCTCGCCAACCCATTGCATCAACGCATCCACCACGTCCTGGGCCTGACCGCTGGCCGGGAAAACCCGTCCCCCTCGCTCGGTCACGGTGCGCACTCCCAGCCCTTCAAAAAACGCCACCAGGTCGGAGGTGAAGAACTGGGAAAAAGCCTGGCGAAGGAAACGACCGTTCGGCCCGAAGTGCGCGATAAACTCGGACACGGGAGCCACGTTGGTCAGGTTGCAGCGCCCCTTGCCGGCGATGCGCAGCTTGCGCCCGGGGCGGTCCATCTTTTCCAGGAGCAGCGTTTCGGCGCCCATTTGGGCGGCCTGCCCGGCAGCCATCAAGCCCGCTGCTCCTCCTCCGACCACGATCACCCGACGCCCTGTCATACATTCCCTATCCCCGCTTGTAGGCCACCTGGCCGTCCACCAATACCAACTCGGCCACGGTGCGGTAGTCGAAGGGGTGTCCGCTGAACACGACAAGGTCGGCGTCCTTGCCCACCTCCAGGCTGCCCACCCGGTCGGCCACGCCGATGATCTCGGCGGGGTTGATGGTGATGGCTTTCAATGCCTCTTCTTCCGACATCCCCTCACGCACGGCCAGCGCGGCGTTGATGGTCAGGTATTTGACCGCCGACATCTCGTCGGTTTGGATGGCTATCTTGACGCCTGCTTTGGCCATCAGGCCGGGGTTCCTGGGCGTCATGTCCTTCAGCTCATACTTCTCGCGAGAGAAGAAGATTGGCCCGGCGGTGACGGGAATTCCCTTCTCGGCCAGGACGTCGCCGATTTTGTAGCCCTCGGTGGCGTGTTCCAGCGTCAGGTCCAGGTTGAACTCTTCGGCGATGCGAATTGCAGTGAGCATGTCGTCGGCGCGGTGGGCGTGGACGCGGGCCTTCATCTCGCGGCGCAGCACTTTGCCCAGAGCTTCCAATTGTAGATCGCGCTCCGGCTGTTTGGGCTCCTCCGCATCCTCGTCCTTCGCCTCGACCTTGGCCCGATAGTCAGCCAGGTCCGCTTCGTAGCGGCGCCACTTTTCCAGGTAGTTCTGGGCGTCCACCAGCGCGGTACGCAAGGTGGCCGCATTCCCCATCCGCGTGGAAGGCGCTTTCTTCTGCTCGCCGTAGACCCGCTTGGGATTCTCGCCCAGGGCCATTTTCATGCCCGCCGGCTCCAGCAGCACCATCTGCTCCACGCGCGGCTTGGGTACGGTCTTGAGGCACACCCACTGCCCGCCGATGAGGTTGCCGCTGCCGGGGCCGGTGAGCACCGTGGTCACGCCGGCGGCTACCAGTTCTTTGAATGCCGGGTCTTCGGGATGTACGGCGTCCAGCGCCCGCAGGTGCGGCGTGATGGGGTCGGTCATCTCGTTGCCGTCGGAGTGCTCCCAGCCGATGCCGTCGGGAAATAGCCCCACGTGGCAATGGGCGTCAATCAGGCCGGGCATCACCACCTTGCCCGTTGCGTCGTACACTTCAGCGCCCTCTGGGACTTCAACCTCCTCTCCCACAGCCACGATGCGCCCGTCCTCGACCAGCACCGTCCCGTGTTCCAACGTGCCCTGGGTGATGGTCATCACTTTGCCATTGGTAATGGCGATCATTTGATTATCCTCCTCGTTTTGTGAGTGTTGAGGTGCCAGGCACTTCCTAAGTGCCTGGCACCTTGAATTTGCGGTCTGGTTGTTTGATGACGTCTGTCCTACTGCGGCGGTATGTCGGCAACATTGGCTGGGCCAGGGAGGCTGATAACTGGTGTCGTATGGGTATCTCATGGGCCAGGCATCTCCATGCGAAAGCTGTGACGGACCAGAAGCCGCTCGGCGACGTCTTCGACCAGCGTTATCATCACAGGCGTACGCCCGAATTGCTGGCGTATGCGTTGGTGCAGTGCCTGGAAGTCGGAATCGTGATCTACCACCTGGCCGTTGTGCATGGCGATGTATTGACCCAGGTACAGGGCCTTTATTTCGGCGTGTCGCTGACGGTAGATCTTACTTTCCTCGGAGATTTTGCGACGATCCAGTTCCCAAAGGTAACGACGGATGGCTTCGTTGAGTATTTCGCCCAAGTCGGCTTTGTGCTCCAGGGAGGCTTCTTTGACACGCTGATACAATTCAGGTGCAACAGCTATCGTTGGCATACTCCTACTCCTTTCTAGTAGTCCATCACATTGATTTTGATACTTGGGGCAACGGCCTTTCGGCAGCGGAGTCCTGAACTTGTTCGGGTTCATTGCGTGCCACACCCCCAACAAGTTGGGGACTCCGTCGCTTGGAAGTCGTAACTGCGAACTTATCACAATCAGCGTGATGGGGTGCTAGTGCGTGGTCATCATTGTTATTCTTCTGTGATAGTGATCTTCTCTATCACGTCACCCACGGCGATGGACTTGACTACGTCCATACCCTCGGTCACGTGACCGAAGGCCGTGTACCCTCCGTCCAGGAAAGGCGTCGGGGCCAGGGTGATGTAGAACTGGCTGCCACTGGAGGCACGAGTAGGGTTCACCTCATCGGCTCGCCGGGCCATGGCGATGGCCCCCTCGACGTGAGGCAACTGGATCTCCGCCGGTACGGTGTAGCCTGGGCCACCGCCCCCGGTGCCCGTCGGATCGCCGCCCTGGATGACGAAGCCAGGCTCCACGCGGTGGAAGGTCAGGTTGTCGTAGAAGCCCTGTCTCGCCAGGAAGACGAAGTTATTGACGGTGAGCGGGGCGGCATTGGCGTCGAGCTGGACGACGATGTCGCCCTTGGCCGTGGAGATGGTGGCGACGTAGGTCTTGCTGGGGTCAATCTGCATCTCCGGCGGCTGGCTGTACATGTCGTTGCGGTCGGCTGGATTGGTCGGCATGGCCGGTTTGGCCGGTGTGCAGCTAAGAACCACCGCAGTCAGCAAGAGGACTGCAGCGATGCTGCCGAGCCGGTGCTTGTTAGTCTGTTTGCTTTTCTTGAACATAACATCTCCTTTCTCGATGGCTGTTCTAGTGGCATGTATTTGGGTCTACCTACTTTTTCATCACGAACCATACCCGCCCACTATCTGGCTTGGGTTCGCTCATCTCTTCCAGGCTCCCCCAGCAGGCGAGTTCCTGGAAGCCTGCTTTCCTCAGGCACTGCCTGATCTCTTCCAGGGTGTACCCACGTTCCCTATGCTCTTCGTCCATGCGACTCCACCTATTCCCCTCCCTCGCGAAACCCGTTATTCTCATTGTCGCCAGATTATTGGCGAAATCATAGCTTGTGCGGTGGATTTCAAACAACTCCGGGGTATCCTGTTGAACATAGCAAGGGTATCTCTGCCAGTTGACGGCCAGGCCGTAGATGGTGTTCATGTCGAAGACGAACAACCCTGTTTTCTTCAGCGCCCGGTACACGCCTGCAAAGGTATTTTGCAGATCCCAAAGCTCCAGGAGATAGTTCAGGCTGTCAAACCAGCAGGTCACCAGGTCGAAGCTCTCCTCAAAGGGCAGGGATCGCATGTCCTGAAGGAGAAGCTCTACCTTCACGTTCTCTCGTTCAGCCCGTGCTCTGGCAAGCTGCAGCATCTGGGGAGACAGATCAACACCTGTCACTTGAAACCCTCTCCTGGCCATGGCCACGGCGAACGTCCCTTCGCCGCAGGCGATGTCCAACATGGTCCGTGGTTTCGCCTCGAATCGTTCCAGTACCGCAGGCAGCAGCTCTGCCATCCTCTCGCTAAATTGAAGGTATGGCCCTTGGGCATAGAAGTAGGCGAATTCGTCATAGATGCTCATCGGCAAACAGTACCTTTCTCAACTCCCTCAGCCTCTCCACCCCCTTCACCTCGTGAGGAAAGAGGGGAAGGATGATGATTTCCATGCTTGGTCCGTATTCGGCGGTCAACAGGTTGATGTACGGGGCTTGCATCTCTGCTCTGGCCCGATGGAACTCGCAGTCGGGGGTCTCGATGACGTTGTTGATGATCAGGTAGTGGATGGGAAGGCCGTATCTCTCGAATTCCCGGACCAGCCTCCTGGCCTGGTACACCCCCAGGGCCTCAGGGATGGTGACCAGGATGAATTCCGTGTTGTCCGGGTTCCTCATGAAGTCGGTCACCTCTCTGGCCAGAGCTTTCCAGTTGTCTATCAGCTCGAGGAAGGGGACCTTTTTGAGCTGGAAGGTATCGCGAACCTCGAAGTAGAACTTGGGGGCCATGCGCAGGTGCTGCAGGAATTTATACGGCAGGTCCAGGAGGCGCAAAGTGTCCCCCGCTGGGGCGGTGTCCCAGACGATGAGGTCGTAGCGCCCATCCCTGACCCGCTCCAGGATGTAGTCCAACACGAACTCTTCCTGGATGCCCGGCGCGATGGCGACGTAATCTATGACCTCGTCGTACTCCATGTCTATCAGAGAAGAAGCGGCCTCGTACACCTCCGGCCCGAACTTCTCCTTCCATCTCCTCATCACCTCGTCGGGGGATATCTCCAGCGCGTAGAGGTTTTCCACGTCGTTTACTGGCGTTTCCACTGCCCCGACCTCCATCTCGAAGATGTCCGACAGGGAGGGGGTGAGGTCGCTGGAGATGATCAGCGTCCTTCTGCCCAGCGAGGCGTAGTGGAGGGCTGCCGTAGCCGAACAGGTTGTCTTGCCTACTCCTCCCTTCCCTCCGAACATGAGGACGCGCTTGTTGGTGTGATCCAGTGCTGAAATTGACATTTATTTCGCTAACTCCTCTCCGTTATCGTGGGTTATAATTGACTGGGGAGTGCAGGCGCAAGCCTGCCAGGAGCGGACTTGCGTCCGCACTCCTCAATTAACTGGCTTTGGGCCTGATTTTACCATACATTGCCCCAAATCGCAATAAGCGCTCGTGATGCGTAATGCGTGAAACGTGACACGTTACGTGATGGTGACTCACGTTCCACGTCTTCACGTTTCACGTTTGACGTTTCACGTTTGACGTTTCACGCTTCGCCTTGCCCAATAGCTCAAAATGTGATACAATCCCTGATGGGAGGAGCCATGGAAAGATTGGTCTTCATGGGCACGCCAGATTTTGCAGTGCCCGTGTTGAAGGCGCTGATCGGACGATACGAGATCGTGGGTGTGGTCGCCCGGCCCGACCAACGGGTGGGACGAGGTCACAGGGTAGAGCCCCCACCGGTAAAGATTGTGGCTATGGTCCACGATTTGCCAGTGCTGCAGCCGCCCCGCCTGCGCCAGCCCGAGGTGGTGGCCGAGCTTAGGGCCCTGGCGCCCGAGGTGATGGTGGTAGCAGCTTATGGCCAGATACTGCCGGCCGAGGTGCTGGCCATCCCCCCCAGGGGGTGCCTCAACGTCCACGCCTCGCTCCTGCCCAGGTACCGGGGAGCGGCCCCCATCGCCGCCGCCATCCTGGCCGGTGAGGAGGAAACTGGCGTAACCATTATGCTGATGGACGAGGGGATGGACAGCGGGCCTATCCTGTCCCAAGCCACCTGTTCCATATCGCCCCAGGATACGCGGGAGTCGCTGACCGCTAAGTTGGCTCAGTTGGGGGCCGACCTGCTGATGGATACTTTGCCCCGCTGGCTGGCCGGGGCCATCGAGCCTCAGCCTCAGGACCACCGCCAGGCCACCTACAGCCGCATCATTGCCAAGCAGGACGGCCTGATAGATTGGACTCAACCGGCGGTCGAGATCTGGCGGCGTTGCCGGGCTTACTATTCCTGGCCCGGCAGCTACACGTATTGGCGAGGCAAGGTACTCAAGGTGCTCAGAGCCCAGGCGTTGCCCCACTGGTCGGGCGGGGGGGAGCCAGGGCAGGTGATGGCTCTGGACGAGGGCCTGGCTGTTGCCACTGGAGAGGGAGCCCTGCTTCTGGATGAGGTACAGTTGGCGGGGAAAAGGGCCTTGGATGCCGAAGACTTCGCCAGAGGGCAGAGGGATTTCGTGGGCTCGGTGTTGGGTCGAGGAGGTTATAGATGAACAGAAGAATCTGGATATTCGGTATATCACAATTCGCTCCCGCTGGATCGCCAGATCCAGCAGTCGGGCGGCGGATTTGGCAATCCACCGCGAGCAACAAAACCTGGTTTCTGACGGCAGTGGTCTTGGCCTTGATGGTCACGATAGGCTGTGCTCTGGCCCTGTCCAGTCCAACGTGCGAGGGGCAAACTCCAAACCCTCTACCCCCTGCGGTTGAGGCCTGTGGGACCGCGCCTCCGACTTCGGGAGTGACCGAAACAGCCCCACCGTGCGATCCCAGGGGCGCGAGCGAGCTCTCCGAGAGGTCCACCATCACGCAGACAGATAAAACCGAGGGGGGAAGCAGGCTCATCTTTCCCTGGGTGATGGTGGGAAAACCCAGGCTGGTCGAAAGGGAGAAGATCTTTTTACCGCTGTTCACCAAATCAGGACTCTGTACTGATCGCGTCGTAAGGACTGGTGACAAGCTCACTTTCAACGGTCAGGAGATTCGGCTGATCGGCATGAACGTGGCTTATATCCTCGAAGAGTGGTTCCCGGATGACCAGTGGGAGGAGATACTCTCCTTCCTTTCCCAGTCCGGAAATACCGTCCGCATCCCCGTTTTTCCTAAGCATGCGCGGGACGGTGGGCTCGATCGGGTGGAACGGTTGATCCGCCTGGGTGGCGAGTACGGCCTGAAGTTCATCGTCGTCCTGGAGGGCTACATGGCGGCCGACTATCCCACCAAGAGCGAAGCCTGGTTTCATTCGGGATACAAGGTCGAGTACATGGATCACCTGAGAAGCGTAGTGACCAGGCTTAGAGACTATCCTGAGGTGGCGTTGTGGCAACTGATGGGGGAGCCCAGTTGCGCTCCTGAGGGAGGGTCGCGGTCTTGCTACAACTCGCTGGTCGAATGGGCCAGGGTGGCCTCTGAGGAGATAAAGAAGCTCGATCCCTGCCGGCCCGTGGCCGTGGGGATGATCTCGGTTGGAGGGCCTCAGCCCCAGGGGGAGGAGGCCTGGCGCAAGATGCACACTTTCCCCTCGATTGATGCCGTGACCGTCCACATCTGGACCAACGTCTGGTACGAGCGGGAGCTGAGGATCGCCGACGAATTGGACTTGCCCGTTCTCTACACCGAGGTCTACCATCGGGCGTACAAAAAGAACGGTCGCCTTCTCTACGAAGGAATCCTGGAGGAAAGGGTGCCCATTATCGAGGAGTTCATGCAGCGATCCTTCGATGCAGGGGTGGACGGCATCATCCTCTGGCAGTATATTCACGAGGGCTATTGCGGGGAGCTGGATTACGACCAAAAGGATCCGGTTTGGAAAGTGTTGCAGTCTTTTTCAAAGGAGTAACGAGCAACTACTCGATCTTCGATTGCCGATTGCCGATTTTCGATTGGGAAATCGAAAATCGGAAATTCTCTGGATAACCCCATGGCGGATCTCGAACTGTGTACCCTCACCCTGGAGGAGCTCGCTCCCCTGCTGCGGGACGGGCAGGTCTCGCCCGTGGAAGTGATCCAGTCGTACCTGGTGCGCATTGACACCCTGAACGAGGCCCTCAATGCCTACATCACCGTGACGCGGGACCAGGCGCTGGCCGATGCGCGGCGTTATGAGGAGGAGATCCTGCGGGGGGACTACCGGGGGCCGCTGCACGGCGTCCCCGTGGCCCTCAAGGACCTCTACGACACGGCTGGCGTGCGCACCACGGCGGCCTCGAAAATCTACGCCCAGCGCGTGCCCCAGGAGGACGCCACCAGCGTGGCCCGGCTGCGCGCTGCTGGTGCGGTGCTCATCGGCAAGACCAACCTGCACGAGTTCGCCTACGGAGTGACGGCGGATAGCTCGTTCTTCGGACCGACGCGCAATCCGTGGGACCCGGAACGGGTGGCCGGTGGCTCCAGCGGGGGCTCTGGGGCGGCTGTCGCTGCTGGACTCTGTGCGGTGGCCACCGGCTCCGACACGGGTGGCTCCATTCGTATCCCCGCCGCCCTGTGCGGCACCGTCGGGCTCAAGCCCACCTACGGCCGCATCAGTGGTCACGGCCTGTTGCCCCTCTCCTGGACGCTGGACCACCCCGGCCCGATGGCCCGCAGCGTGTACGGTGCGGCGGTCATGTTGTCGGCCATGGCCGGCTACGACCCCCGCGATCCCGCTTCGGTTGACGTGCCTGTTCCTGATTACACCGCTGGCCTGCGCCACGGCGTGGCGGGCTTGCGCATTGGTTTGGATCCCCAATGGGCGCTGTCGGGGATTCACGAAGATGTGCGGGCCGCTTTCCAGGGAGCCCTGGCGGTGCTCGAGGACCTGGGGGCTGAGATCGTGGAGGTGTCCGTGCCCCGCGTCGTCGAGGGCATGGAGGCGGCCCTGACCATCCTGATGGCCGAGGCCACTGCCATCCACGAGAAGTTTCTGCGCAGCCGCCCCGACGATTACCAGCCCGACGTTCGCGCCCGGTTGGAGAAGGGCCTGGCCATCCGGGGCATAGACTACGGGCGCGCCCGGCGTACCGGCGAGCTGCTGCGCCGCGACCTCGCTGCCTTGTTCCAGAGAGTGGACCTTTTGGCCACGCCCATGTGCGGCATAATCGCCCCGAAAATCGGGCAGCGGGAAGTGATCATTGACGGGGAGGCGGTTCCCGTGATGGCGCCCCTCACGCGCTACACCCGCGTCTTCAACCTGACGGGGCTGCCGGCCATTTCGGTGCCCTGTGCCTTCTCTCCTGAGGGGTTGCCCATTGGCCTGCAACTGGTGGGCCGCGCCTGGGACGAGGCCACCGTGCTGTGGGCGGCCTACGCCTACGAGACGGCGGCGGAGTGGACACAGCGCCGCCCGTCGCTGTAGAAATTCGGATAGGCTCTTATCATTGTCGAAAGCAGTGTTGGCCATCAGGCGGCGCTTCTCGATCCAACCATGCTCGGCCGTCGCCTCGGCCCATTGGCCCAAAGCTAATCATTGATTGCAATTTACTCAGGTACAATTTCATCGTGAACATTGCTGTGCGCGATGCTTGTTACATCGCGTTGGCTGAGGGTCTGGAATGCTCGATGCTAATGGCAGACGAATTGTGCACACGCTTTGGAAGTATATAGGGGGGAAATGATGTCGTTAAGTACTCGTCAGTGTGCCATCCTCCGAATCCTTTTGGATATGGATAACCCGATAAGTATGTCGGAGATCGCATCCCAGCTAGAAATCACTCCTCGGATGGTGCGTTATGATTTTCGCGGAATCGAAAGATGGCTTCAGGCGAGGGATGTCCAATTAATAAAGAAGGCAAATTACGGGGTTTTCATTGAAGCCCCCAGAGAAGTCAGAATAGACCTTATCCGTGAATTAGAACATCTCGCTGGCTACCACCTCATTTTGTCCCCAACCGAACGATTGCACATATTGATCCTTTCCCTACTAAAATGTGATCAACCGCTGCTTATCAAGCAACTCGAGCCTCGATTGGGCGTGTCGCGCCCCACTGTGCTGAGCGACATGAATAAGGCTGAGAAATGGCTTGAGGAGCACAACCTATCTCTGATTAGGCGACCGCATTTTGGCTTCAAGACTGTTGGCAAGGAGGGTGATTGGCGGAAGGCTGTTGTGGACTTTCTCTTGGAAACCGTAGGGGAGATGCCTTTGCTGGTCTTGTGTAAGGGTTCCAAAGCAGCACTTCGGTCGCGAATGAAAGGCAAGGTTGGCCTTTTGCGTGTTTTGTCTGCATTTTTCGAGAATCTGGATCTAAGCTATTCCAAGAAGTTGGTTGACTCAATTGAGAGAATGCTGCACCTCCAATTTACCGATGACGCTTGTGTTTCGCTTGTGTTACATTTGGCGATTCTGATAGGGCGTGTTGGGCAAGGCAAAATCGTCGAGCTTCCGCCGCAGCATCTGAAGAGCTTGAGGGAGCAAAGAGAATTTCACGCGGCCAAGATAATCGCTGACCAAATTGAACAACGCTTTAACACTGTCCTACCCAAGTCGGAGGTCGCTTACATTGCAATCCAGTTAGCGGGAGCCAAGATTAGGTGGACTGTTTCTGACATCATTGGAGAGAGAAGTGCGGAGGAGATTGAACCAGGGGTGCTAGAAATGGTTGATGGCATGCTTGCTGAGGCTTCTATTTACTTGCATCCGTATCTTAGAGTTGATCAGCAGTTAATCCGTAGCCTGGCCTTTCATCTGAAACCAGTTCTCAGTCGATTACGATTTGGCCTTCCGGTAAGAAACCCACTGCTTGAAGATGTAAAAAGGCAATATCCTTATATCTTCAAGGTTGCTCGAAGAAGCAGCGACATTCTGGAAGAAAAAGTAAGCAGGAGGATACCAGAGGAAGAGATAGGCTACATTGCCATGCACCTTGGAGCGGCCATGGAGCGCCTTCGCCCATTCCCCGGGGTGAAGAGAAGGGTGCTGGTCATTTGTGGTGAGGGGGTCGCCACGGCATGGCTGCTGGTCTCTAAAATGCAAGCTGAATTTCCCGAGGTCGAAGTGGTGGAGGTAATGTCTACCTCGGAGGTGTCGAGAAGACATGTCTTTAGGGGCGATATAGATGCGATGATCTCCACAGTACCTGTGGAAATAGTGGGTATTCCCATCATAGTGGTTAGCCCGCTGCTTGGTGCCAAGGACAAAGCTAGAATTAGGGAGGTTTTAAAGATAGGCGTTTCTACCTCGGAGCCGGCTGACAACGCTGGCGAGGCAGAAGAACCGTGCTTGGCTACTCTTATTACCACCGAGACAATAAGGCTCAGAGTAGCCGCCAATAACTGGCAGGAGGTAGTTGACAAGGCGGGGAGACTGCTACTTAATACCGGGGCGATAGAGGCAAGATATATAGAGGCGATGAAAAACATCATTGTGAAGTACGGTCCATATATAGTCATCTGGCCAGGGATCGCCTTGCTCCACGCTCGTCCTGAGGATGGAGTCAAGCGATTGTGCATGAGTTTGGTGACCATGCAGAGCTCTGTCAAGTTTGGGCATCTGTATAATGACCCCGTTGACCTAGTCATTGCTTTAGGAGCTGTGGATGATCGTTCTCACTTAAAAGCATTAGCACAGTTGGCTGAGATATTAGGGGATCAAGAAATGGTAAATGAAATCAAAAGCGCCTCCGCAAAAAAAGAGATATTGGAATTAGTCTCTGGTACTCCTCAGAAATCGAGTGTTATGCCTTCCAGAAAAGATGCCTGGTCTGACGTGGGAAATGGTAAATATTTGTCACAATAACGGTGTGAAAAACGAGCACAATAAGTGCTTGGAAGGGTCTTGACAGCAAGGGATACGAGTGTATAATATAAATTAGGAGGGATAATGGCAAAAAAGAAGAGGATAGAAATTCTAACAGTGTGCGGTGTGGGGAGTGGAAGCAGCCTGATCCTTCGCATGTATACTGAGGATGTATTGGAGGAGTTGGGCCTTCGCTATAAGGTCTCGGCAGGTCAGGCAAGCGAGGCTCGCGGCACCAAGGCAGACATCGTTATGTGTGCCCCTGAATTCGCCGTCGTCTGTCAGGGCGGCAGCGCCGAGGTTGTGCCCATCAAGGGCTTCACAAACAAAGATGAGATCAGGGAAACCCTGACCGAGGTCCTAAAACGGAAGGGCTTCATCTAAGGTTGACTGACTTCGGTCGCTGGTCTGTTAGTGGCTGGCCTGCAGTAGTTGTTGAGGAAAGGGGGTGGCGTATAAGAGCTTACCGTGTCTGGTTTGTTATCCTTGAGCTAACAATATACAAAGAGGAGGCAAAAGCAAATGGATATCCTTAGGTCTTTGATTGACTTGATAATGAAGGACATCGTCGGCCAGCCAGCGCTACTGGTCGGGCTGATCGCTGCCGCCGGCTTGATCCTTCAGAGGAAGTCCTTCGCCACTATCCTTGCCGGAGGCGTTAAGACCACAGTCGGCTACCTGATGATCGTCGGCGGCGCTGGCATGGTCGTTGGCGTCCTGGCAGCAACGCTTTCTCCCCTGATTCAGGAGGCATTTGGTCTTGTGGCACCAGCGGCCGAGCTCGGAGGTATGGGTCTCCCCAACTTCTTGGCGAATTGGGGCGGCTACGCCACGGTGGCCGTGGCCCTCGGTTTCGCCATCAACCTGACCTTGGCACGCATCACTCCCTTCAAGTACATCTACCTCACTGGCCACTTGATGATATTCTTCGCCGAGAATACCTTCATGGCGATACTCGTAGGCTGGCCCACTATCAGCCCAGGCCTGTTGATATTGATCACCGGCGTCATATGCGGGGTATATTGGACCCTTCAGCCGGCCTATATGATGAAGCTGATGAAGGGGGTAACGGGAACCGATGACCTGGCCTACGGGCACACCTCGTCATTCAACTGCTGGTTGGCGGCGAAGTTGGGCAGGTTTGTAGGGAAGCCGGAGGACAGCGCGGAGGACATCGAGTTGCCAGAGTCGCTCGAGTTCTTCAAGGACACCACTGTGTCCTTGGGCGTTGTGCTGGGGCTGCTGACGGTTATCGTGGCACTTGTGGCAGGGGCTACGGCGTCAGGTGAGCTAAGCGGTGGCAGGAACTACATCATCTGGGCCTTGGTGCAGGGCCTCACTTTCGGCGCAGGCATCGCGGTCATGCTCTACGGTGTGCGCATGATCATCGGCGAGCTCGTGCCTGCCTTCAGGGGTATCGCCAAGAGTCTGGTGCCTGGTGCTAAGCCCGCGCTGGATTGCCCCATCGTCTTTCCCTACGCGCCAACGGCGGTTCTTCTTGGCTTCGTGGGCGCCTTCGTAGCCTTCCTGGTGTGCATGTTTGCATTCGGTGCACTCGGATGGGGCGTCATCATCCCGCCGATGATCATGCTCTTCTTCCCAGGCGGAGCAGGTGGCGTGTTTGGGAACAGCACCGGTGGGTGGAAGGGCGCTTTGCTGGGCGGAGCTATCTGCGGAGTCTTGCTGGCCTTTGGGCAGCTCATTGTTGGCAACGCCCTCATGCCAACGGTGCCCTACTACGCGAGCCTGGATGACCCGGACGTTCACATCACGAACTGGATCTTTATTCAGATCTCGAAGCTAATCGGGTCATAGTCCTGACATCGCATCTAGTGAACTGAGCTCGTAGTCTGAGTGAGCTATCGCACTTCGGAAGCGATAGCTCACTCACTCTGTAAGGAGGAAATACGCATGAGCGCAGAGCAGTATATTTTGGAGATCAAGAAACTCATTGCGAAGGTCGAGGAAACGCAACTGGACAATATCCGGCGTGCCGCGGATCTGGTTGCTGACTCCATAATGAGAGACCGTTTGGTGCATATCTTTGGTGCTGGACATTCTCATTTCCTGGCTTATGAGTGCTTTGATCGAGCCGGCGGCCTCTTGAACATGCAGGCTATCCTCGACCACGGTTTAGACTTCGGGTCAGGCATGCGCCGGCAAGGTGGCTTTGAGCGATTTCCCGGGTACGCCAAGATCGTGATTCAAGACTACGATATTGGTCCTGATGATGTGATGATCGTGATTTCCAACTCGGGCAGAAACCCCGCGCCAGTAGAGATGGCACTGGAGGGCAAGAAGAGGGGGGCCACAGTTATTGCCCTTACATCCTTGCCACACTCGATGAGCGTTTCCTCCAGTGATCCCTCTGGCAAGCGTCTCTTTGAGGTCGCGGACCTGGTGTTGGACAATGGCTGTGTGGCCGGGGATGCGTTGGTAAAGCTAGAAGGGCTGCCCCCGCGGGTGGGGCCTGGCTCTACGGTGATAGGTGCATTGATCCTCAACGCTATCGTGGTGCAGACGGCGAAGAACTTGCTGGACCGGGGAGAGGTGCCGCCGGTGCTTTTCAGTGGCAATCTCGAGGGTGCGCGGGAGTATAACGAGAAGGTACTAGGTGAGGCAATGGAGAAGCTCTGGCGGCAGATGAGGCATATGTGAGATGTTAGGAGGAGTTCATGCAAGAGCGAGAGGTAGAAGGATCAGCGTTGTCAAAGACGCTAACTGAGGAAACGATAGCGCTGGGATTGAGTGTACGAGACTGGCAGGAAGCCGTGCACGAGGCCGGAAAGCTATTGGTGAAAGCCGGGATGGTAGAGCCGCGTTATATTGAAGCCATGGTTCAGATGGTTAAGGATATCGGGCCCTATATCGTGATTGCCCCCGGCGTTGCTTTGCCGCACGCTCGACCAGAGGATGGTGTAAAAAAAGCCTGTATGAGCTTAGTGACCTTGAGCCCCCCGGTAAACTTCGGGAACGAGCATAATGATCCCGTTAAACTGGTGGTCGCGTTTGGAACTACCGATAACAAAGCTCACATTGAGGCCCTCACTGAGCTGGCAAGACTGCTCGGTGATTCGACCAAGCTGGAAGGTCTAGCGCGTGCTTCGTCGCCCGAGGAGATTCTGAAGCTGATTGGTAGCATACAGGAAAGCAACTGAAGGAGGTGTAGATAATGAGTTTCGAAGGGCTTGCCATCAAGACACACAGAGTCATCACCCCTCTGCAAGACCTACGAGACGCAATGGTCTTAATTGAGGGGGAGAAGATTGCGGCTGTTGGCCAACAGGATAATATCCCCATACCAGATGGCGCCGAGGTGATAGATGTAGGTGAGAAGATAGTGGCGCCGGGCTTCATTGACTTGCACCATCACGGTGCAATGGGAGCGTATGCCACCGAGGGTGCGGAGGCTGTGAAGAAGATCGGCCAGTATCTGGTCAAAACCGGTACCACGAGTTGGCTGCCGACAGTTCATATCGCTCATATCTTCGAAGGCATGAAGGGTATATTAACTGCCAAGCAGGAAGGAACTGGTGGTGCCGATGTAATTGGCATCCACATGGAAGGACCTTTTCTAGCTCCGAAGCGCATACCAGGACAAGAGGCTGTTGACCGGGGTTTGCTGAAACCGTCTACTAAGAAGTTTATGCAGTTCGTAGAGGCAGCCGAGGGCCATCTTAGGCTGATGGGGATTTCCCCGGAGTTGGATGGGGCGCTGGAACTCATCCGCGAGATGCGGCGCGTCGGTGTGGTGCCAGCAGTGGCCCACACCAAGGCTACCTATGAGCAATTCATGAGGGCTGTGGAAGCAGGCGCTAGACACATTACTCACACCTACAATGTCATGACCGGGATGCATCATCGAAGGCCGGGGGTGGTAGGGGGAGTGCTCACCTGCGACCAGGTCACGGCGGAGTTAATTGCCGACGGCTATCACGTATCTCCTGTGGCCATGGACGTCCTGATACGCTGCAAAGGTGTTGACAAGGTGGCCCTCATAAGTGACAACGTCCCCCTGGCTGGGATGCCTGATGGGGTCTACGAGATGTTCGGTCGAACGGTAGTCAAGAAGGATGGCATCAGTCGGTTGGAGGGTTCCACCCCAGGGATGGATGGGACAATGGCTGGGAGCGAGTGGCCCTTGAACCACAACATCTATAACTTGATTGGCCTGGTAGGGATATCCCTTCCTAGTGCCATCAGGATGGCCACTTTGACCCCAGCCACGATAATCGGCGCCGACAGCTACAAGGGCAGCATAGAGCCCGGGAAGGATGCTGATCTGGTTGTGATTGATGAGGAGATGCAGATACACCTGACAATGGTTAAGGGCGAGGTTGTCTTCAGGGCTGGTATAGGTTAAGACTATTCCGAACGCAAAGCGCTAGCTGGCAGTCAGCATTTGTGACTTGGTTGGTACCAACCAGTGAGAATAATCAGCACCTCTGTGCATGGAGCAGCATTTCGATAGGCAGTGAGTAGAGTGTCCGGTAGTAAGGAGGTGGGTCTTTTGTCCATGTCTATATCGTCCATACTGAAGGATGTGCATTGGCTGGGGCACGCCGGCTTCATGATCACAGGGAGGCGGGTGATTTACATTGATCCCTACCAGTTGGGGTTCCCCGATGTGGGGGACATCATCCTTATTACTCACGATCATCCTCATCACTGTTCTCCTGCTGACGTCAAGTGGCTGCGCAAGGGGGCAACCGTCATCGTGGCCCCGGAGGCATGCGCGGCCAAGTTCAAGGGCGACGTTAGAACAGTGAAACCAGGTGATATTCTGACCATAAAAGAGGTCACCATCGAGGTGGTGCCGGCCTATAACCTGGACAAGCAGTTTCATCCCAAGGAGGCAGGCGGCGTCGGTTACATAGTTACGACAGCTGAGGGTATCCGTGTCTATCATGCTGGCGACACCGATCTTATTCCAGAGCTAGATCAAGTGGAGGCAGATGTGGCGTTGTTGCCTATCGGGGGCGAGTATACGATGGATGCTGTCGAGGCAGCCCAAGCAGCCAACAAGATCAAGCCGAAAGTGGCGATACCCATGCATTGGGGCACAACTGTGGGGTCGCGCCAAGATGCCGAGAAATTCCGTGATCTTTGCGAGGTTGAAGTGAAGATCCTGAAACCGGAAAGGTGATCTTCGATGAAGAGCATGTCTCAGCTACGGGCAGAGATACATGAACAACCCCAGGTGCTTGCCAGGCTCATTGACGAAGAAGGGGAGAGAATTGGGGGTATTGCCAAAGAGATCGGTCGCCGCGGTGTCCGATACATCGTCATCGCCGCGCGGGGCACGTCGGACAATGCCGCCCGCTATGGGCAGTATCTTTTTGGCGCGTACAACCGCCTGCCGGTGGGTCTGGCCACACCATCCCTGTTCAGCATCTACAACCAGCCGCCTCGCCTGGAAGACGGCCTTATCATTGGCATCTCTCAGTCCGGGCAGTCGCCCGACATTGTGGCGGTACTGGAAGAGGGACAACGGCAGGGTGTCCTGACATTAGCCATCACCAACGACCCCGACTCCTCGCTGGCCGCACAAGCTGATTACGTGATCCCCCTGCACGCTGGCCAGGAACGGGCGGTGGCTGCCACCAAGACCTACACGGCGCAGTTGGCCGCCTTGGCTCTGCTTTCCTGCACCCTGGGAGACGATCCCGACCGCCTGGAGGCGTTGCGACGCGTCCCCTTGGCTGTGGAGCGCGTGTTGGAAAGTGAGGAACGGATTGCGAGCGCCGTGGAGCGCTACCGCTACATGGAGACGTGCGTCGTCATAGGCCGAGGCTACAATTATGCCACCGCCTTTGAGATCGCCCTCAAACTCAAAGAGCTCAACTACCTCATCGCCGAGCCCTACTCCCCGGCCGATTTCATGCACGGCCCCATCGCTGTGGTTGGTAGCGGCTTCCCGGCGCTGATTGTCGCCCCCAGCGGCAAGATGTTCGACACGATGCGCCATTTCACCCTGGAGCTCAAGTCGCGCGGCGCTGAACTTCTCATCATCTCCGATCGTCAAGACCTGTTGGTCGAGGCCGTCACGCCGTTGCCATTGCCGGAGGGCGTGCAGGAGTGGCTTTCGCCCATTGTGGCGGTCATCCCCGGCCAGCTTTTCGCCCACCATCTGACCCTCGCCAAAGGCTACGACCCCGACCACCCTCAAGGCTTGCACAAAGTTACCTTGACGCGATAGGAACATTTCTGTCTCTTGAGGAGAGAGGACGCCTGAGAAGATGTCTCAGGCGTCTCGCATTTTGGTTGATTGTTAGGCCATCTCGTGATATATTAATGACAACTTTGTGGAGATAGGTGAAAGGCGTATGCGGGAGGTTACCCTAACCATTCGTAACAAGGTAGGTTTGCACGCTCGTCCGGCGGCTCTCTTCGTTCAGACGGCCGGCGAATTTAAGTCGAAGGTATCAGCGGTCAAGGATGGGCGTGAGGTCAATGCCAAAAGCATCCTCTCCGTGCTAACCCTGGGAGCCGAGCAGGGCGCGGTGGTGACCGTAAGAGCCGAGGGGGCGGATGAGGTGGAGGCAGTTGAGGCTCTGAAAGAGCTGGTGGAGAACAACTTCGGCGAGGAGGAGGTATGATAACGCTCAAGGGGATCGCCGCCTGGACGGGGGTCGTGGTGGGAAGGGCCTACGTCTACCGGCCCGTTGAGCTGGCTATTGAGCGATGGAGGGTGAAGGACACTGAGGCGGAGTTGTTCCGCCTCCGGAAGGCCTTGGAGGAATCCAAGGAGCAGCTCTGCAAGATTCACGTCAAGGCCCAGGCTGAGGTGGGGGAGGACACGGCCCGCATCTTCGAGGCGCACCTCTTGATCCTCGACGACCCTGCCCTTCTGGAGGAAGTGAGAGACAAGATCGAGAAGGAGCACCTCAACGCCGGGGCAGCCTTGTCCGAGACCATTGAGGGCTACGCTGCTATCTTCGAGGCCATGGAGGACGAGTACATGCGCGCTCGCGCCGCCGACGTCAGGGATGTCGGGCGGCGGGTGCTGCGCAACCTGGGGTGGTGGCGCGGAGCCGCTGGCCGAGCTCTCCTCTCCGGTCATCGTCGTCGCTCGCGATCTGACCCCCTCCGACACGGCGCAGATGAACAAGGAGATGGTGCTTGGTTTCTGCACTGCCATGGGCGGCACCACCTCCCACACAGCCATCATGGCTCGCATCCTGGGCATCCCCGCTGTTGTCGGGCTGGGTGACGTCGCCCTATCTATCAGGAGCGGCGACATAATGATCATTGATGGTAGTGAAGGAGTTGTCACGGTCGCTCCCGATGAAGAGACGATAGAGAGCTACGCCTTGCAAAAAGGTCTCCAAAAATCCGTGCAATACTTTTTGCAACCGCCTGGTGGATTTTTGCATTTGACAAATATTTTTCATTATGCTATAATATACGTCATTCCTTCAGCCGCCCTCAACCTTGATTGAATCAGGAGACAAGGACGTGCTTATCCTCATTGTTCGCTGTCCCGATTTGCGGGTTTCCCCTTTCAATTCAAAGAGTGTACTTGCGGTTATTTGACACCACGGTAGCTTCTTTGCTGACCCTGCCTTGGTGTTTTTTATTAGCAACTGCTGGCCCTGTCCGAGATTCTGTAAGAGGGCGGGCGATCACAGGGGTCAGCGGTGATGGCTGCCATCGGCAGGCCGAGGGTGGCCGAAAAACGCGAGAGGGGGTGATGGCCAAAAACAGGTGAGTGGGATCGAGTGAGCGTTCGTAAGTAGTTTGCTTAAACACAATAAAGTTATTTTGAAAGGAGAGCACAAAGATGAAAAAGAATGGTTTGATGGGCGAACTCGTCGCCGAAGCGTTCGGGACGTTTATCCTGATCCTTCTGGGAGACGGTGTCGTCGCCAACGTTGGCTTGGCTCCCCGCCTGGCTGCACCAGCCTATGCCTGGACGACGATAACTTTCGGCTGGGCCTTCGCGGTGGTTGTGGCTGTGTACGTTGCCGGTGGCGTCACCGGCGCGCACATCAACCCGGCGGTCACGCTGGCTGGCGCGGTGAAGCGCGGCTTCCCCTGGGCCAAGGTCATCCCTTATTGGATCGCGCAGGTAGTCGGTGCTTTCCTGGGTGCGTTCGGCGTGTTCCTGTGCTACCGGGACGGTCTGGTGGCGGCTGGCATGCCCAACGTCTGGTGCACCGGACCAGGCTCTATCTTCGGTCAGGCTTTCTGGGGTGGTACTGGAGGGTCGGCCATTGGGACGTACTCACTGCTCACTTGCTTCATCTGCGAGATCTTCGGTACGGCTATGCTGATCTGGGGCGTCTACGCAGTCGTCGATACCAAGAATGTGGGCCCCGGCGTCAACCTTTGGCCGCTCCTGGTAGGTTTCGTAGTTCTGGCGGTCGGCCTTTCCTTGGGTGGTCCCAGCGGCTACGCCATCAACCCCGCCCGTGACTTCGGCCCGCGCCTCTTCGGTCTTCTGGTAGGTACCGCTGGTCTCTTTACTGGTCTCTACTGGCTGGTGGCACCTATACTTGGGACTCTCATCGGCGGTGTCCTTGGCGCCTTTACCTACGACTGGTTCATTACCCCCTACCTGCCTGAGAAATAAACGGTTGGGTCAACAGGCTAATCTCAGTAGATCACAATTCCACCGATGTGAGGCAGTTGTATTGCCGAACGGAGACTCGGAGTGCAATTCCTCGCCATCAATTGTGATGTACTGAATCTAGACAAGCCTACATCTAGGTTGGCAGGGTTGTCAACAGGAGGGGAGCGAGGGGTAACCCTTTCCTCCCCTCCCTACTTTGCTTTAGAAGTGAAGGGAGGCAGGAACATGAAGAAACTGATTAACAAGCCAGAGGATGTGGTCAGGGAAGAGTTGGAAGGTCTGGCCCTGGCTTATCCAGAGATAGTCAAAGTCCATTTCGAGCCTGACTTCGTCTACCGGGCTGATGCGCCGGTCAGGGGCCAGGTGGCCATCGTCTCTGGCGGCGGCAGCGGCCACGAGCCCATGCACGGTGGGCTGGTGGGCGTGGGGATGCTGAGTGCCGCCTGCCCCGGCCAGGTGTTCACCTCGCCTACGCCGGACCAGATGTTGGAAGCTACTATGATGGTTGATGGCGGCGCAGGGGTGTTGCACATCGTGAAGAACTACACCGGCGACGTGATGAACTTCGAGATGGCCGCCGACATGGCCCGCGACGAGGGCATCAAGGTGTTGAGCATCCTGATAGACGACGACACAGCGGTGAAAGACAGCCTGTGGACCGCAGGGCGGCGCGGCGTGGGCACCACGGTGCTGGCGGAGAAGATCTGCGGCGCGGCGGCGGAGAAGGGCTACAGTCTGGAGAAGGTAGCCGACCTGTGCCGCAAGGTCAACATCAACGGCCGCAGCATGGGCATGGCCCTCACCTCCTGCACGGTGCCTATGGCCGGCAAGCCCACCTTCGATCTGCCCGAGGACGAGATGGAGATCGGCATCGGCATCCACGGCGAGCCGGGCCGGACACGCATGAAGCTCAAGACCGCCGACGAGATCACCGAGATGCTGGCCCTGGGCGTCATCGAGGACCCGGCCTACACCAGAATCGTCCGCGAGTGGGACGAGGGCCAGGGCGACTGGGTCGAGGTCGAGCTGGTAGATCCGCCGTTCAAGGCAGGCGATCAGGTGCTGGCCTTCGTCAACAACATGGGCGGCACCGCAGCCATCGAGTTCCCCATCATCTATCGCAAGCTGCACGAAATCTGCGAGAAGAAGGGGCTGAAGATCGTCCGCAATCTCATCGGCGCGTACATCACCTCCCTGGAGATGCAGGGCTGCTCCATCACCCTGCTCAAGATGGACGATGAGTTGCTCAAGCTTTGGGACGCTCCGGTCAAGACCATTGGCATGCGCTGGGGGATGTAGGCAAGTGGCAAGTAGCAAGTGGCAAGTAGCAAGTGGCAAGTGGCAGGCAGTAACCATCTGCTACTTGTTACCTGCTTACTTGCTATTTGAGGGAGGAAATGCTCTTCAAACATGGTAACTAAGAGTCAAGTCCTGAAGTGGCTTGAGGCGACGGCTGCGGTGCTCGAGGAGAACAGGCAGTATCTCACCGAGTTGGACTCACCCATCGGCGATGCCGATCACGGCATCAACATGGATCGAGGGTTCAAGAAGGTGACGAGCAAGCTGCCTGGTGTGGAGGATAAGGACATCGGCACCATTCTCAAGACGGCGGGGATGGCCCTCGTCACCAGTGTCGGTGGGGCCGGAGGCCCGCTATATGGCACCCTCCTCATGGATGCGGGGAAGGCTGTGGCGGGCAAGGAGGAACTCTCCGATGATGACCTGGTCGCCTTCCTTGACGCCGGCTTAAAAGGGGTGATCAAGATAGGGAAAACCAACCTGGAAGACAAAACCATGGTGGATGCCCTCTACCCCGCCCTGGAGGCTCTCAAGGAGGCCGTCGCCAATGGCAAGGATACGGTAGAAGCCCTCCACCTGATGACGGATGCTGCTCAAGAGGGGATGAAGGCTACCATTCCTATGCTGGCCAGGAAGGGTCGCGCCAGCTACGTGGGAGAGCGTAGCATCGGCCACCAGGACCCAGGGGCAACCTCTTCCTACTTGATCCTGAAGACGTTGACGGAGACCATTGAGGCCAACACATCAGCCTAGCGCGTCCGAGTTGTCCTCCACGTGGCTATACAGACAATCGTGGGTTTTTGCGTTAGGGACTTTGAGAGGGGGTGATAAACGGGAAAAGTGCAGGACCGAATCATTTCGTAACCCAAATATCACAAACATTAAGGAGGAAATACCATGGCAAAGAAATACGCAGCGGCAGTAGACCAGGGAACCACTGGGACCAGGTTCATGATCTTCACCCAGAAGGGCGAGCCACTGCCCTGGACGTACGAGGAGCACGAGCAGATCTACCCTCAGCCTGGTTGGGTGGAGCACGACCCGATGGAGATCTGGAAGAAGACCCAGAAGGTGATCAAGGACACCTTGAACAAGAGCGGCGTTGATCCCAAGGAGATCGCCGGCATCGGGGTGACCAACCAGCGGGAGACGACCATCGTCTGGGACCCCAAGACGGGCAAGCCCTACTACAACGCCATCGTCTGGCAGTGCACCCGCACCCGCGACATCTGCCAGAAGCTCATTGACGACGGCATGGAGCCCTACGTCAAGGAGAGCACTGGCCTGGTCAGCGCCACCTACTTCTCCGGGCCCAAGATCAAGTGGATCCTGGACAACGTCCCTGGCGTGCGGGAGAAGGCCGAGAAGGGCCAGGCGCTCTTCGGCAACATTGATACCTGGGAGATCTGGTGGCTGACCGGCGGCCCGGACGGCGGGGCGCACGTCACCGATTACAGCAACGGCTCCCGCACCATGCTCATGAACCTCAAGACCCTGGACTGGGACCAGAAGATCCTCGACTATCTGGGCATCCCGCGCCAGATGCTGCCGGAGGTCAGGCCCTCCAGTGACAAGAAGATCTGGGGCTATACCCCCAAGAGCGGACCCCTTGGGGCGGAGATACCGGTCTGCGGCGACCTGGGCGACCAGCAGGGCGCATTGGTGGGCCAGACCAGCTTCGGCGTGGGCGAGGCCAAGAACACCTACGGCACCGGTTGCTTCATGCTGCTCAACACCGGCAGCGAGATCGTCCCCTCGCCGAGCGGGCTGCTGACCACGGCGGCCTACGGTGTGGAGGAGGGCAAATGCATCTATGCCCTGGAGGGCTCCATCGCCATCACCGGGGCGGCCATCCAGTGGCTGCGGGACAACCTGCAAATAATCGAGAACGCCGCGCAGACGGAGCCGATTGCCGAGGAGGTGGGGGATGCCGGCGGCATCTACTTCGTGCCTGCTTTCTCCGGGCTCTTCGCCCCTTATTGGGACATGTACGCCCGCGGCGCCATCGTCGGTCTGACCCGCTACGTCCGCAAGGAACACCTGGTGCATGCCACCCTGGAGTCCATCTGCTACCAGACCAAGGACGTTCTGGAGGCCATGAAGAAGGACTCCGGCGTGGAGCTCACCGCGCTCAAGGTGGACGGTGGGGCGGTGAAGAACAACTACCTGATGCAGCTCCAGGCCGACATCCTGGGCGTGGAAGTGGTGCGGCCCACGGTGGAAGAGACCACCACTCTGGGTGCCTCCTACATGGCTGGCCTGGCCACTGGCCTCTGGGAGAACCTGGAGGACCTGCGGGCCAACTGGGGCATTGATCGGGTCTTCAAGCCCCAGTGGAGCGACGGGCAGCGAGCCGAGGGCTACAAAGGCTGGACAAAAGCTGTCGCTCGCACCCGCGACTGGGTCGAGAAAGGCAGCTAACCGACGACCCCGGCTTTGACCGCGAGCCCACTCCATCGGGTGGGTTTAGATCAAGTGGCAGTTCCTGGCCTCGGTCTGCCGTCTGCAACCCAGCCCTGCATCTTGGCCCAAAAGGCCGAGCATCCTGAGCCGGGTGATGATCGCTGAGAAAAAGGGAAGGCCTCCACCAGGGGCCTTCCCTTCTTAGCTTCTCTGGTGCCAGGGTAGTCCAAATGAGACAAGAATTCTGGATCAAGTACGAGTTGGAAGACGGTTTGACTGACTGGGAAGGTCCTTATCGTTCGGAGTTGATGGCTGGCATGGTGGCTGTTGATTTTCTGACCCATGTCCCGGAAGCGGCCACGGTCACAACCTACCTCAAGCTCGCTGACGAGAAAAAAGGAACGGTGGAGGAGGTTCGTTTGTTGACCAGACGGAGGGATACAGTGCGAGGCATCAGGTAGGAGTAAGGCCTGCCCTTACCCGACCTGATCGAAAGGTTATGGAGAGGTAAAATGCACATCGTCGTTTGCCTGAAGCAGATCATTGACCCAGAAATCGCCCCTGGCGAGTTCCAGATCGATCCGGTCCGTAAAGAGCAAATTCGAGGGAAGCACGCCCTGGTTATCAGCACCTTTGACGAGAACGCCCTCGAGGTGGCCGTGCAGGTCAAGGAAAAAACGGACGGAAAGGTTACCGCTTTGACCATCGCTGGAGAGGAAGCGGTCGAAGCCTTGCACACAGCCCTGGCCCTGGGCGCGGACGAAGCGATCCTCCTCTCCGATCCCGCCTTCTCTGACGCCGACTCCTTTGCCAAAACTCGCATCCTGGCCGCAGCCCTGCAAAAGCTCGGCCAGTTCGATGCCGTGCTGTGCGGCAGGCAGGCAGGGGACGTAGAGCTGGGTGTCACCGGGCCGTTCCTGGCGGAAGAGCTCGGCCTGCCCTGTATCGCTTTGGTGGCCAACATTGAGTCCGACAGCGACAGAGCACACCTGAGACGACCAGTGGAGAACGGGTATGAGATCCTGGAAGCCCCGTTACCTTTCGTGGCTACTGTCACCAACGATGAAAGCAATGTGCCGCGCCTGCCCACCGTCAGGGCGATCAGGAAGGCGGTAAGGACACCGGTCCCTGTCTGGACGGCTGAGGAGATAGGGATAGACGTCGAGCCAGAGGCGGCCAAAATCGAGCTGCAGGAGCTATTTGTCCCCAAGCGAGAGGTGCGATGCGAATTCGTTGAGGGCGAATCCGGCCAGGAGAAGGGGGAGAACCTGGCTCTACGGCTCAGGGAACTGACGCTCATTTAATGAGGGGGTAGGATGACAGGGATATTGGCATTTTCTTTAGCTTCGGCTGAGGGGCTTCCTCGCTCAGCTCTGGAGCTGGTGGCGGCGGCTGAGCAGTTGCGGGAAGAACTGGGAGATGGGATCGTCCAGGTCGCGCTTCTGGGGCCAGATGCGGCAAGCTACGCTGAGACGCTGATCCACCACGGGGCTGATGAGGTCCTGGTCGCCAGCAGCCCCGAGTTGCAAAGCTATAAGACAGAGCTTATACTGGCGGTGCTGGAGACAGCTATCGAGCAGGTATCTCCCGCTGTGATTCTCTTCCCAGCCGACACGGTGGGGGGGGAAGTCGCCCCCAGACTCGCCTACCGGCTGGGGGTTGGGATCGTCACCGATTGCGTGGGGTTTGAAGTAGAGCCCCCCCCCTCATCCCCCCCAAAGTTGGGGGGGAAAGAGGGGGGGCAAAGTTTGGGGGGAGAGAGGGGGGGCGGGTGCATCCGCTGGCTTCGCCCGGTGTACGGCGGCAAGGCCATGGCCTATATGGTGGCCAAAGGCCCGCTGCAGATAGCGACCTTCCGCCAGCGGGCGTTTGAGCCTTTGCCGGAGGATACCTCGCGCCAGGGGAAGGTACAGGCTTTGCAGGTTGAACTGGAACCTGCGCTGGCTCAGGTGTCGCTGGTGGAGGAGGTGCGAGAGGAGGTCGAGGGGATCAGCCTGGACGAGGCCGAGATCGTCATCGGTGGGGGAAGAGGCATGGGAGGGCCGGAGTCATTCTCTGAGCTGGAGACCCTGGCGGAGATTTTGCGAGGCGCTGTGGGCTCCTCGCGCCCCCCTGCGGATTCGGGATGGGTGCCCCACGCCAAGCTCATCGGCCAGACGGGGAAGATCCTGAGCCCCAGTCTGTACATCGCCATAGGCATCTCCGGCGCTCCCCAACACATGGCAGGCATCTCTGCGGCCAGGACCATCGTGGCCATCAACAAGGACGAGGACGCGCCCATCTTTAAGGTGGCCCACCTGGGCGTGGTGGATGACTGGCGACAGGTCATCCCGGCGCTGATCCGAGCCTGCCGCGAGTTGGTGGGCGATTGAACGAAACCGAACCTGCTGCCAAGGGGCGTCCCCGCCACAAAGTCAGGGCGAGGACACCCCTCCACAGCAGAGTAGTTGGTGGGCGATTGAACAAAAGACAGGAGGAAAACGATGAAACTAGAGACACAAGTGGTGGTGATCGGTGGGGGGGCGACCGGCACGGCCGTGTTGCGCGACCTGACGATGCGGGGCTTGAAAGCCATGTTGTTCGAGCGAGGCAACCTCTCCGAAGGTACAAGTGGCAATTTCCACGGCCTGCTGCACAGCGGCGGTCGCTACGCGGTGAAAGACAAGCCCGCCGCCGTGGAGTGCATCGAAGAGAACGACATCCTGCGTCGCATCGCCCCGCAAGCGATTGAGGACACAGGTGGCTTCTTCGTCACGCTCGATGACGACGACGAAGCATTTCTGCCCATTTTCCTGAAGGGCTGCGCTGAGGTGGGCATCCCAACCGAGCTGCTCTCCGGCGACGAGGCCCGCCGCCTGGAGCCAGCCCTCTCGCCCCAGGTCCGACATGCGGTCACAGTGCCCGACGCCAGCATTGATGGCTGGGACCTGTGCACGGGCGCTGTGGCTTCGGCCAAGGAGTACGGCGCGCGCACCTTCCTCTACACCCCTGTGGTGGAGATCCTGCGCCAGGGCGACCGGGTGGTCGGCATCAAAGCGGTAGACCAGAGCACTGGCGACGAGTACATCGTCCACGCCGATTACGTGGTTAGCGCCACCGGCCCCTGGGCGGGTAAGACCGCCAGACTGGCCGGCATTGAAGTCCCGATGGTCCCTAATAAAGGCACCATGGTCGTCCTGGATAGCCGCCCTGTGAAGCGGGTCATTAACCGCTGCCGCAAGCCCACCGATGGCGACATCATCGTCCCCGTGGGCACCACCATCGTGCTGGGCACTACCTCCGTGAATATCGAGGACCCTGACGAGTTCTCCATCGAGGAATGGGAAGTGGACCTGATGCTGGATGAAGGCATCAAGATGGTGCCCATGATCGAGGACATGCGCCTGCAACGTTGCTTTGTTGCCGTCCGTCCTCTGTACGAGCCTCCGGTAGAGGCGGAGGAGGAAGCGGAGGAAGGAAGAGAAGTCAGCCGGGCGTTCTACGTTCTCGACCACGAGCAATTGGATGGCGTGGGCGGCTTCGTCACCATCACCGGCGGCAAGCTGACCACCTCCCGCTTAATGGCCGAAAAGGTGGTTGATCTGGTCTGCGCCAGGATGGGGATTGATGTGCCCTGCCGCACCCATCTGGAGCCACTGCCCACGGGATAGAGATCCCCGCCTCGGCCCACCATCCCCCCAAAAGCCTGCCCTGAGCCCTGTCGAAGGGTTGGGGGGGAAAGAGGGGGGGCTTTCACCGTGTCAGGATGAATCAATGGCCAAAAGCAAGAAACGACGCGATAAGAAGCGGCCTTCCAAGCAGGGTCAACAAGCCGCGCCCAGCGCCAAGGATCAGGAGGTGCGAATTCGCTCATTTGATCGGATTCCGCTCTGGGGTTGGATCTTGATTTTCCTCTTGCCCCTAATCGCTAGCGAGTTCATGTTCTACAGGATGGGCCGATGGCCCAGCGTGATTATCTTCCCGTTGGCCTGGATCGGATTCTGGGCCGCCATGATGCACCGATCCGGGTGGCGGATCCTGAAGAAGCGGAAGGATGAATGATCGGCTGGCCGTCGCTTCTCGTGCTAACGTGCGGCCATCTTTACCAAAACCCGATAAGGGGATCACCAAGGGTTAAGGCTGGGGGTGAATAGTAAACACTCCCAGCCTTTATGTTTCGTGGAGGTAAGGTGAAGAATTGGGCGTGGAGCGAGCCGGGGATAGCCGGATCGCCGATTGCAATTTGCGGCTTATTCGGGTATAATGTCAGGAAGAAGTGATCCCGTCGCATGATGAAGCACAAATGGAAGCTGGCATGGAGGGGAAGCGGCCCCAATTCCAAGAGGGGCTCGATGCCTTCGCTGCCCGTCACGAGCTGACGGACTGGGAGGGCTGGTTCAGCCCCTACGACGCAGAGACATACGACCAGGTCTTGCAAAACATCGGCGAAGACGATGTCGTCATGGAGATCGGCGCCGGCGACCTGCGTCTGGCCCTGCGACTGGCGGAGCGGGCCCGAAGGGTTTACGCCGTGGAGGTCAATCCTCTCCTGGTCGGCGCGGCCCTGCAGGCCATCGGCTTTGACCTGCCACGCAACTTGCTGGTCGTCTGCGCCAACGCTCTGGACATCTCTTTTCCCAATGACATCACTGTAGCCGTGCTTCTCATGCGCCATTGCCAGCACTTTGGGCGATACGAGGACAAACTGCGGGCCGCTGGCTGCCGGCGGTTGCTGACCAACGCCCGCTGGAAAAGCGGGATGGAGAGCATTGACCTCACCCGTCCTGGTGTCCCCTTCGCTGAGGTGAGCGAGGGCTGGTACGCCTGCCGCTGTGGGGCGGTGGGCTACGTGGGTCGGGGCGAGCGGTCGGATGCACCACCCGTGGAGGTGATTGGCTGTCCCGCCTGCCAATCACGTTTTACGTTTGACGTTTCGTAATTGCTCAGCCCGTGTCATTGCGAGGAGCGTTTTTTTGCGACGAAGCAATCTCCTCTTTGTGGCACGGGGATTGCTTCGCTTTGCTCGCAATGACAGCCTGAGTAGTCACGACGTTTCACGTATAAAGAAAGGAGTTGACAGAATGAGACTAAAAGGCAAGAAAGTGGCTATTCTGGTGGAGGATGGCTTCGAGGACCTGGAGTTCTGGGTGCCTGTGATGCGCCTGCAGGAGGAGGGAGCCGAGGTGACGGTGGTGGGCACGGGCAGCCAGCCCAGGTTCACGGGCAAGCATTGCCTGGAGGCTATCCCCGACGTAACCGCCGACCAGGTCACGCCGCGAGACTTCGACGCCCTGGTCGTTCCCGGCGGGTGGGCGCCGGACAAGCTGCGCCGTTACGACTCGGTGCTCGAACTGGTGCGGGGGATGCACGAGCGAGGCAAGATCATCGGCGTCATCTGTCACGGCGGCCTGGTGCCCATCTCGGCGGGCATCGTCCGCGGGCGCAGGGCGACGGGCTCCACCGGCATCAAAGATGACCTGATCAACGCCGGGGCAGAGTGGGTGGATGAGGCGGCCTTCAGGGAGGGCAACCTGGTTTGGGGGCGGGTGGTGGCGGACATCCCCGCCTTCTGCCGCGAGCTGGTAGCGGCCATCGAGACGAGCCAGGAGGGATTGTGGTAGGAATCGTCATCGTCGCCCACAGTGCGAAACTGGCCGAAGGCGTGAGAGACCTGGCCGAGTAGATGGGGCAGGGGCGGGTGGCCATCGCCGCCGCTGGCGGCCTGGACGATGCGACCATCGGCACCAACCTGGAGCGCATCCTGGAGGCCATCGAAGCCGTCTACCAACCGGCCGGGGTGCTGGTGCTGATGGACCTGGGAAGCGCGGTGATGAGCACCGAGATGGCCGTCGGGATGTTGCCGCCCGACCAGCAGTCCATGGTGCTGCTGAGCGAAGCGCCGCTGGTGGAGGGGGCTATCGCCGCCACGGTGGAGGCCTCTATCGGCAAGTCCCTGGCCGAGGTTGACGCCGCAGCTCGCGCCGTGGTGCGCACACCCAAGGTCGCCGGAGCCACCCCCCTCACCGAGGCGGTGCCACGTCCTGAGCTGGTCGAAGGGCCTCCATCCAACGAGATCACCCTCAACATCGTCAACGAGGTCGGGCTGCACGCCCGGCCCGCCGCCCTGTTCGTTCAGACCGCTGGCCGCTTCCAGTCGGCCATCACGGTGCGCAATCTGACCCGAGACACCGCTGCCGTTGATGCCAAGAGCATGTTCGGCGTGCTGAGCATCGGCGCCCAACTGAACCACCAGATCGCCGTCGCCGCCGAGGGGCCTGACGCAGACGAGGCCCTGGCGACCATCGGCCAGTTGGTGGAGAGTGGATTCGGAGAAATGGAGGGGGTCCCAATTCCAACGGTGGCTCCCGCGTCCCCTGCTATCTTGCCTCCCCGTCCCCTCGCTCCCCTGGCTCCTTTGCCCCCTTGCTCCTCTGCTCCTCTGCTCCCTTGCACCCTGACTGGCATCACCGCTTCGACCGGCATCGCCGTTGGGCCAGCGTACATCTACCGCCCGGAGGTCTTGACTGTCGAGCGCCGGACGGTGGATGACCCGGCGGCCGAGTGGTCCCACTTCACCCAGGCAGTCGAGCAGGCCAAGGCCGAGATCGGCGCCATCCGCTCCCAGGCCGCCGCCGAGGTGGGCAAGGCCGAGGCGGAGATCTTCACCGCTCACCAGTTGTTCCTGGAGGACCCCGCCCTGCTGGATCGGGTGCGGGGGCAGATCGAGGGAGAGAGGAGTAACGCTGAGGCAGCTCTGGCCGATGCGGTGGCAGGCTACGCCGAGCTCCTGCGGGGCATGGAGGGGGAGATCTTCCGTCAGCGAGCGGCCGACGTCGAGGACGTGGGCCGGCGGGTGCTGCGCATCTTGCTGGGCATGGGTGAGACCTCCCTGGTCGAGCTGCCGAAGCCGGTGGTGGTAGTGGCTCACGACCTCACCCCCTCCGACACCGCCCAAATGGACAAAGAGCGTGCCCTGGGCTTTTGCACCGCCATTGGCGGCGAAACCTCCCACACCGCCATCCTGGCCCGCAGCCTGGGCCTGCCGGCGGTGGTCGGTCTGGGGGAGGGCGCGTTGAGCATTCCCGACGGGACACCCTTGATCATTGATGGTGACCAGGGCCTGGTGATCGTCAACCCGGATGAGAGCACCCTGGCTGATTACCGCGCCCGCCAGGAGGCGTTGCTGGCCCAGGAGGTGGCCGCCAGGCGCGCCGCTCAACGCCCCGCTCAGACCCTTGACGGGCAGCGGGTGGAGGTAGTGGCCAACATCGGCGACGTGAATTCGGCCAGGATAGCCCTGGAGTACGGGGCCGAGGGGGTGGGGCTGCTGCGCACTGAGTTCCTCTACCTGGATCGCGCCACCATGCCTGGCGAGGAGGAGCAGTACGCTGCCTATCGCGCCATCGCCGACCTGATGGGGAAGCGTCCCCTCATCGTCCGCACTTTTGACATCGGGGGCGACAAGCAGTTGCCTTATCTCGACATCGGCGATGAGCTCAACCCTTTCCTGGGATGGCGGGCTATCCGGCTTTCCCTGGATCAGGTTGATCTCTTCCGAACGCAGCTCAGGGCCATCCTCCGGGCGGGCCACGACCGCAACGTCAAGATCATGTTCCCCATGATCGCCGACGTGGGGGAGGTGCGTCGGGCCAGGGACGTCCTGGCCGAGGTCAGGGCCGAATTGGAAGCCGAGGGAGTTCCTTTTGCTTCCGGGGTTGAGGTGGGCATCATGGTGGAAGTGCCGGCGGCGGCCTTGGCGGCCGACGTACTGGCCCAAGAGGTGGACTTCTTCAGTATCGGCACCAACGACTTGATCCAGTACACCATGGCCTGCGACCGCACCAACGAGAAGGTCGCTTATCTTTATCAGCCGTTGCACCCGGCCGTTTTGCGGTTGATCAAGCGGGTGATCGAGGCCGCTCACGCGGCTGGCAAGTGGGTGGGCATGTGTGGGGAGATGGCTGGCCAGCCCGAGGCCATCCCCATCCTGTTGGGCCTGGGGCTGGACGAGTTCAGCATGAGCGCGGCGGCCATTCCCAGAGCCAAGGCGCTGATGGCGGCGATCACACTCGATAAGGCGCGAGAAATGGCTGCCGAGGCGCTCAACATGTCCACCGCAGACCAGGTGCGAAGCTATGCCCAGGAGGTCATAAACTCGTTGAGTTGATTTGCCAAATTCATAGGTATTTGCTATAATTAGACTGGCGGGGCGTAGCGCAGCCAGGTAGCGCACTTGAATGGGGTTCAAGTGGTCGCCGGTTCAAATCCGGCCGCCCCGACCATAAGGATATGGCAACAGCCTTCTTTAGGCTACTAGCCATCAGGTTGAATGGCCGATGGCCTCCACGCTGTCGGCCATTGTTCGTATTAGCTTAAGGTCGAGCTAGATATGGACGACGTGGTCTATAAATGCGGTGACCTGACCGAGGAGGACATCGCATTTCTACAAAAAATCGAAAACGATATGCCCATCGTGGCCGATGTCAGCCGTGGCGACTTGTTGATTTATTGTCTGATCTCCCCCAACCGCGCGGCAGTAGTGGCTCAGGCTAAGCCTCACTCCATTGCTCCGATTCATCCGAAGCCCATCATCGGGCGGACGATAACGGCGGCGGAAGAACCCCTTGTTCTCCAGGCCCTGGATCGGGGACGCTCGTTGCAGGGAAACAGAACGCTGATCCCCGATGGGGCTCCGGTGCAGCAGGAGGTTCGCCCCATCCGCAACGAGGAAGGGAAGGTGTTGGGTGCTCTGAGCATCGAGACCAACCTCATCGAGCACGAGCGGCATCGCCGGCGGAGTAAGGTCTTCCAGCAGGCCTTGAAACAACTACAGGAGATGCTGCTGCGGGGGGAGATAGAGGGGGGTGGACAGCTTTCTCCCTTCGGCGAGCACGACGGCATCATGGTCGTGGATAATCAGGGATGGATCCGCTACGCCAGTGGCATCGCTACCAATCTCTATCGCCGGGTGGGCCACCTGGATAGCCTGGTGGGGAAACGCACCTCTGAGTTGGAGACCGAGGACGCGGTCCTGGTGGTCAGGGCTTTGCGGGAGAAGCGTTGCCTCGAAGAGGAGACCAAGGAAGGACATCGCGACTGGATCAAGAAGGCTATTCCTCTGACCTCCAGCGGAGAGGTGCTGGGTTTGCGCCGTTTCCTGGGTTTGCCTCTGCCCAAACCCCGCCTGGATGGGGTGCTGTTAACGGTGCACGACGAGACCGAGGCACGGCGTAAGGAGCGAGAGCTCAAGGTCAAGTCGGCCATGATCCGTGAGATTCATCACCGGGTGAAGAACAACTTGCAGGTCATCGCCTCTCTGCTGCGTATGCAGGGCAGGCGCAGCGAGTCCGATGAGGTGAGGCGATCCCTGGACGACAGCGTGAGACGCATCCTCAGCGTGGCTGTGGTGCACGAGTTCCTCTCGCAGCAGGAAGCGAGGTTCATTAACATCAAAGAGGTGAGCCAGCGCATCATCAAACACACCCAGCAGGGGATTTTGCTTCCGGATAAGCGGATCCGCCTGACCTTACGCGGGCCTGGCATTTATCTGCCTGCTCAACAGGCGACGACTTGCGCTCTGGTCATCAACGAGCTATTGCAGAATGCGGTGGAGCATGGATACGAACGCAAGCCTGGTGGCACCATCTCGGTCAGCTTCCAGGACGATGGCGACCAGGTGACCATCGCCGTGGTGGACGACGGGCAGGGTTTGCCGGACGATTTCAGTCTGGAACAGGCCGACAGCCTGGGCCTGCAGATCGTCCAGACTTTGGTGCGGGACGATCTCAAGGGGCAATTCGAGCTGAGGGAAGGGGACGGGGTGTCGGCCATCGTTACCTTCCCCAAACAAACGTTAGGAGGTGAGGGACCTTGGAGCGAACTAGAGTGATCATTGCCGACGATGAATCCATCATCCGCATGGACCTCAGGGAGATGTTGACTAGCCTGGGTTATCTGGTCATCGGCGAGGTGGGGGATGGCCGCAGTGCGGTGAATCTGGCTCGGGAACTGAGGCCTGACGTGGTGATCATGGACATCAAGATGCCAGACATGGATGGCATTGACGCCGCCAAAATCCTGACCGAGGAGAGGATCGCCCCTGTCTTGCTGCTAACCGCCTACAGCCAACAAGAGCTCATCGAGCGGGCCAAGGAGGCAGGAGTGGTAGGCTACATCGTGAAGCCCTTCCGGGAGTCCGACTTGGCGCCAGCTATCGAGGTGGCAGTGGCCCGCTTTGCCGAGTTCCGTGCCCTGGAAAAAGAGGTGGGCGACCTCAAGCTGGCCTTAGAGACCAGGAAGCTGGTGGATCGGGCCAAAGGCATCTTGATGGATACCCAGGGCGTAACCGAGGCCGAGGCCTTCCGCAAGATCCAGAAGATGAGCATGAACACCCGTAAGCCCATGAAGGAGGTTGCGGAAGCGATCATTTTGGCTCACCAAGCATCAATAGCCAATATCTAATAGCCAATAACCAGCGAGGGGACGATGAAAACCTCTGAACGAATCAGCACTTGGATCGGGGAAAAGGTCGAGGAGGCAGGAGCCGAGGGCGTGGTGTTGGGGATCAGCGGCGGGGTTGATTCGGCGGTGGTGGCTGTCCTGGCCAAAAAGGGGTTGGGCGATGGGGTGTTGGGGTTGATCATGCCTTGCCACAGCGACCCGACCGACGTCGAGCACGCCCGACGCCTGGCTGCCGAGTTCGACATCCAGACCGAGTACGTGGACTTGACCCCTGTCTTCGACCGCCTTCTGGAGGCTCTGCCCCCTGGGGACAGGGTGGCGGCTGGCAATCTGAAAGCCCGTCTGCGGATGGCCGTGTGGTACTACTTCGCCAACAGCCGCAATTACCTGGTTGCTGGCGCGGGGAATAAGAGTGAACTCAAAGCTGGTTATTTCACGAAGTTTGGCGACGGCGGCGTTGACATCTTGCCCCTGGGTGACCTGCTTAAGACGCAGGTGCGGGAGCTAGCCCGCGAGCTGGGCATCCCTGAGGAGGTCATCGCCAAGCCCCCCAGCGCGGGCCTGTGGGAAGGGCAGACGGACGAGGGGGAGATGGGCATCACCTACGAGGAATTGGACAGGGTTCTCATAGCTATCGAGTCCGGTAATACCGCTGAGTGCAATCAGGAGGCTTTGGCCCGCGTGAGGGCCATGATGGCTGCCTCTCAGCACAAGAGGGATCCGATACCGATATGGAGCAAGGGAGCAGAGGAGCAGGGGGGCATTTGAACTTTGAGATCTGCCGGGACAATGTCAATAAACAGCAATGAGCCGAGGCTGCCTCATTGAGGTGGCCTCTTTTAGTTAAGAAAGGGGGATACAAACAAATGGATAAGCAGGAGCTTCTGGAGAGGGTCAAAGCCGACGGTGTGAAGTTTGTGAGTCTGCAGTTCACTGACATCCTGGGCACGATCAAGAATGTCACTATCCCGGCAGGTCGCCTGGAGGAGATCATGGAGAAGGGGGTCTGGTTCGACGGCTCCTCCATCGAGGGCTTTGCCCGCATCTACGAGAGCGATATGGTTCTGATGCCCGATGTCAACACCTATCGCCTTCTCCCCTGGGAACCCCAGACCAGAAAAGTAGCCCGCATCATCTGCGACGTCCATCGGCCCGATGGTGAGCCTTTCGAAGGTGACCCTCGTCACATCCTCAAACGGGCCATTGGGGCGGCGATGGACAGGGGCTATCTCTATAACACAGGTCCCGAGTTGGAGTTCTTCCTGTTCAAGATGGACGCCGAACCCCACATCCGGCCCGTTCCCCACGATGTGGGCAGCTACTTCGATTTCTCGCCTCGGGACCTGGCTTCTCAGGTGCGGGGGGACATCACCCTGGCCTTGGAAAGCGTGGGGATGGAAGTGGAGATGGAGCATCACGAGGTGGCGACGGGCCAGCACGAGATTGACATTCGCTATGCCGATGCCCTGACCAGCGCCGATAACGTCATGACCCTGCGCTACACTGTTAAAGCCGTTTCGCAGACCTTCGGTCTGTATGCCACCTTCATGCCCAAGCCCATCTTCGGCATCAACGGTTCGGGCATGCACACCCATCAGAGCCTGTACAACACGTCCGATGGGGAAAACGCCTTCTTTGACCCCAGCGATAAGTACAAGCTCTCCAGGACGGCTTATGCGTTCATGGCCGGCCAGATAGAGCATGCCCGAGCCCTGGCCGCCATCGTAGCTCCTACTGTCAACTCTTACAAGCGCCTGACACCCGGCTACGAGGCTCCGGTCTACGTCTGCTGGGGGCAGATCAACCGCTCAGCCCTGATCCGCATTCCAAGATACTCGCCTGGCCGCGAGCAGTCCACTCGCCTGGAGCTACGTTGCCCCGACCCTGGCTGCAACCCTTACCTGGCCTTCGCCGCCATGCTGTGGGCGGGCCTGGATGGCATCGAGCGAGAGCTAGAACCACCTCCCCCAGTAGAGGAGAACGTATACGATTTCGACGATGCCAGGCTGCGAGAGCTTGACATCGCCACTTTGCCAGGTACTCTGAAAGAGGCGATTGATGAACTGGAGAAAGACGAGGTCTTACAACAGGCATTAGGAGAGCACGCCTATCAGGCCTTTGTGCGGGCCAAGAAGGCCGAGTGGGACGAGTACCGCATCCAGGTGACTGATTGGGAGATCAATCGCTACCTGGAGACGTTATGAGTCAGTGATCAGGGATCAGTAAATCAGGGATCAGGAATCAGCTCCCCCGATTCCCTGATCACTGATTACCGATTACCCCTCAACAGAAGGCGGGAGTGTTTCAGTGAATTCCCTGCGCAAATACTGGACAGTGGCCCTGGTGTTTTCCTCGATGGCCAGAGCCAGGTAGATGGCTTCGCCGAGGGCGTAGATAAGCAAGAAGTAGAAGCCCGCCCCCAGCACGAGCCCCAGGGCGCCGAAGATCCCCCCAGCGATCCCCATTAGAGGGGTATAGGGTCGTGGAAAAATCCTGGGTGTCCTTAGCACCTGCGTTTCCCCCCAGATGCCAGCAGCCAGAACCCCCAGGGCAGCCAGGAGGCCGATGACCAGGACGATCCAGGCCAAAACCTTGTAGATAGTGCCGATGAGCCGCAGAACCGTGAACTTTTGCTTCATGGTTTTCTCCTTTCCTAGTTCCTCGTTGACTTGTTACTCGCGTTGCCTCATTGCTTGGTCAAGTATATCACATAATCCATCCGAAGGCAAGGTTGCTTTGACAGCTTTTCTAAATCAAGTTATAATTCAGTTCACCGCCTGACGTTATCCCAACCACCGGAGCGCTCTTGCTATGAATAAACTTCTACTGTCGGTGATCATGCCCGTCTATAACGAACAAGAAACCCTGGCGGAGATCCTGGCCAGGGTCAGAGCCGTTGACCTGGAGAAGGAGATCGTGGTCGTTGACGATGGCTCCACCGATGGCACGCGGGACGTATTGAGAGAAGAGGAGAAAAAGGGTGATCTCAAGGTCTTCTATCACCAGGTCAACAAGGGCAAGGGGGCCGCAGTGCGCACGGGGCTCGAGCACGCCTCTGGTAGTTTCATCATCATCCAGGACGCCGACCTGGAATACGACCCCTGCGATTACCCCAAACTGCTCCAGCCCATTCTCGAAGGTCAGGCCGAGGTGGTCTACGGCTCACGCTTCCTGGTGTTCAGGGAGACCATGTTCTTTTTGCAAGCCTTGGGCAACAAGTTTTTGACGCTGCTAACCAATCTCCTCTACGGCACCGCCTTGAGCGACATGGAGACCTGCTACAAAGCCTTCAGGGCCGAGGTTATCAAGTCCATCCCTTTGCGTTCGCGCCGCTTTGAGTTTGAACCTGAGATCACGGCCAAGCTGCTGAAAAGAGGCTACCGCATCCACGAAGTGCCCATCTCTTACCAGGGGCGGGAATATCACGAGGGCAAGAAGCTGACCTGGCGGGACGGCGTCACGGCGCTGTGGACGTTGATCAAGTATCGGTTCGTTGATTGATCGTTTCATGAAGGGAGTGATGGTTTGGGTTAGCCGTCGTTGGGCGGTGTTGAGCCTGGCGTTGCTGGTGCTCGTAGGAGCAGCTTTTCGACTTGCCCCTATCGGCGCGAACCGCTTCCATCAGGATGAGGCCCTTTACAGCTTCTGGGCCCTGCAAGTAGCCAGCGGGCGCGACCCGATCTTGAACCACTCCCCGGTTGATAAACCCCCCCTTTACATCTATACCCTGGCCCTCTGCTTCAAACTCTTTGGCCCCTCGGAGGTGGCCGCTCGTCTGCCCGGCGAGGTGGGCAGCGTGGCCAGTATCGCTCTTGTCTACTATTTGGCTTCTCGACTCTACGGACGATCTGTGGCTTTGCTGGCGGCAGTCCTGATGGCGCTCTCGCCCTTCAATGTCCTCTTTGCTCCCACGGCCTTCACCGATCCGCTGATGGTGGCCTGGATTTTGGCCGCCCTCTGTTTTGCGGCCAGCGGAAGTTTAGGGTGGTCTGGGCTCATGCTGGGGTTGGCGGCGGCCACCAAGCAGCAGGGCCTTCTCTTTGCGCCTCTGATCATCATTATCGGCACCCGTTTCCTCACCTCATCTTTCTTGCTCCCCTGCTCCTCTGCTCCCCTGCACCTCCGCACCTCCACTCTGTTGAGGGAGGGGCTCTTTTTCACCCTGGGCTTCCTGGCCGTGATGGCTCCCGTGGCCTGGTGGGATTCCCTGCGCTGGCGGTTGCAGCCCAGCTATCTCGAGCAGAGCCTCATCAGCTACGGCGGCCTGACCCTGGTAGACCCGGCTCAGTTGGTTGAGCGACTTGGAGACTGGGCTGAGATCCTGCACTACATAACCGCCTCACCTGGGCTCAATATCCTGTTGCCGGGTGGCTTGCCTTGCCTCATCCTCTACGATCTCGCCCCCCCTCTTTCCCCCCCAAATTGGGGGGGAGGAAGGGGGGGAGAGCCAGCGACTTTCTTCGATGTCGTCTTGTCGACTTTCGTCACTCTTTTCCTGCTGGGCCATTGGGTGTTCAGCTTCAATGTCTGGGATCGCTATCTCCTGGGCCTGGTTCCTCTTTTGCTGATCCTGCTGGCTAGGGTCTTATGGCTGGCGAGCGGGGCATTGACCCATCTCCTATCGCTTCGACTGCTATCCTTTCGAGCGTTCTTGGCTGTCGTCTTGTTGGTAGCCACATTAGCCGGGCCAGCCTTGGTTGCGGCGCGGAGCGGATACCCCATCGGTGGAGATCACGGGGCCTACGACGGCATCGAAGCCGTAGCCGACTATTTCCGAGATCGTGTGCCCGCTGGGTCTATCCTCTATCATCATTGGCTGGGCTGGCATTACTCCTTTTACATGTTCGACTTCCCCCTGGTTCTCCGCTGGTATCCTTCGCCTGAGGAGCTGGCTGAGGATGCAAGCCAGGTGGATAACGCCTGGCGCTATATCGTCTTCCCCAATGGGAAGTTGACCGCAGAGGTAAAGGATGCTCTGGCCGAGGCAGGGTTGACGCTCCGCCGTGTCTATTGGACTTACCGACGTGACGGCAGCATCTCCTTTACTGTTTACCGCATCGAGGCTCGGAAGTGAGAGATTTTACGTTTCACGTTTCACGTTTCACGTTTCGAGTTGCTAGAGACCTCTGTGCTTTGGCCACTTTGCTCGCCTTAACACTGGCCTTCTTCTGGAAGATCATCTTCACCAATCTCATCCTGGTGGGGTTGGACATCTTCACCTATTTTTATCCCTACAAGGCTTACGCTGCTGAAATCATACGCCAGGGCCGCCTGCCCCTGTGGAATCCGTATCTCTTCATGGGCGTGCCGTTTCTGGCCAATGCCCAGACAGCACTTTTTTATCCCCTGAACTTTCCCCTGTACTGGCTGCCTGTGCCCAGGATGGTGAGCTATTCCATCGTGTTGCACGTCTTCCTGGCCGGCCTTTTTGCTTACCTCTATGCTCGCCTCTCGCTGGGATTGGGAAGATGGGGGGCCTGGCTGGCGGCAGTGGTTTTCGCCTTCAGCGGTTTCGTCGGTGCCCAGGTGGAGCACGTCAATCAGTTGAACTGCTCCGTCTGGCTGCCGTTGCTGTTCTTGCTCTTCGATTTGGCTTGTGGAAAACCCTGGCGAGGCATACGCCCCTCCCTCCCAGGGAGGGGCAGGGGGAGGGTGGATCCCACCCCCACCCCAACCCTCCCCCTGCGAGGGGGAGGGAGTGAACAATCAGAGTGGCGGCATGTTTTGCTGGCCGGCTTGGTGGTGGGACTCCAGTTCACGGCTGGCCACACGCAGTCGTCGTACATCTCCTTGTTTGCTCTAGGGGTCTACGCAACGATTTTCGATTTTCGATTGGCGATTTCTGAATCGAAAATCGGCAATCGGCAATCGAAAATCGGGTTGTTGGTTTACCTCTTGATTGTAATCATCGGCCTGGCTCTGGCGGCGGTGCAGTTGTTGCCGACCCTGGAACTCTCGCGGCTCTCGGTGCGAAGTGGCGGGTTATCGTACCGTGAGGCGGCCTCTTTCTCTCTCAAGCCGCGCTTGTTGCTCCTTTCCCTGCTGCCGACCTTCGGCGGCGAGGAGGTCTTCAGCGAGTACGTCGCCTATCTGGGCATCGTTGCTCTGGCCCTGGCCCTGGTCGGCGCCCTGTTCCAGCGACGCCATCCCGCTCGCCCTTTCCTCGTCTTCCTGACTGCCCTGGGCCTGTTCCTGGGCCTGGGTGGCTACAATCCCGTTTACTTCGTCCTGTACAAGCTGGTGCCAGGCTTTGGCCTCTTCCGAGCGCCGGCTCGATGGTTGTATCTATACACCTTCGGCGGGGCCATGCTGGCGGGGCTGGGGGCGGAGTTTCTAGGCTATCCCCTGTCTGCCAAAGCAGAGATGGTCGGTTGGCCCCCCCTCTTTCCCCCCCAATTTGGGGGGGAGGAAGGGGGGAGGCTCTGGCCCTGGGTTCGTCGTCGCCTGCTGATCGCCGTCGGCATATTAGCCGCCCCCGTGCTTCTCCTCTCCCCTTTCCTTGACTTCCCCACCCGGCCCACGCTCTTGGCTTGGCTGGTGCTGGCTTCACTGGCCTCGGCCTTGCTGTGGTTGTGCTGCCGGATGCTTCCGTCGGGGGTAGGGACTCCCCCCTCCCTCGAAGGGAGGGGCAGGGGGAGGGTGGATCCGCAATATTGCTCAGGGCAGGCTCAGGTGGCACGCCCAGTTTGTTGCCTGGTGATCGCCCTGATCGTCGTCGGGGAACTCTTCGCCGCCAGCCGCGGCCTGGCCTACAACCATCCCACCGCCCCGGAAGCTTACTCCTCTCTGCGCACCGCCCCGGCTCACCTCCTGGCTGTTGGGCAGCCAACGGATCGCGTCCTCAGCATCTCAGGCCTGACTTTCGACCCCGGCGACCTGGGAGAGATACGGCAGATTTTCGAGGATCAACTGACTCCCCACGCCATCTACGACTACGTGGTGGTCACTAAGCTGAAGGAGATCATGGCTCCCAACCTGCCCCTGGTTTACAAAATACCCAGCGTGGATGGCTACGACGGCGGAGTGCTCCCCCTCAAGCGCTACGTCGAACTACAACGCCTGTTTCTGTCCGAGCCTTCGCCCGATGGCCGCTTGCGGGAGCAGTTGAAGGAGATACCATCATCACGGATTCTGAACCTGCTTGGCGTCAGGTACATTATCATAGACAAGGTTTATGATATCTGGGTGGATGACGTCTACTACGACCTGAGTCACGAGGCCGTTCTAGGCCCTGGGGTGGCTTCTCAGGTGGACGTGACGGAACTGCCGGACTTCGCCGCTACCTCGTTGGGCCTGGTATCCCACCTGGAGGGGGCGCATGATCTGCCCAACGGGGTGCCCGTGGCTCAGGTGACGATCACCGACGAGCGGGGAGCGATCCAAGGCCATCTCCTGCGGGCTGGCATCGAGACAGCGGAGGGCGAATATGCTGGGGCTCGGCATGACCAGGCCAGGGTCTGCCGTCACTGGCCCAGCAACCTTCAGGGAAATGACTACCTGGCTCGCCTGGAGCTTGGCGAGGCCCTGATCCCACGACAGATTCTGATCGAGTATCTTGCTCCGGTTGGGCGGCTGCACCTGCGGGGTCTCAGCCTGATTGACGATAGGACAGACACTTTTGTGCCCGTGGTTGTTTCCACCGGGGGGCGCTTGCGGTTGGTGCACAGCGGCGACGTGAAGATCTACGAGAATCTGGACAGCCTGCCGCGGGCCTTCGTCGTTCATCGAGCGCGAGTCCTGGACGATGAAGCGGCCATTGCGGCCATGAAAGACCTCTCCTTCCGACCTGAGGAGGAGGTCATCCTGGCGCCGGGCGGGGAGGCAATGAACGGGCAACCAGGTGGAGGCCAGGTAGAGGTCCTGTCTTATGAGCCAGAGCGCGTCGTGATTTCCGCTAATCTGGCTGCGGAGGGCTATCTGGTCCTGACCGATGCCTATTATCCTGGCTGGCACGCGCTGACCGACGGTCTGGAGATGCCCATCCATCGGGCGAACCTTCTCTTCCGGGCGTTGTACCTGCCGGCAGGTCAGCATAGAGTAGAATTCATTTATGATCCCCTCTCCTTCAAGCTTGGGACTGCAATCAGCTTGACGGCGCTGTTGGGCCTGGTGGCTGGCATCGCTTGGTGGTCCAGAAGGCGGTTGTAGATTCACTGAATGACAATTGAATCCCTATGACACTAAAGTAATTACCACTGGACGAATGAGAAGAGATGGTGTATAATTGTGAGTGATGTGTGGGTTTATGCATAACTACATTGAAAAAGGAGGTCTGGTGATGAACACATTTAATCGCGTGGTGGGGGTCTTGCTCCTCTTGGCGACCATAATTGTTATGACCGTGGTGCTGGTCGTGCCTCGGCCGACGATCAGGGTCGTGCAGCAGTGGCTGTGGAACCTGGATGCGAACCTGGCGCTGATCTCTCCGCCCATCTTGCTGGTAATGGGTGTCGTCTTGGCCCTATTGGTGGGCGTCATCTGCGCCGTGTTGCTCTGGCTCGAGCTCAGGCGGCGGCGTCCCCGGGCCATCAGGGTGCAGAGCATCAGCGGCGGCCAGGCGGAGTTGGCCGTGGATTCCGTTGCCAGTCGGTTGGAGCGCAACATCGGCCAGCTCGATGGCGTTGTCTCCGTCAGGCCGAACGTCTGGGGCAGGAGGGGCGGCATCGAGGTAGAGCTCGACCTGGAGACCAGCCCGGAAGTTAGCGTCCCGACCAAGACCGAGGAGGTCTGCCAGGTGACCAGGGAGGCCATTGAGGACCAGATGGGGCTGAAGCTGCGCAAGGTCAGGGTCAACATCAAGCATGCCCCCTACCCCGTGGGGCAGCCGATAGTCCCCAAGCCTACCTCCTATCCCCCAGAGCCGCCGACGGCCTACGAGGAAGTCTAGTTGGAAGTTAAGTCCCTGGTCGAAAGCCTGCTCTTCGTGGCTGATGAGCCAGTGCCCATTGGGCGTTTGGCAGCCGCCATTGACGTCAATCAGGAGAAGGTTGAGGAGGCGCTACGAGTATTGAGTGAGGAGTACGAGCAGCGGGGGTTGCGTCTCCAGTGCAAAGGAGGGCAGGTGCAACTGGTCACCGCTCCCGAGGCAGCCCCTCACATCGAGCGCTTCCTCGATTTGGAGCTGAATAGCAGGCTCTCTGCTCCGGCGTTGGAGACCCTGGCCATCGTCGCTTACCAGCAGCCTGCCACTCGCGCCCAGATCGAGGCCATACGGGGCGTCAATTGTGACAGTGTGTTGCGCACCCTGGTCAGCAAGGGCCTGGTCGAGGAGGTGGGGCGCTTGCCCCAGGCTGGCCGCCCCATCATCTACGGCACCACTTTTGAGTTCTTGCAGTACTTTGGCCTGCAGGACCTGGCCGAGCTGCCGCCGCTGGAGGGGGAGGCAACGGATGGCGAGCGGATGAGCGGATGAGGCGCAAGACCAGGGTCGTTTGTCCAATGGAACGCCTGCAAAAAGTCCTGGCCCACGCCGGGGTCGCCTCGCGGCGGAAGTGCGAGGGGTTGATCTTGCAGGGACGGGTGCGGGTCAATGGCCAGATAGTAACCCAACCTGGCACCAGGGTGGATCCCGACCGGGATACCATCGAGGTGGACGGTCAGGCCATCACTTTGGAGGAGAAGGTCTACGTCCTCCTCCACAAGCCACGGGGCTACCTGAGCGACACCCTGGATTTCCGGGGCCGCCCTTCGGCACTGGGTCTGGTTCCCGATGGAGAGCGACTCTATGCGGCGGGCCGCCTGGACGCCAGAAGCGAGGGGCTGCTGCTCCTCACCAACGACGGGGAGCTGGCCCACCGCCTCACCCATCCCCGCCATGAGCACCAAAAGGAGTACCTCGCTCTCGTGGAGGGGGAACCCACGGAGGCAACGCTGCGAAAAATGCGGCAGGGTGTGGAGCAGGATGACGAGACCCTGCGGGCCAATGTTGTCCAGAAAATGGAGCAGTTGGGCCCGCAGGCCCGCATCCACGGCTGGGAGGAGGCCCCCAGGGGCATGGCCTGGCTGCGCATTATCTTACACGAGGGCAAGAAGCGCCACATCCGGCGGATGTGCGCCGCCCTGGGCTACCCGGTGCGGCGGCTGATCCGCACTCGCATCGGGCCGTTGGAGCTGGGGGACTTGCTGGTGGGGAAATGGCGATATCTGACAAAGGGGGAGGTTAAGCGGTTGTGGTCAGCTCAACCCTGGAACGGGAGGAAGCCCATCCAGGTGAAGTCCTCGTCGAAAGCAAAGACCTCGCTGTCTGGGTGCTGACGTAGCCAGGTGAAGCTGGTACAATCCACGAAGGAGAAGTTCTGGTCCGCGTATTTCTTGAAGATTTCCCAGGCCGCTTGGTCTAGCGCTACATCAGCATAGATGACCTGGAGCTCGCCGCCTGCGATTAGTTTTCGAGTCCCGTCGCCGAACTTCACCGCTGCCTGGTGACCAAGCTTACGCCGTATGCGTGTGTAAGCCTCCGCCAGAACATAATTGGTTGTGACCTGTGGGAGTCGGCTATCGAGCAAGCGCTGTAGCAGGTCCAGGGCGTCTTCGTTGAACTGGTCAGCTTGATCCGTACAAGCGATGAACGCACTGGTATCAACAAATATGCTTCGCATCAGTCCTCGTCGTAGATGTCACGATCGTGATGAATCGAGCCATCAGTAATTCCGCTGTAGCCAAGGTTGACGATATCCCACCAAACGCTTTGCTTGGCCGACCGTTGGACGATATACTCTTTCACCGCTTCGCGGATCACCTCAGCCATTGTCTTATGCTGAGCCTCGGCCAAGCGCTTGACTTGCTCGCTTTGTTCTTCGGTTAGATAAATCTGAGTCCGCGTCATAGCCATCGCCACATCTCCTGAACGCTGTATACATCACTATTTTAGCACAGATGCTGTATAATGTCAAAACCTTCCACCATCGCCATTGATGGGACAGTTGCCTCAGGGAAGAGCACCATTGGGGCGTTGTTGGCTGAGCGCCTGGGTTACACCTACTTGGATACAGGCGCCATGTACCGAGCTGTCACCTGGGTGGCTCTTGAGCAAGGGATTAACATCGCCGACGAGGAGGCCATCACCGCCCTGGCCGAAAGCGTCGTCATCAACATCAGCCGGCCCACGGTGGACGATGGACGGCAGTACACCGTCTACGCCGATGGGGAAGACGTAACCTGGGAGATCCGGCGGCCGGAGGTGGACGCCAACGTCTCGCCTGTCTCCGCCTACCCCGGCGTGCGCAGGGCTCTCACCGAGCAGCAGCGGCGCATGGGGCGGCGGGGCCGCATCGTGATGGTGGGGCGGGACATCGGCACGGTGGTTCTCCCTGAGGCGGATCTCAAAATCTACCTCGATGCTACCGTTGAGGAGAGAGCTCACCGTCGTCATCGGGAGATTCTGGACCGGGGAGAGGAAGCTGATTACGAGCAGGTTCTGGCCTCCATGCGCCGGCGGGACAGGATTGATAGCCAGCGAGAGGCGGCTCCCCTTCGCCCGGCCGGCGACGCGGTCATCATTGATACCACGGGGCTGAGCATCGCTGAGGTGTTGGCCAAGGTGGAGGAGTTAGCCCAAAGTCCAAAATCCAAAGTCCAAAGTTCAAACGGGAGAGGACGAGCGGTATTCCGACGCCTTGCTCGTTCTCTTCTGCGGTTGCTTTTCAGGCTTTTGACGCGCCTGGAGGTCAGGGGCTCGGAGAACGTGCCTGCGGGCGGGCCGCTGCTGGTAGCCTTTAATCACCTGGCACATCTTGATGCCCCCTTGGTGCTAGCTTTTCTGCCCCGGCCTGCAGAGGGCATAGCCCTGGATGATCTCTACCGCGTTCCCATCACGGGGCAGTTGCTGCGGCTCTACGGCGCTATCCCCGTGCACCGTGACCAGTTCGACCGCCAGGTCATCCGGCGAGCTCAGCAGGTGCTGGCCGAGGGCAAGGTGCTGGCCCTGGCCCCTGAGGCCCGGATGAGCCTGAGCGGTGCTCTGGAGCGAGCGCGGCAGGGTGTTGCTTACTTGTCACTACGCAGCAACGCGCCGATCTTGCCCGTCGCCCTAACCGGCACGGAGAAGGTCTACGCTGACTGGAAGCGGTTGCGGCGCCCGCGGCTGACCCTTACCTTCGGCCAGCCTATCACCCCACCGCCTCCGGCCAGTACGTCCCAGGCGCGGCGTCAACAGGTGGCCGACCTCACCGCTGAGATCATGCGTCGCATCGCTGACATGCTGCCGCCGGAGTATCGAGGAGCATATAGCTGAAGGGGGTAGATGATGCGCCGAGAGGATTTTGCAACAGGGCAGGAGTTAGCCGACCATATCATCAGCCTCGAACGAGATTACACAGCTCGAATCTTCCACGTGCTTTACAGCAATGCTGGCAACCTCCAAGCTTGGTACAACGAGGCTAACAAGGTGACTGAGGCCTGGGCTGGCAAGATGGTCATCAGCCCACGAGAGCCATCGGCGCCTTGGGAGCAGGTAGGGGAAATCGTAATCACCGGGCTCCTGAACCGCAGCTTTCCGGAATGGTTTCCCACTGGCCTTCCTATCGGCTCAGAGACGCGTCTGAGTTCGCCCGAGGCGGTGATCCATATTGACGTCAAAACCCACAAAGAGGGGGATCCTGATCTCGACAGAACGCAAGATGTCCGACCGGAGCAAATCAGCAGCGATGAGCAGGAAAGCTATGTAGAAGACGAGCGAGGGCAGCTTGGGGATTGCTCACCCAAATTGCCCCCGTACTACGTATTCGGCCCCAACTTGCTCAAAGTGACCATCACTGCTTTTGTTATTTGTGTCTATCAGTTCGATGAGTCCAGTGCCTATCAGTATCTGACCCGTGTACAATTATTTACCGTACCGAATGGTGTCCTCCGTGCAGTTCACGATTATCGGGATGTATTTCGGGCCGGAAAAGACGGACGTGCTGGTCATCGCTACCGAGTCAATCTTCCGGCGCTGACGGCCCACGAATCGTGGCGGTGGCGGGAGATCCGCTACGAGGCCCAGGGGTTTGTGGTCACTCGGTGACTGACCTTAACGGCCTTCGATAACATGGCGAGCCAGGGCTACGATGCGTTCTTGTTCAGCCTGGATCAGCCGGTCCAGTTCTTTGATCCGCTCTCGAAGGACGACGAATTCTGCCCCTATCCGGGCGTGATCCTCCGGCAAGGGAATCTGCAACTGGCGCAAGTCTTTCTCGGCGATGCGCCCCGACATCTCGCCTGTGGAATAGATGGTCATCAGTTCAAGGAACTCCGGCGAGCGGAGGATCTCCACCACGTAGTTCGGGTCAACTCCCTCCCGGAGGCGGAGCACCGAAAACTCCGGAATCGCCAGGGCGCCGTCGAGTTCGGGCGGCACGATCACAATGGCACCTCGATAGGCCCGTCGTCGGCTGATCAGGATGTCGCCAGCGCGCAACATTTTGAGCGAGGTATAATTGCTGTCACGGCCCTTGATGCGCTTTGGGGTGATAGTTAGGGTCGTTGGATCTACGCAACTCGTCTCAACCAGACTGATTTCCACATCGGGGGAGTGATTAGGGTTAACCCTCTCGGTGTGGAAGCTGCCAATGGCCGATAGTTTAACCAACCGATATTTTGGATTGTGGCGAAACAGGCTGATGATGGCCCGATGCTCAGGCAGGTAGAATTTGGCGTCAATGCGGTCTTGGATGTCGCTGATGGACACCATATAGCGTGGTTGCCGGGCTTTGAACTCGTCGAGAGTAATGTCGAAGTCGTTTTGGTCATCAGGTCGGCCGGTGGAGGTGAACCCAATGTGCTCCACCCGCTTCATGTAGATATTGTAGCTGGGGGGTGGGGGTTCCATTTTGCGAACAAATAGCAGGCTACCGCGAACACTCGTACCCGAAGGGATAAAGGCCCAGTCAGGCAGTTCGATGATGGCGAGGATTTGGGTATGCTGGCGGATGTAATCCCGGACGTGGGCTAGGTTGCGATTGCTGAAGATGCCTTGGGGGATGACGATGCCAGCCACGCCTCCCGGACGCAAAAGGCGGATAATCCGTTCAATAAATAGCACCTCCCGCGTGACGGACACAACTTGGCCACGGCCGTTTTGTCCAAGCTGGAACTTGGCCAGCACACTGGGGTCTTTCTCATAGCCCGCAAAAGGGGGATTGGCGAAGATCACGTCTATCGTTCCTTCCCTGATCAGAGAGAGCAAGTGTTCGTTACCGGTTTCCTCGGCTTTTAGGGCGTTAACGGTGAAGATATTGGCGTAGTCCAGGCCATGCATCAGCAGATTCAGCCTGGCAACGCGAGCTGTGCGCTCGTTGATCTCGGTGCCGATGAGGCATCGCCGGCTGTACGCCTGCAATCTGTGAGCTACTGCGTCCTGGGACAAGGGGGGCTGGTAAGCTTTGAGCTGCTCCCGGATGAGTTTGGCGCACATGATGAGAAAGCCGCCGGAGCCGCAGGCCGGATCGTACACCACCATATTCTCGTCAATGCCGATCATTTGGACCGTGAACTCGACGATGTTGCGGTGGGTGAAGAACTGGCCCAGTTCCCCCCGGAAGGTGTTGCCGACGATATTCTCGTACATGGTGCCCTTGACATCGGCCCCGTCCACAGCCGAGGTGGTCTGGAGCAGGCTATAGTTTTGGAGTTGACGGAAAACTTCATAGATGGCCAGGTCGTCGGCAACGATGGCCTGGTCAGAGAAGATAGCATCAAAGCCTGGGGTCTGGTTAGCCTGGTCGAATAACCAACGCACCCGGCCCGCGAGTTGCTCACCAGGCTCTCCACGACGAATCGCTGTCCTGGCCCCGACCATTGTCGTCTCATCGTAGAGTTTGACGAAGAGTAGCTTACTGAGTTCATCGAAAGCCTGGGCCGGGTCAAAGCCGTGGCGTTCCCAGAGGATGTTATGGCATCGTTGTACCACTTTTTGTAGCTCGTATTCGCTGGCAAATTTGGTGGTAGCCATGCTGGGTCTTCTCCTGTGTTTACCGCTATCGTTGATCTCTAAGCAGCCGTATTTTAGCCTTAATGGCTAAATTTGTCAAGAGCTGTTTCCTGGCGGAAAGTTCAAGATGTGGACTCGACATTTTTGTAACTCTGTGCTGCGGATCTTGTTCAAGATCTTGCTCAAGGTAGAGATCGTCGGGTTGGAGAACGTGCCCCCCGAGGGGCCGCTGATCCTCATGATCACCCACACCAACTTCCTCGACCCGGTACTGGCCGGTGGGTTGATGCCTCGGGAGGTGGTGATGATGTCCAAAGCGGAGAACTTCTGGCATCCCATCCTGGGCATCCTCGTCCGGCTCTACGGCGCCTTTCCCGTCCGCCGCGGCGAGGTGGACCTGCGGGCCATCCGTCGCTCGCTGGAGGTGCTGGCCAACGGCGAGGTGTTGCTCATGGCTCCCGAAGGCACCAGGAGCGGCCACGGGCGGCTGCAGAAGGGCCACGATGGCATGACTTACATCGCTTTACGCGCCGATGCTCCCATCTTACCCATGGCTATCATCGGGGGAGAGCGCTTCTGGGCCCATCTACCAAAGCTGCACCGCACTCCCATCAAAATCATCGTCGGCCAGGTCTTTCGCTTCTCCCCTGAACTGGAGCGGGTCGGGCGGGCAACCATGAGCAAGATGACCGAAGAGGCCATGTATCAGTTGGCCTCCCTGCTGCCGCCTGAGCGGTGGGGTTTCTACAGCGATCTCAACTCGGCCACGGAAGAGCATCTCGTTTTTCCGCCAGGCAGCTCCAGCAATTTGCCCAAGGGAGGTAACCGTTGGCCAGAGGTGGGGTGATCACGCAGGTACATTCAGGGAGCATCGCGGCGGAGCTGGGCCTGCGGCCCGACGATGTGCTCCTCTCCATCAACGGCCATCTCCTGCGCGACGTGATTGATTACCGCTTCTACGGAGCTGAGGAGGAGCTGGAGTTGGTCGTGGAGTGGGACGGGGAGCGGATGGTCTACCAGGTGGAGCGGGACTACGGCCAGGAATTGGGCCTCCAGTTCGCCGCGCCGACCTTCGATGGCCTGCGCCTGTGCAACAATCGCTGCGAGTTCTGCTTCTTCGAGGGACTGCCGCCGGGGATGCGCCGCTCTCTCTACATAAAAGACGACGATTATCGCTATTCCTTCCTCTTTGGCAATTACATAACTCTAACCAACCTCACCGAGGACGACTGGGATCGCCTGGCCGAGCAGCGCCTCAGCCCCCTCTACGTCTCCGTCCACGCCACCGACCTGGCCTTGCGTCGCCGCATCCTGGGCAATCCCGTCGCCCCCGACGTAACCGAGCAGTTGGAGCGGCTGGGGAGTCTGGGTATCCAGATTCACGCCCAGATCGTCCTCATCCCTGGCCTCAACGATGTCGAGCAGTTCAACTGCTCGACATCGCATCTGGCCCGCACCGTAGCCGACCTGGCCGCCCTCTATCCGACGGTGCAGTCTATCGCCGTCGTCCCCCTGGGCCTGACCAGGTACCATCGCTGCCCTTTTCGCCTCTATACCCCTGAGGAGGCGGGGCCGATCGTCGCTCAGATCTCGGCCTGGCAGCAGGAGTACCGACGTCGGCATGGCCTCAATCTGGTTTATGCCTCCGATGAGTGGTATCTGCTGGCTGGCCTGGAGGTGCCTGCGGCCGAAGAGTACGATGGCTTTCCTCAACTGGAGAATGGGGTGGGGTTGACGAGGATGCTCCTGGATGAGAGGGTACAGGTCCCAGGTCGCAGGTCGCAGGTCACAGGTCGCAGGTCGCAGGTCGCAGGGCGCAAGTCGCAAGTTGTGAAGTTCACCCTGGTTTGCGGGACGTTGATTGCACCGCTGCTGGAAAAGTTAGCTGAAGAATGGGCCAGGTTGATGGGAGTGGAGGTCGAGGTCGTGCCGGCGGAGAATCGCTTCTTCGGGCCGACGGTGACTGTCTCTGGGCTACTCACGGGGCGGGACGTGATCGAGGCTTTGCGGGGGCGTGACCTGGGCCAGGCCGTGTTCCTCCCACGGGCCATGTTCGACGCCGCAGGGGAGCTGACTCTCGACGATATGAGTCCAGCGGCGATAGGGGAGAGGCTGGGGGTCAGGGTCGAGGTGGCGGGGACGATGGGGGAGGTAGTCGAGTTTTGTGTGTTTGGTGAAGGTGATTTGGAGGTGAATCTATGAGCGAGATCAGGATGGAAGAACGGGGCCGCTTGACCCTGCCGGCCGACTACGTGGCCCGTCGCGGGCTTGAGGCGGGGACCTGGCTGGTCTTCGAGCCCATGGAAGACGGCCTGGCATTGCGCTTCGCCCGCCCCGATGCTCGCCGGGCCTACATCGAGGTGACAGCCCGTTGCAACTTGAACTGCGCTATGTGTGTGCGCCAGGTGTGGCGTGACGCCCCCGATGAGATGCACTGGGAGACGTTCCAGACCGTAATCGAGGGATTGCGGGCCTTTCCCGACTTGCGACGGATCACCTTTGGCGGTTTCGGCGAGCCGCTGGCCCATCCCCGCTTCCCAGAGATGCTGGCCCTGGCGGCGGAGTTGGAGGTGGGGATGACCCTGACCACCAACGGTCTGCTGCTGGATGAGACGATGGCCGAGAGGCTGTTGGATGCCCATCTGGATACTGTGGTCATCTCCCTGGACACGGTGCACGTCCAGGCCTACCAGCAGGCCCGGCTTGCAGATGGGGTAGACCAGGTGTTGGACAACCTGCGTCGGCTGCGGGAGATGGGCCGGGCGCAGGGGCGGGTGCCGCCACGGGTGGGTCTGGAGTTCGTGGTCATGCGCAGCAGCCTGGAGTGGGTGGAGCAACTGCCGGGGCTGGCTCAACAATTGGGGGCTTCCTTCGTCATCCTCTCGAACCTGCTGCCCCACACACCGGAACTGGCGGCCGAAATCCTGTACGACCGGCAGGAGCCGCTGCCGCTCTCTGGCGGCTGGGCGCTGAAGGTCGGCGACTGGTTGTTGTGGGGGATGGTCAAGGCCCCACGCATGAAGTGGGGGGCCTGGCGACGCTGTCGTTTCATCGAGGAGCGAGCCCTGGTTGTCGGTTGGGACGGCGGGGTAAGCCCTTGCTACGCGCTGATGCATTCGTATCCTTACTACATTTATGGCCGGCGCAAAGAGGTCAGCCGCTACGTGTTGGGGAACGTGCGGGAGCAGCCCCTGGCCGACATCTGGAGTTCGGAAGAGTACGTCCGCTTCCGGGCCAAAGTGCGGGAGATGCGCTTCCCTTCGTGCGTGGATTGTGGCATGGCCTGCACCTTCGCCGAGGACAACGAGGACTGCTGGGGCAACGTGCCCTCGTGCGCCGATTGCCTGTGGGCGCAGGACATCGTGAAATGTCCATGACGACGTAGCCAATTTCAGTACATCACAATTACGAAGCAGAGCGGGCTCCCATGCCCGCGTTTCGGCGGCGTGGGAGCCGCCTCTGTTGGCAGATCGTGACTACTGAATTTGCACAATTACGGGAGTTAGTGTATAATAATTTTGAAACATTGGTATAAGGGGCTATCTCCGAGCTATGGCTGCTACGGGGAGACCTATGCATCATAGCCGGTAGGGTACAGCGGGAAACGGCTGTGCCTCCCAGTGTGGAAAGGAGATCCCGCGTCTGGCAGACAAGGCCAGAGCAAGATCTCCTTTTTTTCGTCAGGGCCGGAAAGGAGGTGGTGTGGAGCCAAGGTATTCAAAGTTTGGAGTTTAGAGTTTGAAGTTTAAAATTTGAAGGAGGTATTCAAAGATGAGCAAGATCCTACGGGTCAATATGACCAACCTCACCGCCAAGTACGAGGATGTACCGGAGAAGTACAAGAACATGGGTGGCCGTTGGCTCACCTCCAGCATCGTCGCCGACGAGGTAGACCCCACCTGCCATCCCCTGGGACCTAACAACAAAGTCGTCTTCGCTCAGGGCATCGTCACCGGCTCGGCAGCTCCTACCAGCGCCCGCATCTCCGTGGGCGGCAAGTCCCCTCTCACCGGCACCATCAAGGAGACCAACGCCGGCACCGGCTGGGGACAGCAGGTGGCCCGCCTGGGCATCAAGGCCATCGTGGTCGAGGGTCAGCCGAAGGAGAAGGGCAAGCTCTGGGGACTGCGTATCACCAAGGACGGGGCCGAGTTCTTCCCCGCCGACGAGTACGTGGGCCAGGGGCTCTACCAGGTCTACCCCCAGCTCTTCGATCGCTTCGGCAAGAAGGCGGACATCATGAGCATCGGCGTCGCTGGCGAGTACCAGATGGCCATGGCTGGGATTTGCTTCAACGACCACGAAGGACAGCGTCCCAGCCGCTACGCCGGCCGTGGGGGGATGGGAGCGGTGTTGGGAAGCAAGGGGCTGAAATTCATCGTCGTGGACAGCACTGGTGTCCCGGCGAGCATTCCCATTGCCGACAAGGCGCTCTTTGACCAGGGCCGCAAGAAGCTGACCGAGGCCCTGCGCACCCACGCCGTCACCAAGCCCAAGGGAGCCCTTAACACCTACGGCACCGCCGTGCTGATCAACATCATGAACGAGGCCGGCGGCCTGCCCACCCGTAACTTCGCCAGCGGCACCTTCGAGGGCGCGGCCAAGATCGCCGGCGAGGCCATCTTCGAGGGGAACAAGGAGCGCCTGGGGAAAGAGCTGTACAACCACGCCTGCAGCCCAGGCTGCATCATCCAGTGTTCCAATACCTGGCACAATCCGGACGGCAGCGAGCAGGTCTCGTGCCAGGAGTACGAGTCGGTGTGGGCCTTTGGGGCCAACTGCGGCATTGATAGCCTGGACGTGACCGGCGAGCTGATATGGCTGTGCAACGACTACGGCGTGGATACCATCGAGGCCGGCGGCACCATCGCCGTGGCCATGGAGGCCGGCCTGGCCGAGTTCGGCGACGGGCAAGGGGCCATCCAGTTGATGAAGGAGATCAGCAAGGGCACGCCGCTGGGCCACATCCTGGGCAATGGCGCCGCCGTAACGGGCAAGGTCTTCGGTGTGGTGCGAGTGCCGCACGTCAAGGGCCAGAACATGCCCGCTTACTCCCCGCGGGCCGTCAAGGGAATCGGCGTCACTTACGCTACCAGCACCATGGGCGCCGACCACACCGCCGGCTACACCATCGCCCCCGAGATCCTGTCGGTGGGTGGAAAACTGGACGCCATGGCCGTGGAAGGCAAGGCCGAAGTCTCCCGCAACCTCCAGGCAGCAACCGCTTTCCTGGACAGCACTGGCCACTGCCTGTTCATCGCCTTCGCCATCCTGGACATTGCCGAGGGCTTCGAAGGGATGGTGGAAGAGTGCAACGGGGTGCTGGGCACCAACTGGAGTGGGGAAGACGCGGGCAACATCGGGCTGGACATCCTGAAGACAGAGCGGAAGTTCAACGAGGCGGCCGGCTTCACCAAGGTCCACGACCGGCTGCCGGAGTTCATGAAGTACGAGCCGCTCCCGCCCCACAACACCGTCTACGACGTGCCGGACGAGATGTTAGACAGCGTCTATGCCTTCTAGGGAAACAAGACCTCGGAGGTTTCTGAAACCTCCGAGGTCTTTTTGTCCGTCACTACAAACGCGGCAACCCCCAGGCGGCCTCCTAACCTCGATGCTCTCCAGACGAAAGTCCCAGGCGTCCACGTACAGCAGCCCCCTGGCATTGTGGTTGTCGCCCAGGATCAGCCTCACCGCCTGGCTGACCTGGATGGCAGCCACGATGTGGGTGATACCGCGGGCGCACCTCGTATTCCCGCCGGAAAAAGGCCCGATCCACAAGGGTCTGGATGCGCCCCCGGGCCGGTTGGAAGAGGGCGGCGACAAATCTATATTTACAACAGGTGCACCGGGACGGTATTGGCTTTAAAGTGGAAATTGGGGTATAATATAGCGCGAGAACACTTCAACAAACTAAGGAGTGGTATCATGATTGAAATCCACCTGTACGGCAAGCTGCGCCGCTTCGCCAATGAGCAGCACCCCGCCAGCGATTCCATCGTCTACGTGCCAGGGCAAGAGGGCGACACCATCCAGCGGCTGCTGGAGCGACTGGGCATCCCGATAGAGGAGGTCGGTAGCAACGTCTTCCTAAACTGGCAATATTCCGCTCTGACGAGAAGGGTCAAGGACGGCGACCGCCTGGCGGTCTTCCCCGACGACATGCAGTTGCTCTACAAGTGGTACTTCGCGAAGACTGGTGAGGAAGGGGATGATTGAGGTTAAAGTGCGGCTGTACGCCACGCTGCGCAAATACAGCCCCGAAACGGGTGTCGGCGAGCCGCTGGTCCTGCAGATGCCCGATGGAGCCCAGGTGGCCGACCTGCTGGCCAGGCTGAATGTACCGAAGGGCGAGGTGAAGACAGCTTTCGTCAACAATCGGCGGCAAGAGGAGGACTACCAGCTCCACGACGGCGACCGGGTGGCTTTCTTCCCCCCAGTGGCCGGGGGGTGAAAAGAAATCATAAACGGGAGGTACAACGATGAAAGACAGAAAACTGCTCATGATTCCCGGTCCCATCGAGTTCACCCCGGAGGTGCTGCGGGCGATGGGCATGGCCACCACCAGCCACATGGCCCCCAATTTTATCGAGGTCTTCGGCCAGGCGCTGGAGCGGCTGCGTCAGGTGTTCCTGTGCCCCAGCGGGCAGCCCTTCGTCATCGCCGGCTCCGGCACGCTGGCCATGGACATCACGGCGGCCAACCTCGTCGAGCGCGGCGACAAGGCCCTGGTGGTGAACACCGGCTACTTCAGCGACCGCTTCGCCGCCATCCTGGAGCGCTACGGCGCGACGGTGACCCAGGTGCGCGCTCCGGCCATCGGCGACGCGCCGGCCCTGGAGGAGATCGAGGCCACGCTCAAGACAGATAGCTACAAACTGATGGCCGTCACCCACGTGGACACCTCTACTGCCGTGGGTGTGGACGTGAAGGGCCTGGCGGCGTTGGGGCGCCAGTACGGCGCGCTGGTGGTGGTGGACGGCGTGTGCGCGGTGGCCGGCGAGGAGATGCGCCAGGAGGAGTGGGGCATTGACCTGGCCCTCACTGCCTCCCAGAAGGCTATCGGCGTGCCGCCGGGCCTGGCCCTGGTGGTGGCCGGGCCCCGCGCCATGGACGCCTTCCGCCAGCGCAAGACCGCGGTGAGCAACTATTACGCCGACTGGACCCAATGGCTGCCCATCATGGAAGGCTGCGAGTCCCGCCAGCCTCGCTACTTCGGCACACCGCCGGTGAACCTCATCTGGGCCCTCAACGTGAGCCTGGGCCAGATCCTGGACGAGGGGATGGAAGCTCGCTTTGCCCGTCACCGCCGGCTGAGCGAGGCGTTCAAGGCGGCGGTCACTGCTCTGGGGCTGCGGCAAGTGCCGGTTAGCCCCGACAAGACGGCCACTACCATGACCGCCCCTTACTACCCGGCCGGGGTAGACAGCAAGGTGCTGAAGCACATCGAGGAGGCGGGGGTCATCCTGGCCGGCGGCCTGCATCCGGCGATCAAAGACCGCTACTTCCGCATCGGGCACATGGGCGCGGTGAGCGCGTCCGACATCCTGGCCACCGTGGGGGCCATTGAGACGGGGCTGGCCCGGGCCGGGTATGGGTTTGAGGCTGGGGTAGGGTTGGCGGCGGCGCAGGAAGTGTTGCGTAGTGCGTAGTGCGTAGTGCGTAGTGCGTATTGCGTAGTGCGTATTGCGTATTGCGTAGCGGGTGTTCTGGGGGAGGGAGCATGACTTACGAGGAATGGTTGGCTTCTGTGCCGCCGGAGTTCACTCAGGATCCACTTTGGCGGATGAAGGTTTATCGGTTGGCAATCTTTGCCGGCGATCTCGCCTGGCACGATGTGTCCAGATTGGCTCAGGACAAGCGGACTATCAGTTTGTCCGATCAACTGTACAAGGCCGTCGGTTCCATCAGCGCCAATATCTCCGAGGGGTATAGCCGCCGCTCTGGCAAGGACCAGGCTCGCTTCTACGAGTATGCCCTGGGTTCAGCCCGAGAGGCACGCGGCTGGTACTATCAGGGGCGTCACGTTCTGTCAGAAGCCACTGCCACGCACCGCATCGAACTGCTGACCGACATCATCCGTCTGCTGCTCACCACCATCCCCGCCGAGCGCGGCTACAAGCTGCAGGAGGAACAAGCCTCTCACGATACGCAATACGCAATACGAAATACGGCTGATACGCAATACGAAATACGCAATACGTTCACGTACAATAAAGTCACCCCTGCCATCGTCAACTCCCTGCGCCGGATCGTGGGCGAGAACAACGTGCTGACCGATGCCCACGACATGGAACCCTACGCCCACGACGAGACGGTGGGCCTGCGGGCCGATCCCGAGGTGGTGGTCAAGGTCACGAGCGCCGAACAGATTGCGGGGATCTTCAAGCTGGCCCAGCGGGAACGCGTTCCGGTGACGCCACGAGGGGCGGGCTTCGGTCTCAGCGGTGGAGCGGTGCCCGTCTGCGGCGGCATCGTCCTCTCCACGGAAAAGATGAACCGCATCCTGGAGATTGACAGGGATAACCTGATGGTCACCGTCGAGCCAGGGGTGATCACTGGCGAGCTCCACAAGGCTGTCGAGGCTGAGGGCCTGTTCTATCCCCCCGATCCAGCCAGCCTGGATTCGTGCACCATCGGGGGAAACATTGCCGAGTGCGCGGGCGGCCCGCGGGCGGTCAAGTACGGGGTGACGCGGCATTACGTGTGCGGCCTGGAAGCAGTCCTGCCCTCGGGCGAGATCATCACCTGCGGCGGCAAGCTGGTCAAGAACGTCACCGGCTACGACCTGATCCAACTGCTGATCGGCTCGGAGGGCACCCTGGCAGTGGCGACCAAGATCATCCTGCGGCTGTTGCCCCTGCCCAGACTGCGGGTTGACCTGCTGGTGCCCTTCAACGACTTCCAGGCGGCGGCCAACACGGTCTCCGACATCATCGCCCAACGCATCGTCCCCACTACCATCGAGTTCATGGAACGGGACATCGTCCTGGCCAGTGAGCGCTACCTGGGGAAGGAAGTTCCCTTCCACGAGGCGGCAGCTCACCTCTTGATCCAGTTGGATGGCAACCATCAGGAAGCGATAGACGCGGATTACAACGAGGTGGCTGACATCTGTCTGGAGAACGGCGCTCTGGACGTGTTGGTGGCCCTGAGCCCCCGGGACCGGGATCGGCTGTGGGAGGCGCGGCGGGCGATCATTGACGCCCTCAAGAAAGAGAGCCCCATCAACCACATGGAGGACGTGGTGGTGCCCCGGGCCAAAATCCCCGCCCTGCTGAAGGGGATCAGAGAGATAGCGGAGCGATACACTGTGCGCATCGTCAGCTTCGGACACGCCGGCGATGGCAACGTCCACGTCAACGTGCTGAAGGACGACTTATCCGATGACAGGTGGGAAGAGATCATCTCGCCTCTCGTCGAAGACATCTACAGGCTGACCCTATCCCTGGGTGGTATGATCACCGGCGAGCATGGGATCGGGGCCACTCGCCGCCGCTATCTCCCTCTGGCTCTGGACCAGGCCCAGATCGAGATCATGGAGAAGATCCGGGGGGTGTTTGACCCCCATCGCATTCTGAATCCGGCCAAGATATTCCCCTGAAAGTGAGCCATGCGACTACAACTGGCCTATGGACGGACGGGGCTGGGGATTGAGTTGCCCGAAGACGCGCCGGTGACGGTCATCGAGCCGCAGTTCGTGCCTGGCCTGCCCAACGAGCAGGCGGCGATCACGGCGGCGTTGCGCTCGCCTGCGGGCTCATCACCCCTGCGCGAACTGGTGAGACCGAACGACACAGTGGCCGTGGTGTTCAGCGATCTGACCCGTCCCATGCCCAACGAGCGGGTGCTGCCGCCTTTGCTGGACGAGCTGGCCCTGGCCGGCGTGCCCGACCAGCAGATCGTGCTCATCAACGCCCTGGGCACCCATCGCCCCCAGACCGAGGCTGAACTGACGGACATGCTGGGAAGCGAGGTGGTCAACCGCTACCGCATCGTGCAGCACGACGCCTGGGACGATCAGAATCTGGTCGAGGTTGGACGGAACCAGGCTGGCCGACTGGTGCGGGTCAACCGGGCTTACCTGGAGGCCTCGGTGCGCATCCTGACCGGCTTTATCGAGCCCCACTTCTTCGCCGGCTTCAGCGGCGGCCCCAAAGCCGTCCTCCCTGGCATCGCCGACATCGAAGCCATCCTGGACAACCACGGGCCGGCGATGATCGCCCACCCCCAGGCCACCTGGGCGGTGACTGATGGTAATCCCGTCTGGGAGGAGATGCTGGCCGTGGCCCAGAGCACGGCGCCGACCTTCCTGGTCAACGTCACCCTGAACCGAAACCGCGAGATCACCGCCGTCTTTGCCGGCGACCTGGTAGCCGCCCACCGCGCCGGGGTGGACTTCGTGCGGCAGACGGCCATGCAGGCGGTGAAAGGACCCTTCGACGTGGTCATCACTTCCAACAGCGGTTATCCTTTGGACCTGAACCTATACCAGGCGGTCAAGGGCATGGCGGCGGCGGCGCAGATCGTGCGGGCGGGTGGCGACATCATCGTTGCCGCCGAGTGCTGGGACGGCCTGCCCTCTCACGGCGAGTACCAGCGGTTGCTGTGGGAGGCCAGCTCACCCCAGGAGCTGCTGGACAGGGTCATGGCCCCTGGCTTCCGCTGTCACGACCAGTGGGAGGCGCAGATCCAGGCCCAGATCCAGCTCCAGGCCCGGGTGCACGTCTACGCCGACGGGCTCTCGGCCGAGGAGTTGCGGCGGGCGCTGGTGATCCCTTGCTCTTCGATCGAAGAGACGCTGGCCCAGTTGCGGCGTCACCACCCCGGGGCCACCATCGCCATCCTCCCCGACGGCCCCCAGACCGTGCCCTATCTGGCCTCGTGTTTTTCCTCCTTGCAGGACCCTAAGGGTTTCTCGAACCCTTAGGGTCTTGATTGGACTATGGCCCAGCAATCTACCCACCTCACAATACCTTCGCCACCCAGAAGTAACCTCCAGGTTTTGGCTGCCAGGACGTTTATCACCGGGATGCGTTTCAGCATGGTGAACGTGATCTGGCAGCCTTTTGTCTTGAGCCTGGGAGCTTCGATGCCCCTCCTGGGGTTTCTGGAGAGCCTGGGGGGCTTCAGGGGCTTAACAACGACGCTTATCCAACCCATCGGGGGGTGGCTGGCCGACCGGGTCGGCAGGAAGCTCTTCGTCGCCCTGGCCAGCGTCTTTGCCATGGCGTCGTTGGCCATCTATCTGCTGGCCGGGCTGGCGGGGAACTGGCTGCTCCTGATCCCTGGGGTGCTCATCCTGGGCCTGGTGGCTATCTCCGGGCCGGCCATGAGCACGATGACGGCTGAATCCACGGGGAGCAGGGAAAGGGGAGGCGCGTATGGCACGATCATGTTCGCCTTTGCCCTGCCGGGAGTCTTCGCCCCGCTCGTGGCAGGCCTGGTGGCCGACAGGTTGGGCTTTCTGAAGGTGTTTCTCATCGGCCTGGCTTTGGAGGCGGGGGTCTTGGGCCTGGTTGCTTTTCACTTGAAAGAAACCCTGGCCTTGTCCAACAGAAAGCCGCTGCTGACGAGCCAGTTGGCGGGCGTGCTGAAGGCCACCTTCGCTCCGGCGAGGAGATTGAAGGGATTCTACGCCGCTGTCACCGTAGATGCCTGCGCCTGGGGGGTGGGATCCTCGATCATTTACGGGCTGTTGAGCGAAACCTATCACTTCACCGCTTTTCAGTTGGGGATCATGTCCAGCCTCAGTGCCGTGGGTTGGGCTGTCTGTCAACTGCCCATTGGCAGGATGGTGGACAGACACGGAACCAAGAAGTTCCTTTTGCTATCCGAGGTCTGTGGGGTTCTGCTGATGGCAGGGTGGCTGACCTTCACCAGGTTCGAGGCTTTCGCCGCGCTACAGTTGCTGTATGGCCTGGCTATCGCCGCCTGGTTGCCGGCTCTGCTGACCTGGATTGCCAACAGCGTCTCCGAGGAAGAGAGAGCGGAGGAGATGGGGAGAGTCAACGCCTTCAGAGGTCTCCTGTCGTTTCCAGCTCCCTACATCGGCGGGGTTTTGTACGAAGCCCTGGGCTTCCGGGCCCCCATCCTGGTGAACCTGCTCGGCACCATCGCCGCCCTGATCCTCATCGCCGTGCTGGTGCGGGAGCCAACCACCTCGTAGCACTTTGCACCAGGCTGAATTTGACAATTCTGAGCAATCGTGATAGTATCTATCCGTGCTGAAGCCATCGAGCAGGGGGGTGATGAGCTATGAGCTAAACGGGAAAAGGGGAAGACAGCGCACGGACTGGAAACCAGTGATCAGTTATCAGTATCCAACATCCAACATCCAGTTTCCAGTTGACGAGGAGGAGGTTCCCCGTCGCGAGGCGGGGCTAACCGCGTGAGAGCGGGAAAATCGAGAGATCAGCGGAAGCCTCCAGGGACGGCCACGTCCCTTATCTTCCCCTCCTGAGATGTAGCGCTCCGGACAAAACCGCCGGGCGACCGGCGGCACAAAGGGGATGCGCAGTGGCATGAAGCGGCCAATACCCACGGCCGCACCAATCACCAGGGAGGGCCCCAACCGGCCAGGATTCTTGTTCTGGCTTTCTCAACCCAATCTGTGAATCCCTTTAACCACGTAGTATTACAGTTGCACTATCCGAAAGCTGCTCGAACGGGGCGTCCTCGCCCCGTCCGATGGCGAGGACGCCGTCGGGTAGCTTGGGTTTCCGGATAGGCTCTAAATCAACGAGCAGGGGGAGCCCGCCTTTGCGCCTCTGCTCCCTTGCGACCCTGCTCCATTGAAAAAAAGGAGGAAGCATGAAAGTCGGATTCTACGGTCACGTCAGGCAGTATCACAACCTGAAAGAAGAGATTGATGCCGCCATTTTCGAGGTTCTCGAAAGCGGCAATTACATCATGGGGCCGACGCTGGCCCGCTTCGAGAAGGAGCTGGCCGCCTACTGCCACATGAAGCACGCCATCGGCTGCAACTCGGGCACCGACGCGCTGTGGCTGGCCTTCATGGCCCTGGGCATCGGCCCCGGCGATGAGGTGATCACCGTGGCCAACACCTTCTTCGCCACCGCCGAAGCGGTGTGGATCGCGGGCGCCAGGCCGGTGTTCGTGGACATCGAGCCGCACACGTGCAACATGGATCCCACCCTGATCGAACCAGCCATCACCGACAGGACCAGGGCCATCGTGCCGGTGCACCTCTACGGCCAGATGGCCAACATGCCCGCCATCGCCGACATCGCCCAGCGGCACAACCTGCTCGTCGTGGAGGACTGCGCCCAGGCCATCGGCGCGGCTGGCGACACGTTCGCCATCGGCGAGCTGAGCGACGCGGCCTGCCTCAGCTTCATCGCCCACAAGAACCTGGGCACGCCGGGAGACGGCGGGGCGGTCGTCACCAACCGCGACGACATCGTGGACCGCATCCTGGCCCTGCGCAACCACGGCTCGCTCAAGCGCTCGTATCACAGCATGGGCTACAACAGCCGCCTCGACGACCTGCACGCCGGCCTTCTCAGCGTCAAGCTGAAGCGAATTGACCAGTGGAACGACCGCCGCCGCCAGATCGCCGCCATGTACAGCGAGGGCCTCCAGGACACCGGCCTCCAGCTCCCGTACGAGAAGCCGGGGTACAGGCACGTCTATCACCTGTACGTCATCGAGATCGAGCAGCGTGACGAGATGCTCAAGTACCTCAACCAGGCGGGCATTGACGCCAAGACGCACTACCCCATCGCCATCCACCAGCAGGAAGGCTACCCGTGGGGCCAGCCCGCCGACCTGAACGTCTCGTTGCCCCTGACCGAGAGATCGGCGGCCCGAGTCATCTCCCTGCCCATGTTCCCCGAATTGACGCCGGAGGAGATTGACTACGTGATTCACACCGTCCGTACCTGGGAGGGGTAAATGAGTAACACAACAAAAACCTTAACTACTCAGGCTGTCATTGCGAGCGAAGCGAAGCAATCCCCAAGCCGCAATGAGGAGATTGCTTCGTCGCAAGAAACGCTCCTCGCAATGACACGGGCTGAGCAGTCACCAAAAACCTATACTGTCGCCATCGCCGGCCTGGGCAAACGCGGTGGCCATCACGCTGAGGCGTTCTCCCACAACCCACGCTTCGAGCTGGTGGGCCTGTGTGACATTGACCGGGAGCGGCTGGACGCTGCGGCGCGAGATTTTGGCGTCTCCTGCACCAATACCGATGCCGCCCAGATGCTGGCCGATACGCAGCCTGACGTCTTCGCCTTCTGCACGCTGCCCAACATCCGACTGGAGTTCATCAGGGCGGGCGTGGAAGCGGGGGTGAAGCTCATCGCCTTCGAGAAGCCGATGGCCACCTCGACCAACGAGGCCCTGGAGATCGTGAAGTTGTTGCGCGACTCCGGGACAAAGTCGGTGGTCAGTTATCAGCACCGCTACGGCGAGCACTACCAGAAGGTGAAAGAGATCATCGCCAGCGGAGCCATTGGGCGCGTCCACACGGTCTACGGTCACGCCACGGGCTGGATGCTGCACATGATGCCCCACCTGATCGCCTACACGCGCTGGTACAACGACGATGCCGAGGCCGAGTGGGCAGTGGGGCAGGCGGCAGGCAAGGAGAAATTCGCCGACGTTCACCCCTCGCCCGACTACATCGCCGGGCTGATCCAGTTCGAGAACGGCGTGCGCGGCATTGTGGAGTGCGGCGAGGGTGCACCCGACGTGCCCGAAGTGGATTACTGGTGGCGGAAGTGTCGCCTCGGGGCGCAGGGCACGGAGGGGTTCGCCGAGGTCCTGACCGGGGGAGGCTGGCGGGCCATCACCCGCGAGTCCAATGGCGTGATCTCCGGCCCTGGTGGGATGGACTATGCTCACGACATGCCGCCCTACGTCCAGCAGATGGCCGACTGGCTGGACGACGAGGCCCAGGTTCATCCCTGCCACGGCGAGAGCGCGTTCCAGAACTTCCAGATCATGATGGCCATCTGTCGCTCCGTGGTGCAACGCGGCAAGGTGTTCCTGCCGCTTGGCCCTGGCGAGCCGGAGCTGGAGGCTCTCAAGGGCGTGCTGTAGGCAGCGGGGGGCGGGGAGAACTGTCAACGGATTCCGGGATCGGATTGAACGGATTCAGTAGATCACAATTCCACCGATGTGAGGCAGTTGTGCTGCCGAACGAGGGCTCGGAGTGCAACTCCTCGCCATCAATTGTGTAGAGCCGCGGATGGTGGAAATACGCAGAAGGGGCAAGAGTCGAAACTCTTGCCCCTGTTACGTTGTGAGGTATGGACGAGGACAACTGGCCGAAGCACGGAAGATTCGCAGTGGGGCGGACTTGCGTCCGCACTCCAGTAGTTGTCGGAGGCCTTCGCCCAACTGAAACGCGATCAGGCTGGCACTTTTTCACCGATAGCTGCCAGCGCGGGGGCGATCTCGTTCAGGGTGCGGGGGTGAATCGAGATACGGATGACCTTGTCGGATTGGGCCAGGGGCGTGCCCCAGGTGAAGAGTTGGGCCACACTCTGGAGGTTCAGGCCATAGCAGAGATTGGCTTCGTCGAGGTGCTGGATCAATTCATCATCCAGGGCAGCCAGCTCCGCTTCCTGTTCGGCTGTCAGCCGGCCGGCACGGTACAATGTGCCCAGCACGCGCCGGGGCGCCCAGGCCTCGCCAAAATAGGCCGTCCGGGCATGCTGGCGCTCGAAATCGTCCATCCCAGGCCACCATTCAGCCACTTCGGGGAGGCTCTTGACCATCAACTCGTAGTTCCTCAGAAAGGACTCGATGTGATGGCTGGTATAGGTAGAGAGGCTGAGTTTGTCAGGAATGTTCATGCGACAATTCCTCGTCCGTCGCCTGCCGCCCGGATTCGATGAGCTCGACGATGAGGGCATCTACGTCCATCGTGGTCTATTATAGCATTGGATAGCAGATGTGTCAAAACACACACCCAATTCGAAAGCTTGACATGGCTAAATTTTTCTGCTACAATGAGCATAGAGGTGTGATCTAAAATGAGCGACACAAGGAGGGTTAGATCATGGGTGGATCGCCTTTCCCCGGCATGGACCCATATCTCGAGGGCGAGTTGTGGCAAGAGTTTCACGACACCTTCGCCCACCAGATACGAGGGCAGTTATTGCTGCTGCTGCCTCCTAAATACGTTGCCTTGCTGAGCAAACGCTACGTCGTTGACCGCGCTGGCCTGGGCATCTTCGGACTACCGTTGGCGCGTGTCATCTACCCCGACGTTCACGTCGTTCGCCCCCCGGCCGTTAAAGAGACGGCTACGGCTCTGTACACGGTTGTCGCCCCGCCGGCGGTGGAACTGATGAATCTGTTTCCGCTGGAGGTGCCGCTTCTGAGCGTCGAAATCCGCGACGTGGCCGAGCGCCGCCTGGTTACGGTGATCGAGATCCTGTCCCCGGTCAACAAACGCGGCGATGGCTTCTGGGAATACGTTGAAAGGCGAACCGAGCTGCTGCAGACCCAGACTCACCTGTTGGAGATAGACCTGCTGCGGGACGGCAGACGATTGCAACTCACCGGTGGTGAATTGCCTCCCGCTTCGTACTACGTTTTCCTCAGCCGCTTCACCCGTCGTCCCAGGACCGAGGTCTGGACGATCGGCTTGCGCGAACCGCTGCCCACGGTGCCCATTCCCCTGCTGCCGCCTGACCCCGACGTACCCCTCCAGTTGCAAGCTGCCGTCCAGGCCTGTTTTGGGTTGGTGGGCTACGAGCGATTGCTGGACTACACCCAACCTCCCCCGCCGCCACCTCTCGACGCCGAGGATTTAGCCTGGGTGAGAGCCAGGGTAGAGGCGTGGAAGAAGCCCGACGATAAATCATCGGGCTGAAAGTTCGTTGTTCAAACTACACCATTTCATGGTGTAGTGCCGCTTTATCTCACCACCGCTCCATTACTGGATTATTTTCTCAAAATTCATTATCACCGGGCAAAGGCTTGAAGAAGATGGCCTTGACTTATTCAGGCTGCTGGGTTATAATGACAGTAGCAGCACTTGTGATGGGTGAAGTCTCCGACCGAGCCCCCCGCGGGCGTGGAAGCCCGCTCTGCTTCAGATTGCAGCGCGATGTCGGTGCTGGGCCTTCCAGTACCTTCAGAGGGAGGGTGCCTGATGAGACAGGTGTTTGAGAACCACAATAACCCCGGCTTTCCCTCCAGCCCTGCATCCTGCCAGGGGCACTCCTCAAAGGTCTACAGGCTGTGCCCCAATGTTGATGTCCTCCCCCCCCCCGCACAGTTTAGCGAACCCATTGTTCAGCGCA
>VGOG01000003.1 GCA_016875995.1 Chloroflexota bacterium
TCCGCGACTCCCACTGGGAAGGACTGCTGGACTGGATCTGCGATCGGATTGAGGCTGGTGCGACACGCGACGAGATCCGTCGGGCTCTTCAGCCTGCTATGCGTTTGTAAAATCTGCAAAACTACTGCTCTCTTATTTCGAAGACGACCTTGTCGAATTGGCCTTCCCGCCATCCGCCCCAGTAGTTCTCGTTGCGGGTCATGATCAGTCGCGAGCCCCGCTCGTAGCTTTCGATCATGTAGGGGCCTGTGCCGGCGCAATTCCCTTCATTGAACCACTCGGTGCCCTTCTCTTTGTAGACCTTGGGATTGTAGATCCAGGCGCCGTAGCCGGAGGAAGTGATCAGGTCCAGGGGAGCCGCGTAGCTCAACTTGAACTTGACCGTATAGTCGTCCACGACTTCGATCTCTTCCAAAGGATCCCAGATATAGGCTGCGCCTGCACCTATCTCCATGGTGTTTTCCAATGCGCCCTTCACCGCCTCGGCGTTGAAGGGGTCGCCATTGTGGAAGGTGACCCCCTTGCGGAGATGAAATGACCATTCGGTGGCGTCGTCGTTGGTCTCCCAACTGGTGGCCAGTTTAGGACTGAGAATCTCGTCACTGCCGGGCGGGTTGTAGAAAGTAAGGGTTTCGTAGCAGTTGGACACGACCACCGAATCGTTGGAGAAGCTTATGGCTGGATCTATGTTGGGGAAGGTCGTGCCGTGGCCGTAGACAAAGATGTTGGGGGCCGCTTCTGCCGGCTTGGTGGGCTCTGGGGCAGTGGTGGCCTCCTCTTTGACCGTCGGGGGTTTGGTAGCCGTTGGCTGAGCAGGCCCGCCGCATTGGGTGGCGGTTAGTGCCAAGAGCAAGCTGAGGGCCAAACAAACCCCAAAAGTTCCTTTCTTCATCACTCCTCCTTTGTCTCGTGGATTTGAGAATAGTGACCTGAAACAGGTCTACTTACTGAATCGAGTTAGCTCGATAGGCTTCACCTCCCCCCCGCGCCAGTGGAAAGCAGCCTGTCCGGAAAGAAGCAACATTGCTGGGCCGACATTTAGCCTGATGCCCGCAGGCCGTCCAGCAGGCGGTCCCAGTCGAAATGGGAGCCGGGGTCGGACTTACCCCTGTTGATAGCGCTGTGGCCCAGGACGCCTTTGAAAGCGGCCAGGTCCTGGGCTTTTTCGTAATAGGTGCCGGGACCCAGGAGCGGGTAGCGATGTGGCACGTTGTACCGCTTGCAGAGGTAGGCGACCAGCTCGATCAAGCTTTTGTACTGGGCCTCGGTGTACGGCTCCCAGTATTTGCCGCCCGCCTCGACCGCTGCTCCTAGATGCTCATTCCCCAGCCAGTTGTAGTATTTGTTACCATCTTTCCTCAGAGGACCCCAGTTTACGATCTCGATGCCGATAGACCGAGAGTTGGGCCGGATGGTGTCGTTTCTCACCAGGTCCTCGGGCAGGCCCGCGTGCCAGGCGGTGTCCCCATCTTTGACCAACTGGAGTATCTTGCCGTCACGGTCAAGGACATAATGGGCGCTGACTTTGCTCTGGGGGTTCTTGAACCACGATACCGTGCCTGTGCCACTGCCGCTGGCGGTGAAGTGGACGACGATCATCTCGATCTGATGGCCAGAGCGACCGCTAGCGCAATTGCCGGTGGGACCAACCCAGGTGAAGCTGGGCACCGCCTCAGCAGGGGGGGCCTCGGTAAGGCCCAAAAGGGCTTTGATGCTGGTCTTCTCCGCTGCTGTCAAGCCGGGCAGGTCGTCAATGGCTGGCCCTCGATACTGGCCCTGGCGGTCGTGTATCAGGCCGGTTAGTCCAGCCCGGCTCAGCCAACCCCAGCCGTTCTCGCCGACTTCTCTAGCGGCGGCGTAAAAGACGCTTATCACGTCTTGATTGGTGTATACCGGGACCCCGGCCTCTTCGATGGGTAACTCGATGATGTACTCCCCAGGAACCAATTGGTCTACTGGGCCGTATTTCTGTTTCACCAGTTCCAGGCTGCGTTCGATTTCCTCTTCTGCGAGCCCCAAAGCGGCCAACCTCTCACGTGCTGCTGGTATGCTGAAGGATATTCGCTTCGTCGTCATGGTATCATCTCCTGTAATAGTCGTGAGCTGGATTAGGGATGGGCCAGGCCGACGGTGATCTCGCTGATCAGCCAATGAGCACCCCAACTGGGAGTTCCCGTCTGCTCGATCTTGATGTAGCGCGCCGAACGGGGGGTGAAGCTGGCGTCAATGGACATCCAGTTGAGGGCCATCTCACGGACCACCCTCCAATTAATCCGGTCAGTGGAGACGCTCAAGATGAAGCCCACAGCGAAGCCTCGCCCAGGGCTCTCTATTTTGATGCGCTCAATGGTTTGGACCTGGCCCAGATCGAGCTCGTACCACATGCCCGGCTGCTGCGCGGCCTGGCTACTCCAGAAAGTATCCGGGTTGCTGTCGAAGGCCTTGCCCACATCGGCCTGGTTGTGGCTGGCCCGAGCCTGCCAGGGAGTTGAAGATATGCCCCCCTCGGCGATCTCAACGGGCAGCTCCAGTGGGGTTGCCCCCTCTCTGGAGAACCAGGCTACCCCTTCCTCCACCAGGTCCCAGTACAGCACGTATTGCCCAGGGGTGGCCGGGGATCTCAGGACGACGTTGGCCAGATTCACTTCTGATCCGGGCAGCACGTCGTTTGGCAGGATGGCGCGAAAGGTATCCCAGCAGCCAGCCAATTGCCCGTTGGGGGTGAACCAGTGGTAGGCCAGATGGACGGGGTTTGGGCCTGCGGCAGGCCAGCTCCTGGAGCCCTCGTTCTTGAGCTTGAAGCTGGCCGTGGTCACGGTGTCGGGCGGTATGGTCCTCGGCACGCTGTAGTTCAGCCAGGCAACCTTGTAATCCGGTCCGAGGGCCTGCACCTCCACGTGGATGTCCTTCCTGGGGGAGCCCGTCTTCCAGAACCAGGTATCTGGCTCCTCGATCAGGTCCCAGCGCAGGATGTACTTACCAGGAGTTAGCGGGGCCTGCACTTTGGCCTCATCGAAGGGCACCAGCCAACCTGGCTTCACGTTGAAAGGCAGCGAGGTTCTGATGTCTGCCAGAGCCAGTTCCTGGCCGGCGGGGGTATACCAGCGATAGCCCAGGCGCACTCTGCGGTCGCCTGTCCGAACCCAGGTGATGTTGCTATCGTTTTTGAGGCGCAACGTTGCCGCCACTGTCTGGCCGGGCACCATAGTCATTGGCATGTCTATGCCCAGCCAACCCGCCTTGTAGATGGTCGGGACGCCCGGCAGCCGCACCCGATACTCGTGATCCATGGCCGCCTTGAAGTCGTTGATGATGTGAGGCCGGGTGCTGATGGCCCACTGGGGTTGATCGTGCACCAGGGGCCAGCGGTAGAGGATGAGGGCCTGGATGGGCTGATTGGCCGGCTCGCTATTCCAGCGATTGATCTCCTGGTAGGCTGTTTGCACCCACTTGGAGCCCGGTTCATTCTTCCATTCCAGGTTCTGGTCCGTCTCGGTAATGTACACAGGCAGGTTGCGCATGTCTTCTGGAATGGCGTTCATGAAGTCAATGTAGCTGCGAAACTGATAGCGCAAGTGAGTGTAGCCAGGCGCACCCTGCCAATAGTCGTTGGTGATGAAATCGAGAGCGTAGCCGTTGGTGTAGGTGTGGATGGCGATGCCGTCACATTGGCCCGCCAGCCGGTCCAGGACGTGGCGGAAGTACTTCACCCAATCGCCCGATGGGTTTTCGGGGTATTTAGTTTCAATATTCCAGGGGCCCACAGCCGCCACGACGACCTGATCGTTCTCTCGCCCCGGCCGGGAGCGGATGTTATCCCGGCACCTCTTGTAGCAGCGAGCGTAAAGCTCTGGCGTGATGACCTCGCCGTTGGGGCCTCCGGGCCTCTCTAAGGCCAAATTTGGCTCGTTGCCGATGATCCAGATGTGGCAGCCTTTGGAGCCGGCTACGAAGTTGCCGCAGCGCCGGGCGAAGTCGTCGTAGCGGCCGGAGTGGGGGATGGTGCCTTTGTCGTGGTACCCATGATTGAGGCGCACGATGACTCCCAGGCCCTGATTGGACAGGTAACTGTAGTCCGGGCCGCCTGGGCCATGGGGGTCTGACCCCAGCTCTTCGGTGACCAGCACCCAACCCTGCTTGTTCTTCTCGACCATCAGGTGTTGGCCGCCAGGGTCGTGCAGGCCGAAGATGTATTTGGGAAAATGGGATTCGTCCAGTGGAGACATTGATTACCTCCTGAGTGATCTGCCTTTAGGTTGAGTTTATCGAAGCCTCGAAGTCGTATCCCTTACAGTGGCTCAATTATACAACAGATCATTATCTAAATCAAACCTTAAAGAAGGCCGCTAAATACAAAGAGCAGAGGTTAAAAGCCCCTGCCCTTCGTCTTTTATCAATTTGACTGATTCCCTATGGCAAATAACCGTAGGGGTTGCGCTGGACACCGTTGTATCGAACCTCGAAGTGGAGGTGGGGGCCCGTTGCTCTGCCGGTGCTGCCTACTGACCCGATCCTTTCACCTTTGGCGACGGATTGGCCGAGCTGCACCAGGATGGTGTGAAGATGGGCGTAAAGGGTCTGCAGGCCGTTACCGTGGTCAATAACCACGTATCTGCCATAGCCATACTCGCTCCAACCGGCCGTGACCACGTAGCCGGAGTCGGCAGCGACGACGGGAGTGCCTGTCGGGGCGCCGATGTCAATAGCCATGTGCATAGGCTTGAATCCCTGAGTGACAGTCCCACTGGTTGGCCAGGCAAGGCTGCCAGTACCTTTAGAAGCTCCCTGAGGGACAGGACCAGAATAGACATGGACGACGCGAGGATTGTAAGGCTTTTTGCCGCCGGGGACGATAAGCTTTTGCCCTAAGCTCAAGTTGTAAGGGCTTTCCAGGTTATTGTATTCACATTCTATAATGGCTGAAACTTCGGCCTTGTATTGCTGGGCTATGCTCTCCAGGGTGTCGCCCGCGACCACCGTATGGTAGATCCCGTCTACAGGCAGGATGGTTAGTACCTGGCCTATCTTCAGGAGGTCGGGGTGATCCTCCAGCCGGCCGCTGGCCCACATGATGGTGTCGGCGCTGATGCCGAACTTCTCAGCGATGCCGTAGAGAGTGTCACCAGTCTGTACAGTGTAGGTGGTGATTTCTCGTCGTGGCAAGCCGTCAGGCTCTTCGGTAGGTACAACAATGGTCGGGGTAGGTGTAGGGGTGGGAGTAGGGAGAGGGGTAGGAGTGGGAACAGGAGTAGAGGTAGGAGTAGGAGTGGGGGTTGGGGCAAAAATCGTGTGGGGCACCGGCGCGGGGAGGATGGTGTTTTCGTTCTGGGAACGGATTCCTCCCCGGTCTGAGAATCCAGCATACATGCGGAAGCCCAGGCCAGGAGCCGGGGTTGGAGTGGACCGGAAACCCGCTGGGGCAGCCCTGGGGATATCCACCTTGCCTAGCAGGGTGGCCGAGACAGCCAGCAGGATGACGATGAAGTGGGAGGTGAAACGGGAGAAGAAGGGCCTGTCGCCCATCTTGGCTATCGAGGTTTGTATTCTTGTTTGAGAAACCCAGTCTTTTGCTCTTGACCAGAGGGCGGTCCAACGCCCAATCAATGACCCGTCCTCTATCTCCCCTGCTGGGGAGAAATCGGCTGGGATTTCCATTCGCTCTCCTCTTCTCCAACAGATATGCCGTGGGATGAGTCGCGCTTTCGTTTCAGATTATAACACAAGACCAGGAATTGTCAAATTGGGCTTTTGGGGGTAGTTCAGCCGATTTTATAGGACGTCCTTGCTCAACGTTGCCAGGAACTCTTTGTTGTTCTTGGTTCTGGACAGCCGTTCCAACAGGGCATCGAGAGCACCAGTGATATCCATCCCAGCACCCGATGGGGGTGAGGCCATCATGTAAGATATCATTTTCCGCATGATCCAAACTTTCTCCAGGGTCTCCTTATCCAGCAGCAGTTCCTCCCGGCGCGTGCTGGAGCGTTCGATGTCGAAGGCAGGGAAGATATACCGTTCCGCCAGCTTGCGATTGAGGTGCAGTTCCATGTTGCCTGTGCCCTTGAACTCCTCGTAGATGACATCGTCCATCCGGCTGCCCGTTTCCACCAGGCAGGTGGCGATAATGGTCAGGCTTCCCCCTTCCTCGATGTTGCGAGCTGCACCGAAGAAACGCTTGGGCGGATAGAGGGCCGCCGGGTCCACGCCGCCAGAGAGAGTACGACCGCTGGGAGGGACGGTGAGATTGTAGGCTCTGGTCAGGCGGGTGATGCCGTCCAAAAGGATAACCACATCCCTATTGCCCTCGACCAGCCGCTTAGCCCGCTCCAGGGCCATCTCGGCCACGCGGACCTGATCCTGGACAGGATCGTCAAAGGTGGCGGCCATCACCTCGGCTTCCACCGAGCGATCCATGTCGGTCACTTCCTCGGGCCGCTCGCCGATGAGGGCGACCATGAGATGAATGTCGTTGTAGTTGGCAGTGATGCCGTTGGCGATTTGCTTCAGGACGGTGGTTTTGCCTGCCTTGGGTGGAGAGACGATCAAACCCCGCTGTCCCCTGCCAATAGGAGCGATCAGGTCAAGCAGCCGGGGGCCCAATACATTGGGCTTCGTCTCCAAAGCGAGCATATGATTGGGAAAGATCGGGGTCAGTCTGTCAAAATTGGGGCGCTGCTTGGCTGCCTCGGGATCCAGACCGTTAACCGCTTCTACTCGCAGCAAGCCGAAGTATCTCTCCGTCTCCTTGGGGGGACGGACCTGACCGATGACCATGTCGCCGGTGCGCAGGCCGAAACGACGGATCTGGGATTGGGAGACGTAGACATCCTCAGGGCCAGGCAAAAGATGGTCCGAGCGGAGGAAGCCGATGCCTTCCTGCACGATTTCCAGCACGCCTCCGCCGAATATGTAGCCCTGCCGCTCGGCCTTGGCTTTGAGGAGGCGCAGGATCAAATCGTGCTTTTTGAGGCGGGTATAGCCAGAGATGTCCAGCTCTCGAGCCATATCCCGCAACTCGTCCACGTTTTTGGTCTCCAGTTCAACGATGTTCATATCCATAGTTCTCTCCACTCGATTACTACCGATTAGGGGGAGAAACCAGGTTTTTTACCCGTCTGAGCAAACAGCTTGCTCTTCTGGGGTCTCCTGGGGCGCAGAAGGGCGTCTTGCCCACTAGAAACCTGGTCTCTGAAATTCACGGTGACGCTTTAATGCCACACCAGGCTCAAAGGGCATTGACTCCACAACCAATGTCGCTTAAAATCACTTATACGGGAACTCATAATGTTATAGCCTGTGGTTTTTGGTGACGAAATTACGGGGACTCAGGTGAACGTTAGTGAGGTAAGAAGCAGCGCCTGGAGCGGGTCTATTAGATATCCCGCTTCTCTCCTGGTGGGTAGTAATTACCGCAACGCAAGGTCATTATAGCATCTTTTGCTTGCCTAGTCAAATCAGGCCCATCCAGCGGGCATAGTAGTAGACCACCACCACGGCGAAGAGCAGGCTGTCAATGCGGTCCAGCATACCGCCATGACCGGGGATGAGGCCACTGGTATCCTTAACACCCGCCTGGCGCTTCATCATGGATACGGCCAGATCACCGAGGGGGAGGAAGGCGGAGACGAGAGCGCCCAGCGCCAGGCTGTGAGCAAAGCCCAGCCCTATGCAGCGGCCGACCAAGAGGGTGACCGCTATTCCGCAAAACCAGCCCCCTATTGTTCCCTCCCAGGTCTTCTTGGGACTCAACCTGGGGAAGAACTTGTGCCGTCCCAGGGATAGACCGATAAAGTAAGCTCCTGTGTCAGCTCCCCAGGTGGAGAGCAGCGTCAGGACCATCCATTCGAACCCCCGCGGGGAGTCTCGCAAGGAGATGAAGTGGCCAGCTATCCAGCCGAGGTACAGCGCGCCGGCCATGGTTAGAGCCCAATCAACGGTCGGGGTAGCGGAGTCCTTCTTGAACATCTGCCAGGATAGGGATAGAACTATCACTCCCGTCAGGGCTGGTCTAGCCAGTTGCCAGGCAGGATAACGGGCGTCCACCAGCAGCAGCCAGATCAGAACCAGGCCCACAAAACAGGAGGGCTTGTAACCGCTCAGCCTCATCAGGTGAAAGAACTCGTAACCCGCTATGCTGGCGGCGAAGACTATGATGGCGAAAAACCAGACTCCACCTGCGTAAGTGGCCCCCACCACGAGGGGGATTAGGACGATGGCACTTAGAAGGCGCTGAGTGAACACCTGCTCCAATCTCCAACCTCCAACCTCCAATCTCTAATCTCCACTTATAAGCCCAAACCTACGCTCCCGTCCGCTGTACTCGAGGAGAGCACTATGCAGCTCCTCCTCGTCGAAGTCGGGCCAATATGTGGGTGTGGCATAGTACTCGGCATAAGCACCCTGCCAGATGAGGAAGTTGCTGATGCGCAGTTCGCCAGCGGTGCGGATGATCAAATCCGGGTCCGGCAGCCCAGCCGTGTACAAGTATTGGCTGAACAGGCCCCCATCTAGCCGGTCTGGGTCCACCCCGTTCTCGACGATGCGCCGCACAGCGTCCAGGATCTCGGTTCGACCACCGTAGTTGAAGGCCACGTTCAAGATTATGCGGTCATTGTGCTTGGTCAGTTCGATAGCCTGGCGCACCTTTTGCTTGAGCTTTTCGGAGATGCCCTCTAGACGACCGATGTGACGTAATTGCACACCGTTCCGGTGTAACTCCGGCAACTCGCGATCAATGGTTTGTTCCAGGATGCGCATTATGCCTCGCACCTCTGCGCTGGGGCGTCCCCAGTTCTCCGTGGAGAAAGCGTAGAGGGTCAGGATCTTGATGTCGTGCTCGACGCAACTTTTCAAAATCCGGCGGATGTTCTCTGTGCCGGCTCGGTGGCCGGCCAGCCGTGGCAGGCCACGGGACTGCGCCCAGCGGCCGTTGCCGTCCATTATGATGGCCAAGTGATGTGGGACTTTAGTCAACTGCGTTATCGTTCCCATAGTGGTCAGGTGGTCAGATGGTCCTTGGTCAGGTGGCCAGATGGTCCTTGGTCCGACCATCTGGCCATGCGGCCATCCGACCATCAGGGGGGCAACTCAGATCTCCAGGATCTCCTGTTCCTTATCGCGGCCGATCTCGTCCATCCTGGCCACGAATTTATCGGTTATTTCCTGTATATCGTCCTTGGCCCGATAGAATTCGTCCTCGGAGATCAGCTTCTCGCTCTCCAGTTCGCGCAAGTCCTCTACGGCGTCGCGGCGAATGTTGCGGATGGCTACCTTTCCTTCTTCGACCCGCCTGCCTACAACCTTGACCAACTCCTGGCGTCGCTCTTCAGTCAGACGAGGGATGGTCAGGCGGATGATCTTGCCATCGTTGGAAGGGGTCAGCCCCAGATCCGATTTCAGGATGGCTCTCTCGATGTCGGCCAGGGCACTAGGGTCCCAGGGGCGGATTGCCAGTAGCCGTGGCTCAGGGACGGAGATAGTTGCCAATTGGTTGAGGGGGGTAGGCGTGCCGTAGTACTCCACAGGCAGCCGCTCCACCAGGGCCGGGGAAGCCCGTCCGGTCCTGATGGTCACCAGGTTATCTCGGAGAGCGTCCACTGCCTTGTTCATCCTATCCTCGGTCTCTTTAAGCAGGTCTTTGATCATGGCTAAGCACCTCCCACTGAGTAACGGGTACAAAAGCTATCTGCTGATGATCGTGCCCACTGACTCACCGAGGACGGCTCGCTCGATGCTCTTTGGTTCCCAGAGGTTGACGACGATGATGGGGAGGTCGTTGTCCATGCACAAAGAGATAGCTGTACTGTCCATAATTCTCACTCCCATGTTCAGGGCGTCAATGTAGGTCAGGTGATCCAGTTTCCTGGCCAGAGGATCGAGGTGGGGGTCGCTCTCGTAGACGGCGTCAACCTTGGTGGCTTTGATCAGAACCTCAGCGCCAATCTCCATAGCTCGCAGGGCAGCGGCCGTGTCGGTGGTGAAATAGGGGTTACCTGTTCCTGCCCCAAGGATGACGACTCGGCCTTTCTCCAGGTGGCGGGTCGCCCGTAACCGGATATAGGGCTCCGCGAAGGCTCTCATCTCGACGGCCGTCTGCACCCGCGTGGTTACCCCGATCCTCTCTAAAGCGTCGTGGAGGGCCAGGGAGTTCATGACCGTGGCCAGCATCCCCATGTGGTCAGCAGTGGCCTGATCCATGCCATGAGCCAGGCCGTCCTTGCCCCGCCACAGGTTGCCGGCTCCCATGACGATGGCTATCTGCACATCGTGATCCTTAACTTGGCGGATCTTGTCCGCCACCTTTGCGGCTCTTTCCGGATCAATGCCATATCCTTCGGGCCCGGCCAAAGCTTCGCCGCCCAGCTTAAGCATGACCCGCTTGTACTTCGCCTCAGACATTGCGCTCCTCTAACTTGTCGAACGGCCTTGGCGCGTCCTCCGATATCCCGCAGGCAGGCAGCGCCATTCGGTTAAAATTCGGTGAACTCGCGCCGTCTCAGCCCTGCCAGATCTAGCTCTCCCGTCAAACAGCGCCACAGCCTGCTGGCCCTCAATTTCGATGGCCTTGATAATTCGTGCCATCCTCACCTCCCAACTCAAACCTCGCGAAGCGCCGCACCACGATGTTCTCGCCTAACTTAGCAATCATTTGGGTGAGCAGATCCTGGACGGTCAGGTCATCGTCTTTGATGAAGGACTGTTTCATGAGACAAACTTCCTGGTAATACTTCTGTAGTTTGCCTTCCAATATCCTCTCTACTACACGTTCAGGTTTGCCCAAATCCCTCGCCTGGGTCCGGTAAATCTCCTTTTCCTTCTCCAGCACATCAGGAGGGATGTCCTCAGGGGTCAGACAGAGGGGATTGGTAGCCACGATCTGCATGGCCAGATCGTGGGCCAGTTCCTTGAACCCTTCGAGCCTGGCCACGAAATCGGTCTCACAGCCCAGCTCGATGAGGGCCCCGACGCGGCCGCCAGCGTGAACGTAGGCTTCGATGAGGCCTTCTTTCACTTCCCGGTCGGCTTTCTTGGCGGCGGTAGCCAACCCCTTCTCTTGCAGAAAGGCTTTGGCCTTCTCCAGGTCGCCACCGCTGGCCTCCAGAGCCTTCTTGCAATCCAGCACCCCGGCCGCTGTCGCCTCGCGCAGCTCTTTTATCATTGACGTTGTGATCTCCAATTGAATCTTTACCTCCTCGATGGATTGATGTTGATTTCTGATCTACTCTTCTTCGTCGTCCGGTTCCTCTTCCTCGAACTCGAGTTCGCCTGATTTGAGCTTGGCCAGGGTAGCAGCACCCAGGTATTTCTCGGCATCGAATTCCATCTCTAGCTCTTCTTCCTCAGGCGCGAGGGATGCTCGCATATTCTGCCCCTCGATGACCGCATCGGCGATCTTGGTAGTGACGAGTTTTAGAGCTCGGATGGCATCGTCGTTGGCGGGGATGACGTAGTCAATATGATCCGGGTCGCAGTTGGTATCCACCATGGCCACAATCGGTATGCCGAGTTTGTTGGCCTCTTTCACCGCGGTGGCTTCGCGTCGCACATCGGTAACGAAGAGCACGTCGGGCAAGTGTCGCATGTCCTTGATGCCACCTAAGCGCTGATTCAGCTTGGCGATCTCTTGCTGCAGTTGCAAGGCTTCCTTCTTGGTAAGTCGCTCGAAATCCCCTCGTTGCTGGCGTTCTTCCAGGTTTGACAAGTAATCTATTCGTTGGCGTATGGTGCGCCAATTGGTCAGGGTTCCCCCCAGCCAGCGCTGGTTGACGTATGGCATGCCACATCGCTGGGCTTGTTCGATAAGACTCTCCTGAGCCTGCCTTTTGGTACCTACGAAGAGGACAATGCCTCCTTCACTGACGGTATCCCTGACCGCATTGTAGGACTTATCCAAGGCGGTTATGGTCTGCTGCAGGTCAATGATGTGGATGCCGTTGCGCTCAGTGTAGATGTAGGGTTTCATCTTCGGATTCCAACGTCCTGTGCGATGCCCAAAGTGCACCCCCGTCTCCAATAGCGCTTTCATCGAAATTACAGCCACTTTTCTTTTCCTCCTTACTTACGTTTTTGGTCTTCCACCCTTTTCATCCTGACGAGGGGCCTGTCTAGCCGCCGTATGCTAAGTTGGCACGTCTTCGTCAGTCAAAGGGTGTGCTTAATTGGAAACTTCAGGTAAAAGTATAGCACATACTTGGCTATCAGGCAAGTCGGCGGTTTGAGATTTCAACCTGTTTGTGCTATACTATTGGTGATTTTGAATCGAGGAGGAACGTAAAATGGTGAGCCAAGACCTGTTAGACATCCTGCGTTGTCCTGCCTGCGTGCGGAATGGCCCCGACGCTGGCCTCCTTGACTTTATTAAGGAGCAGTGGCTCGTCTGCCGGGATTGCGGACGGAAGTACCCTGTCCGCGATGACATCCCGGTGATGCTCATTGATGAAGGGGATAAGTATCGCCATGTGGCGGTGGAGGAGTTAGGGGAACCATAACGGGAGGCCACACCTCAGTGTGAATCGGTTTCCAAGAAACAGATGATGCCATTGGCAATCCCTTCCGCCACCTTGTCCTGTTGGTTTACGAGGATCTGGCGGTCGGCGGCCATGAAGCCGGTCTCGATGATCGCCGCCGGGGTCTGCGGAGCGATCTCGTAGAAGGCATGGTACTCGCGCATGTCATAGGTTATGCTATGCTCGTGGAACGATAGACCCGTGGCCGCTTGATACTCCTCTCGCAAGCATTTCACCAGGCGATCTTCTTCCTCGGGCATAGCACTGTAGAGTACACTGGCTACTTTAAAACCGCTGGCTCTGGGTACGTCGCAAGAGTCGGCGTGGATGGAGACCAGGACATCAGCTAGATAGCCATCTAATGCCGCATCGAACTCTTCGAGGAGGTCTACTGCGTAGCCTCGGTCCTCCAGCAGGGCCTTCACCAACTGGGCGACGGCCAGATTGATCTCCACTTCCGTCAGACCATCGGGACAGACGGCCCCTGAATCGTATCCCCAGTGCCCGGCGACCAAGCCGACTCTTTTGGGAGGCCTGGTGGGAGTCGGCGAGGGAAGGACCCTGGTGGCAGTGGGAATTCTAGTCGGGGTTAGTGTGGCAGGGACAGGCGTTGACCGGGCGGGCCTGGGCTCAGACGCCCACAATGCATGCAGGATCATGTAGGCGATGGACAAGGCAATGGCAACCATCACCGCTATCAGTATCCTTTGGGCTACTTCCAGCGCCCCCCTTCTCACCAATTCCCCGAGTCCTCCCCGAAGCGCGCGTCTTCAAGCAACAGGCTTTGCTCAATCATACCTCTGATTTCCAATTTAGTCAATTTCTGCATGGCTAGCCTTGCCGATTTGCGCTTATCAAACTTTTGTGGTAAACTTGTTCGCAATGGAGGTTATAGGAGCAATGATCGTGTTGTTGCATCACCGCCGCATCTGAGGGGCGGCCTGGGGCGCCGGTTGGCGTCCGCAGGCCGGCTTGCATACGCCAGAGGCTTCAGCCAGGCTCAGACCAGGAGGCGGTGATGTGACCGCGCCCTGAGTCTGGACGTGGTGTCCCTCCTGGGGCAATTGCCGCCGCTGGCGTGTGCCGGCGGCGGTTTTTTTGTTGCCCACACTGCGCTCCCCGGACCGCGTGGAGATCATATTTCAGGAGGTTTGTACCATGTCCGAACGTCTTACCCGTTTCTTTGCCTCACGTTGGGGCATCGTCCTGGCCGGAGTCGCCATCGGCGTCCTGGCCCCGCTCTTGCAGAAGGCCGGCAACCCCCAGAACATGGGCATCTGCGTGGCCTGCTTCGAGCGGGACATCGCCGGGGCGCTGGGGCTGCACCGCGCCGCTGTCGTCCAGTACATCCGCCCGGAGATCATCGCCTTCGTCCTGGGCGCGACCATTGCGGCGCTCCTCTTCCGCGAGTTCAAGCCCCGCGCCGGCTCCGCCCCCATCGTCCGCTTCGTCCTGGGCGTGTTCGCCATGATCGGCTCACTGGCCTTCCTGGGCTGCCCCTGGCGGGCGCTCCTGCGGCTGGCTGGTGGTGACCTGAATGCCATCCTGGGCCTGGCCGGGCTGGTCACCGGCGTTACCATCGGCGTCCAATTCCTCAAAGCTGGCTACAACCTGGGCCGCTCCTCCAAGACCTATGCCGCTGTTGGCTGGATCATGCCGGCCACGATGATCGGCCTGCTCTTGCTGCGCATCTTCGCTCCCAAGTTCAGCGCAGATGGCGCCATCTTCTTCAGCGAGAAAGGCCCCGGCTCGCTCCACGCGCCACTGCTAATCTCTCTGGGCGCAGGGCTAGTCATCGGCTTCCTGGCCCAGCGCACCCGCTTCTGCACCATGGGCTCCATCCGCGACGTCCTGCTGATGGGCGACACCCACCTCATCAGCGGCGTCGGTGCGCTGCTGGTAGTGGCTTTCATCACCAATTTGCTCCTGGGGCAGGTGAACTTCGGCTTCTTCGGCCAGCCGGTGGCCCACAGCAGCTACCTGTGGAACTTCCTGGGGATGGTGCTGGCGGGCCTGGCCTTCGCCCTGGCTGGTGGCTGTCCGGGCCGGCAACTGTTCCTCTCCGGCGAAGGAGACGGCGACGCAGGGGTCTTCGTCCTGGGGATGATCACCGGTGCAGCCTTTGCCCACAACTTCGCGTTGGCCGGCAGTCCCGATAACGTCGCAGACGGCATCGTGGGCGGTATCTCGCCCTACGGGATGGCTGCCGTGCTCCTGGGGCTGGTGGTCTGCCTGGTCATCGGCTTGACCATGCGCGAGAAGTAGAAACTGGAGGTGTGACAATGGCTAAAGTGGTAGATGCTCGTGGCTTCTCCTGCCCTCAGCCGGTCATCCTGACCAGGAGGGCCATCCAGGAAGGCCAGTTCCCCATCGAGGTGCTGGTGGAGACCGTGACCTCGCGTGAGAACGTGCGCCGCGCGGCCGAGAAACTCGGCTGCCAGGTCGAAGTCGAGGAGATGGGGGGCGAGCTCAAACTAACGATCACGAAGTGATAGCCGCAGGTGCCGGGCACTTGCCAAGTGCCCGGCACCTCTGGAGGTACAGATGATTTATCTCGACAACGCTGCCACCTCCTGGCCGAAGCCGCCGGGCGTGGCCGAGGCGATGGTTCACTTCATGAACGAGGTGGGGGCTAACCCGGGCCGCTCTGCTCATCGCCTGGCGGTGGAGTCCGGGCGCATCGTGTACAACACCCGCGAGGCAGTGGCTGAGCTGTTCAACGCGCTGGACCCGCTGCGAGTGGTTTTCGGCTTCAACGCCACCGAGGCCCTCAACCTGGCCCTGTGCGGCCTGCTGCGCCCAGGCCATCACGTTATCACCAGCAGCATGGAGCACAACTCGGTGATGCGCCCCCTGCGCGCCCTGGAGCGGCAAGGGGTAGAGGTGACAGTCGTGCAGTGCTCACCGCAGGGCTTCCTTGATCCATCTGACGTGGAGGCGGCGATCCGAGTCAACACAGTGATGATCGTCCTCAACCACGCCTCCAACGTGGTGGGCACCATCCTTCCCATCGCCAAGGTGGGGAAGATCGCCCGCCGCTACAACTTGCTCCTCCTGGTTGATGCCGCCCAAACGGCGGGAGCTTATCCCATGGACGTGGAAGCCGACAAAATTGACCTCCTGGCCTTCACCGGCCACAAGTCCCTCCTCGGCCCGATGGGAACGGGTGGGCTCTACATCGGTGAGAGGGTGAACCTGAGGGAGTTAGAGCCACTCGTGCGTGGGGGAACGGGAAGCCGCTCTGAGTTGGAAGAGCAACCCAACTTCCTGCCCGATATGTGCGAGAGCGGCACGATCAACGCCGTGGGGATAGCGGGGCTTCTGGCAGGCGTCCGCTTCGTCTTAGAGCGAGGCGTGGACGACATACGCCGTCATGAGATGGAGTTGATCCAAAGGCTCATCGAGGGTCTCTCAGCGATAGCGGGTGTTACCGTCCACGGCGGTCACGACGCCCGGCGCCAGACGGCCACGGTCTCCTTCAACGTCGTCGGGATGGAGCCTTCGGAAGTGGGGCTACGGCTGGACGAAGAATATAGCATCATGTGTCGGGTGGGATTGCACTGCGCCCCTGCTGCCCACAAGACTATTGGCACTTTCCCGGTCGGCACGGTGCGCTTCGGGCTGGGAGCCTTGAACACACTGGAGGAAGTGGACATCGCCGTGGCCGCCGTGGACGCAATTGTCCAGGAGGCACGATGACTGGCAAACCATACGCCGTCATCCTGGTCCACTCCACCAGCCACGCTATTCGGGCTGAGAAGGCCCTGCACCAGGCAGGAATTCGCTGCAAGTTGATCCCCGTCCCCCGCCACCTCAGTTCCGACTGCGGGGTGTGCGTCCGAATCGAGCGGGCCGATCAACAGGCAACCCTTCAAGCACTGCAAGCTGCCCGCGTGGAGTTAGAGGGAATTCACGAGATCTGAGGAGAAAAGTCGTACTTTCACTACTCGGCTCGCCTTGCCGCCAGGTGGTAAGCCTCGAATCCCGTCCGTCTGGCAATGGCAATCATCCAGACGATAAGGTTTGTCTCATCTACACGATAGACGATGCGATAACGTTTGCCGCCGAAGTAGAGGGAGCGATACCCCGTCAGGTCAATGCCGTACTTATGGCCCAGAGGTTTGCCAGCGAAGGGATGGCTTTGCAGTTTACGGAATTGTTTAGCTGCTTGCCTCTGTAAAGCTTTGTCCAGAGTGGCCAGGTCGGAGCGGACATCAGGGTGAAGCTTCACCTGATATTGGGTGCTCATTTCACGCCTCGATGCCCAACTCCTGCAGCACGTCGTCCAAGTCCAGATACTTTTCCGGCCCGACCTGCTCCCGTGTCTCGATGAGGCGCGCCAGGGCGATATGCTCCATCATTTCTTCTAACGCCAGTAAACGCTTGTACTCTTCCAGGCTGATGAGCACCGCTTCGATCTTTCCCCGGCGTTGGATGAACCACCGTTGCTCCGCTAGCTTATCCAGCAGGCGGGGAAACTCAGCCGTTGCCTTAGTGCTGGTGATCAGCTCGTTGGGAGAGAGCAATGGTTCAGCCATTGTAATGCTCCTTTTTATCGCTATTTTAGATGGACTTTTTAATCCAGTTAAAATTATATCTAAAATCTGGTGAATAGTCAAGTGGAAAATTCAAAGGAGAATGTATGACCCGCGAGGAGATACGTTTAACGGCGCTGACCAGCGCCGCCGGTTGAGCGGCCAAAAGAGGGCCCGAGGCTCTGGCGCAGGTCCTGCGCCCATTACGCGACATGTTTCGCGCTGAAGAGTTTCCCAGCCTGCTCGTCGGCCTGGAAGTGAGCGACGACGCCGCCGTCTACAAGATCAACGACGAGATAGCCGTGATCCAGACCCTCGACTTCTTCCCGCCCGTGGTGGACGATCCCTACGACTATGGGGCCATCGCTGCCGCCAACGCCATGAGCGACGTCTACGCCATGGGCGGCGAGGCGGTGCTGGCGCTCAACATCTGCGGCTTCCCCCCTGACCTCCCGTCGGAGATTGTAGCTGAGATCCTGCGGGGCGGGGCGGAGAAAGTTGCCGAGGCGGGGGGCATCCTGGCTGGCGGCCACACCCTGGACGACAAAGAGCCCAAGTACGGCCTGGCAGTGATGGGTTTCGTCCATCCCGATCGCGTACTGACCAAGGCCGGCGCCCGGCCCGGCGATGCGCTGGTGCTGACCAAACCGCTTGGAGTGGGCATCATCACCACCGCCCTCAAGGGAGGGGTAGCCGATCCAGGCCACGTGGAGGCGGCGGTAGAGAGCATGAAAAAGCTGAACCGCCTGGCAGCCCGGCTGATGCAACGCGTGGGGGTGAACGCCTGCACCGACATCACCGGCTTCGCCCTGCTGGGCCACGCTCAGGAGGTGGCCGAAAAGAGCGGGGTGAGGATACGATTCTATTTGGAGAAACTGCCCTTTTTGGAAGGGGCAAAGGGGTATGCTGAGAACTGGCTTTTCCCGGGTGGCTCTTGCCGAAATCAGGAGCACTATGCACCTCACGTACATTTTGCCTCGGACATTCCAGAAGATATGCAGATGCTCCTCTACACCCCCGAAACGTCGGGAGGACTGCTCATCGCTGTCCCATTTGAGAAACTGGAAGAGCTGACCAATCTCTTTGCCGCCGATGGCCAGGAGCATTGGACGATTGGCGAAGTGATGGAGGGAGAAGGGATCGAGGTGGTTTAAGAAAAGCCTCGTCAAGGTCGAGACGGCCCAGCCCCAACCCGGCGGTTCACGCTGTTGGGTTGGGGCTTTTCTTTTCCCCGGCCAGGGCACTTGACATCACGAGCGAAAGGTGTATAATTAGGTATGCCTTAAAATAGCACCTGGGTATGCCTATTCTTCTGAGGAGAAGCCGATGGTCACTGAGAGTGCTGAGGAGTATCTGGAGGCGATCTACAAGCTCGGGGAGGAAGGACAGCCGGTTGCACTCTCCGCCCTGGCCGAGCGTTTGGCGATTTCGTCCGTGTCGGCCAACGAGATGGTCAGGAAGCTGGTCGAGCGGGAGTTGGTCCTCTATGAGCCTTACAAAGGGGTATCACTGACCCCGGCGGGCCAGACCCAGGCTCTGGCGGTGATCCGCCGCCATCGCCTGTGGGAGCGTTTTCTGACCGACGTGTTGGGCCTCTCTTGGGACCAGGTGCACGAGGAAGCCTGTCGGCTGGAGCATGCCACCTCGCCCCTGGTGGAGGAACGGCTGGCCCGGCTTCTCGGCGAGCCGGAGACCTGCCCTCACGGCCACCCCATGCCGACCGTCGAGGGCGAGATGGCTGTCGAAGCTGGGCGCCCCCTGGCCGAACTCACGCCAGGACAAAGGGCTAGAGTACTGCGCGTGCCGGAGGGAGACGACGCCCTGTTGCGGTATCTGTCTACCCTGGGGTTAGAACCCCAGGCCACGGTCCAGGTTGAGGCAGTGGCTCCCTTCCAGGGCCCGCTCACGGTGCGGGTCGGGGAAACGCGACACATCCTGGGTCGAGAGCTGGCCTCACAAATCGTGGTGCAGCCACTGTGATCGCTTCCTTCTTCGCCGTTGGATTGTGAATGCTGGGCAAAAGCGGGAGGGTCTTAATGAGTGAAGAGTGGGTATCGCTGAGCGATCTGGCCCCCGGCCGGGTGGGCGTGGTGCGCCAGTTAGTCGGAGGCCGGGGGTTCATAAGCCGCCTGGCTGCGTTGGGCTTCACTCCTGGGGTCGAAGTGACGATGGTGCAGAACTTCGGCCACGGCCCCCTCATCGTCCTGGTGCGGGACACCCGGCTTGCTTTTGGACGGGGCGAGGCGGCGAAGGTGATGGTGGAGAAAGCAAGCGAATGAACGAATCAGCGAATCAGCGAATCGGCAATCAAATCACCGTGGCGTTGGCCGGACAGCCCAACGTGGGGAAGTCCACTGTCTTCAACCTGCTGACCGGCCTCAGCCAGCACGTGGGCAACTGGCCAGGCAAGACCATCGAGCAAAAGAGCGGCACCTATCATCACCACGGCACCACAGCGCACATCGTGGACCTCCCCGGCACCTACAGCCTGACCGCCAACTCTCTTGAGGAGCGAATCGCCCGCGACTACATCATCAGGGAGCGGCCTGACGTGGTGGTGGCCATCGTGGACGCGGCGGCTCTGGAACGGAATTTGTACCTGGTGGCGGAGCTCCTCTCCTTGCCAGCGCCGCTGGTGCTGGGCCTGAACATGGTAGATGTGGCCGAGCGGCAGGGGATGCACATCGAGCCCCACGTGCTGCAGGCGGCCCTGGGCCTTCCGGTAGTGCCCATGGTGGCGACTAAGAACCAGGGCGTGTGGGAGTTGATGGAGGCCGTGGACCGGGTATCCCACGATACGGCTGATTACACTCCCAGCCGCCCGGAGATTCGGGCCGATCACCAGGCGGTGTTGGCTCACATCCAGCAACTCATCGCCGGGGCTGTGCCGGATCCCTACCCCGAGGATTGGGTGGCCCTCAAGCTGTTAGAGGGCGACGAAGAGATCACCTCCATGATCCAGGAGCGACTGGACGAGGCTCGTTGGCAGGAGGTGCACACCGTCCTGATGCAGCACGAGGACGCCATCCTGGCCGTGGCCGGCGGCCGCTACGAGTGGATCGGGCGGATGGTTCGTGCCGCCGTGGTCCGTCCCCGGATGGGCCAGGTCACCCTGACCGATCGGGTGGACCGCTACGCCGCCCACCCCGTCTGGGGGTTGTTCATCCTGCTGGGGATGCTGGGCCTGGTCTTCTGGCTGACCTACGCCGTGGGTGCGCCGTTGCAGGAGCTGCTGGACACCTACCTGGTGCAGGCCGGGGCAGAATGGGTGCGCGCGGCTCTGAATGGCGCGCCTGCCTGGTTGGTGGGGCTCCTGGCCGACGGGGTGATCGGCGGGGCGGGGATGGTGATCACCTTCCTGCCCATTCTGGTCATCTTCTTCGCTGCGCTGGGACTGCTGGAGGACGTGGGGTACATGGCCCGGGCGGCCTACGTCATGGACCGCTTCATGCACCTGATGGGGCTGCACGGCAAGAGCTTTCTGCCGCTGTTCCTGGGATTCGGCTGCAACGTGCCGGCGGTGATGGGGGCACGGGTGGTGGAGGGACAGAAGGCCAGGCTTCTGACCATCCTGGTGGCCCCGCTGGTGCCCTGCACGGCGCGGATGGCTGTCCTGGCCGTGCTGGCCCCTATTTTCTTTGGCCCCCACGCCGCGCTGGTCTCCTGGGGCCTGGTGGGGCTCAGCCTGGTGATGCTGGCCATCGTAGGCATTGCCCTCCACGAACTGATGCTGGGGGGCGAGCACGTGGCCTTCATCATGGAGCTGCCGCTGTATCACCTGCCCAATGCTCGCACCATCGGCCTCGCGGTGTGGCAGCGGTCGGTGGCCTTCCTCAAGAAGGCGGGCAGCATCATCCTGGTCGTCTCGGTGGTAGTGTGGGCCCTCTCGGTCCTGCCAGGCGGGGATATCGAGTCCAGCTACCTGGCGGCGATTGGGCGGCTGCTGGCGCCGTTGGGATCGCTGATGGGCCTGGGCTGGCGGATGATGGTGGCCTTACTGACCAGCTTCGTGGCCAAGGAGAACACCATCGCTACCCTTGGCGTTCTCTATAGCGCGGGCGAGGAGGGGACACGTCTAGCCGATGCCCTGTCTGGGGCGCTGAGCCCAGCAGCGGCGCTGGCCTTCCTGGCCGTGCAGATGCTTTTTATTCCCTGCGTGGCTACGGTGGCCACCGTCCGCCAGGAGACAGGGAGTTGGCGCTGGACAGCTTTCAGCGTGGCCCTGCTCCTGGTGGTGTCCTTTGCTGCGGGCATCGTCGTCTATCAGGGGGCCATGCTGGTGGGATGGGGGGTGTAAGGATTTTCGATTGCCGATTGCCGATTTTCGATTGTTGACTTGGGGGGTGTTAGATGTTGGAGGAGTTACTGCGGCGGATAGCCAGTGGCGGAACGCACAACCTGTCAGAACTGGCGCGGGAACTGGGGGTGAGCGAAGTGTTATTGAGGCAGATGATCGAGCACCTGGCGCGGATGGGGTATCTGCGGCCGGTGGCCGGCGATTGCCAGTCCCCATGCACCGGCTGCCCCTTGGCCGAGACCTGTGCCGTGGGTGGGCCAACGCGGGTGTGGGCGTTGACGGAACGAGGTACAACGATCGCAGGCGAGCCATCCCTTCGGTGATGAACTGCTTCAATCAGGATTCGTAGATTCGTATGCCCGGCCAACGGCGTCCCCAAAGAAATCGTTGACGCTTACCTGCGGCGCAACCCGGTGATGCGCCGGGCGTGGGAGGAAAGTGGTTACCAAAATTAGGAGGGCTAAATGAACAGCACAGTCGGATTCGCATTGTTACTCTCGACACTGGCCGGCCTGTCCACGACGCTGGGCAGCCTGCTGGGCATCTTTGTCCACCAGCCCGGGCCGCGCTTCATGACCCTCACCCTGGGCTTCTCTGGCGGGGTGATGATCCTGGTCTCCTTCGTCGAGTTGCTGCACGGGGGGATCGAGGCCATCGGTTTCGCCCCGGCCCACCTGGCCTTCTTCGGCGGGATGGGGGCCATGTTCCTGATTGACGCCCTGATCCCGCACGACTACATGGCCGAGCAGCACCACACCGAAGAAGAGAAGCGCCAGGGCCAGTTGCTCAAGACGGGGCTGTTCGTCGCCCTGGGCATCGGCATCCACAACTTTCCCGAGGGGATGGCCGCCTTCGCAGGCGCACTGGAGGACCCATCCCTGGGTATCGCCATTGCTGTCGCCATCGCCCTCCATAACATACCGGAGGGATTGGCCGTGTCGGCGCCGGTTTACGCCGCCACCGGCAGCCGGGCCAAGGCCTTCTGGTGGTCGTTTCTCTCAGGTGTGGCCGAGCCGGTGGGGGCGGGGCTGGCGGCGTTGGTGCTGATGCCTTTCCTCAACGAGACCGTGCTGGGCTTCGTGCTGGCGGCAGTGGCAGGCGTCATGGTCTTCATCTCGCTGGACGAGCTGGTGCCCGTGGCGCGTTCCTTGGGCGAGGAGCATTTGTCCATCGTGGGCGTTGCCTCGGGCATGATGGTCATGGCCTTTAGCCTGTGGATGTTGCGGTAACGATTCGTTCGTGCGGGAGGCCGGAAGGAGGAGTTATGATCATCGGTGTGATTGACGGCATGGGAGGTGGCATCGGCGCCCAGATCGTGACCCAACTGCGGCAGGAGTTGCCGTTGGAGGTGGAGATCCTGGCCCTGGGAGCCAATGCCATCGCCACCGACAGGATGATGCGGGCCAAGGCCAGCCGGGGGGCCAGCGGGGAGAACGCCATCCGGGTCTCTGTAGACCTGGCCGATTTCATCATCGCCCCCATCGGGGTGGTGATCCCCAACTCCATGATGGGCGAGATTACCCCGGCCATCGCTGAGGCCGTGGCCGGAGCCCGGGGCTACAAGCTCCTCCTCCCCATCAACCAGCCCCATTTCGAGATCGTGGGCATCGAGTGGAAAGCCCTGACCAGGCAGATCAGTGCGGCCATCGCCGTGGCGCGGGAGCGGGCCGGGCGGCCCTCACCTGGTGCTCATGGAGAAGGAAAGGAAATAGGTGGGGACCTGGAGCTGGCCAGGACTGTCCTGCAAGCCCAGGATAAGGCGTTGGTCCTGGTGAAGGACAGGAAGGTGTTGGGAACGGGCGAGCGCAAGGGGGTGGCCGATTTGCTGGCCCTGGCGGAGCAATTGGGCAAAGAGGCCCAGGGGGCGTCTTTGGCCGACCGGGTGGTAGGCAAGGCAGCGGCGGTAGTAGCGCGGTCTATGGGGGTGGCCTCGATCTACGCCCTGCTGGTGAGCGAACCAGCCAGGGAGACGCTGGTGAGGGGTGGCGTCTCCCTGGAGTATGAACAACTCGTGCCCACGATCCTGAACGAGAAAGGCGATGGGCCCTGCCCGCTGGAGAGGCTCGTGGCTGCCATTGAGGACCCCGCGGAAGCGGTAAGGGTGCTGCGGAGCTTCCTGCAGCGGTGACTTGCCAAAACCGGCCTTTTGTGGTACAATTTTTCCAGTCGGCATGAAGCCGATTCTGTCGAGTCACTGCCTATCCAGCAACGATCATGAAGATCACCCCAGCCGGCCTGAAGGTCTGGCGACGGGTGATTTTTTGTTTGAAGGAGGTGAACGCCATGTGCGAGGCCACAGTCTACGTGAAAAGCGACGGCCAGGAGAGGGAAATCATGCGGGACGTGACCCGTGTGGAACCTGAAGGTGACAATCTGGTTCTATCCTCGCTCCTGGGAGAGCAAAAACTGGTGCGCGGCCGCATCGTCCGCCTCGATTTCCTGAAGCACACCGTGCTGATCGAGGAAACGAGGGAAGGAAATCGGTGATCAGGGAATGAGGGAATCAGTGATCAGGGAATCAGTGTCCTGATTCCCTGATTCCTGGTCCCTGATTACTCAAGAAAGGGATTTTGCCATGAAGAAACCTTACTTTATCAGCGTGGGTTTGCTGATCCTCAGCCTGGTGGCCCTGCTGGCGTTTCCCGCCTGCAGGCCAGCTCCCCAATCGGCGTCAGAGACGCCTCCGACGGGGGTGGTCACCACCACCTCGCTCCTGGGCTCCATCGTGGAGAGGGTGGGGAAGGAGAAGGTGGAGGTGACCGTCATCACCGCCCCGGCCACCTGTCCAGGGGAGGACGACGTGAAGCCAAGCCAGATCGAGGCCACGGCCAGGGCCAGACTCTTCTTCATGCACAACTGGCCGGGCGAGGCCTTCGTGGAGGGGCTGCTGGAGGCAGCCAAAAACCCAGACCTGAGGGTGGAGATCATCGAGCTGGAGGGCAACTGGATGACGCCCCCCATCCAGGCCCAGGGGGTGGAGAGGGTGACCGCCGTCCTGAGCGATGCCGATCCCGCCAACAAGGACTTCTATCAGGCCAACGCCGGAGCCCTGCTGGAGGTCATCCAGAGCCAGGGAGGGGAGTTGAAGGCCAGGCTCCCCCCGTTCCCCCCAACTTTGGGGGGCCAGGGGGGCGGCCAGGTCAACGTCATCTGCATGGCGCACCAGGCCGGCTTCCTCAAGTGGGCGGGCTTCAACGTGGTCGCCACCTACCCGCCGCCTGCGGACCTCACCCCGGAGAAGGTGAAGGAGCTGGTGGACAAGGGGAGGGAGGCAGCGGTGGCCCTGGTCGTTGACAATCTCCAGAGCGGCCCCGAGGCAGGCGTTCAGATGGCCCAGGAGATCGGCGCCGTCCACGTCACCCTCTCCAACTTTCCCGGCGGCTTCGAGGGCACCGAGACCTGGGAAAAGGCCATCAAGAAGAACGTCGAGCTGCTCCTGGAAGCGCTGGGCAAGTAGCAGGTAAAAAGGCGATGGACGACGAGGTCGTGGTAGAGATCGAGAACGCCGTCGTCTCCTACCGCGAGGACGTGGCCCTGCGGGGCGTTTCGCTGAGGGTGAGGAGGGGCGAGTTTGTGGGCATCATCGGCCCCAACGGGGCGGGTAAGACCACCCTCCTCACCCTGATCAACGGCCTGGGCAAGCTGCTCCAGGGCCACATTCGGGTGCTGGGGCACTCCCCCCGTTCCCCCCAACTTTGGGGGGCAGGGGGGCGTAACGCCCGCCAGATCAGGACCAGGGTGGGCTACGTGGCACAGGTGCAGAATATTGACCCCCGCATGCCCATCGTCGTGCGCGAGGTGGTGATGATCGGGCGCTGCGGGCGGCTGGGGCTCTTGCGAAGGCCGAGCGGAACCGATTGGGAGATCGTGGAGCGGATGATCGAGCTGGTAGGGATGAACCATCTGGCGGACAGGCCCATCGGACACCTCTCGGGGGGCGAGCAGCAGCGCGTCGCCATCGCCCGCGCCCTGGCCCAGGAGCCCGATATCTTCCTGCTGGACGAGCCCACCGCCAACCTCGACTGGCGGGGCCAGAGGGAGATCCTGGAGCTGGTCAAGCGCATCCACACGACTCGTAAGCTCACTACCCTGTTCGTCACCCACGACCTCAACACCCTACCCCGGGCGTGCAATCGGGTGGTCTTGATGAAGGATGGCCTCATCCGAGGGGAAGGCCACCCCAAACAGATGCTGCGGGAGGATGTGTTAAGCGAATTGTACGATACGCCCATCCGCATCATCGAGCACGATGGAGGGCGGGTGGTGCTGTCGTAGGAGGCCCACATGGAAATCCTCCACTACCGCTTCATGCAAAACGCCATCCTGGCCGCGCTGCTGGGAGGGGTAGCTTGCTCAACCATTGGCGTCTTCGTGGTGACCATGGGCATCTCCTTCATCGGCATTTGCATCTCCCACGCCGCCTTCGCTGGCGCTCTCCTCGGAATCCTGCTAGGCTTCGATCCCCTGGTGGGTGCCTTCGTCTTCAGCCTGCTGGCAGCGGCGGTCATCGGCCCCCTGGCCGACCGGGGGGAGTTCAACCCCGATACAGCCATCGGCATCGTCTTCTCCCTGATGCTGGGGCTGGCCTTTCTCTTCATGGGGCTCATGGTGGGTCCCAGAACCCAGGCCCTGGGCCTCCTGTGGGGCAGCATCCTCACCGTCACCGACGCCAACCTGATCCTGCTGGCCGCTGTCTGCGGGGTGGTGGTGATCCTGGTACTCCTCTTCTACAAGGAGATCCAGGCGGTTCTCTTCCATCGGGAGATGGCGCTGGCGGTGGGCATCCCGGCCAACGCCATCTTCTACGCCCTGCTTTTTCTGACGGGAGCCACCATCACCGCCTCCTTCAAGGCCATCGGTGGCCTGCTCATCTTCAGCCTGATCATCAACCCCGCCGCGGCGGCCTACCAGCTCACTTACAGCCTGAAGCGGCTCTTTCTCCTCTCCGCCCTCTTCGGCGTCCTCTCCGGCTGGATGGGGCTCTTGGCCTCTTATCTCTTCGACGTCCCCAGTGGGGCGGTGATCATCATCGTCTCCAGTCTGGTCTTCGCCATCGCCACGCTGGTTTCGCCCAAGAGGAAGGTGAAAAGGTGGCCAGCAATAATGAACCATCGCCAGTTCTTCGACCAGGCGGCGGCCGAATGGGACGCGCTGGAGGTGGACGAGACCCTGATCCGGCTGCGCGAGATCGTGGCCGGGCTGGACTTCGGGCCGGGGGCAGCGGTGCTGGATGTGGGATGTGGCACCGGGATACTTTTTCCTTTGCTCCTGGAGGCGATGAATGGAGCAGGGCGGGTTGTGGGCCTGGACATCTCCGGCGAGATGCTCAGGTGCGCTCAGGCCAAGGGACATCCCGTCGAGTGCGTGCAAGGCGATGCCCAGAGCCTGCCCCTTTCGGACGAGAGCTTCGACTGGGTGATCTGCAACGCCGTCTTCCCTCACTTCCCGGATAAACTCCGCGCCCTGGGCGAAATTTGCCGCGTGCTGCGCAGCGGCGGCCGGCTGGTCATCTGCCATACCGCCAGCCGCCAGGCGATCAACGAGTTCCACCGTTCCATGGGTGGGGTCGTGGCTCACGACACCATCCCCGACGAGGGGGAGATGCTACGCTTGCTGGAAGAGGCCGGGCTGATGGAGGCTCAGGTGTGGGATGAGCCCGACTGTTATCTGATACTGGCCCACCGGAACCAAAGGAGGTCCAGATCATCCTCTACGACCGGGAGCTGGCCCTGGCGGTGAGGGTGTCTGCACGGCCGATCTACTACGCCATCATCGAGAAAGAGCAGGGAATATCAACTGGCAGCGATGAGGAAGCGTCACAGAGTTGGCGCTTCCTTTGCTGTTTTTTGTACCAATATGCCCCGTAAATTTTAAGGTTCCAGCTCTTGACAAAATGCCAAAAAGGTGATATAATCTATATATGTAAAAAGTCACTATAGCTGTAAGACACTATTTGTCAGGAGGTGAGTGATGCCACGTGGTCGTCGGCGCAGGTGGATGGGGGGCAGGGGCGGTGGGCCCTGCCCTACACGGATATACCGTTTCGTGGAGCCGGTGTTGCTTCTACTGCTCCATCGCGGCTCCTCCCATGGCTATAGCCTGCAGGAGGGGCTGAAACAGTTCGGCTTTGAAGAAGCCCCTATTGATCCCAGCATGGTCTACCGTGCCCTGCGGGAGATGGAAGGCCAGGGGCTCGTGACCTCAGTCTGGGACACCGAGGGCTCAGGTCCGCCACGGCGGGTTTATCAACTGACCGCCGAGGGCGATGAGCACTTGGCCCAATGCGTGGCCGACTTGCGGGCGATGGACCGAGTGCTGCACGACTTCTTTGCTGCTTACGACGAGCACATGGAGGAGGGGGAAGGTGCCCATCATTGACGATCTGATCGCCTCGCTGAGGGACGATGCGCGACTGCGCGAGGTGCGGGTCTGCGCTTTCTGGACGGCGGTGGTGCTCGACGATGGGCGCTGTGGGCTGGCCTCCACGCTGCGGCCTGAAGAGCCCCAGTGTGCCGGTCCCGCTCCACTGGTACCGCGGGCGGGCCATCTGCTGGACTGCAGCGCCCTGGAGCTGGCCGAATATGCCAAGTCCGATAGCCTCCTGGAGGCTTCCATCGGGATGGCGGCCATAAACTCCCTGATAGAGATTGACGAGAGCCGCTGCGTAGAGCTGAACGCGGAGGAGGTCATACTAAAAGAGGGTGCGGGCAGAAAAGTGGCCATCGTGGGGCACTTCCCCTTCACCCCCAGGGTGAGGAAGGCAGCCGAGAAGATGTGGGTGCTGGAAAAGAGGCCGGTGCGGGGCGACCTGCCCGCCGAGAGGGCCACAGAGGTGCTCCCCCAGGCCGACGTGGCCGCCATCACCGGCACCTCGCTCATCAACCACACTTTTGAGGGATTGATGAAGTTGTGCCGCTCCGATGCTCTGGTCATCGTCCTGGGCCCCACGGCGCCCCTCTCGCCCCTGCTCTTCGACTACGGGGCGGATATAATCTGTGGAACCCTGGTCACCGACACGGAATCCGTGCTACGGCTCATCGGCCAGGGAGCCAATTTCGGGCAGGTGAAGCGCGGCGAGGGTGTGCGATTGCTGACCATGGCCCGCACGCAACATTCCATCTGACGAAAATTAATTGCGTGAGAAAGGAGCAAGAATTGATTGACGAACAGCGGGTACATCAAGCTTTACGAGAAGTAAAACATCCCGAATCGGGTCATAGTTTGATAGAACTGGGCATGATCAGGGGTATAAGGGTGGACGACGAGCAGGTGAGATTCACCATCGTCCTGCCCTTCATGAACGTACCCGTCAAGGATCAGATCGTGGGCGAGGCGCGGGCGGCGGTGGAGGGGCTGCCAGGGGTCAAGGGAGTGGACGTAGAACTGGCCGAGATGACCCAGAGGGAGCGGACGCACTTCATGGCCGCCCAGGAGAAAAGGGTTGGTTCGGCAGAGCAATTCAATCGCATCCAGCACGTCGTCGCCGTGGTGAGCGGCAAGGGCGGCGTGGGTAAGTCGCTGGTGGCTGGGCTGCTGGCCATTGCCCTGAAGCGCGAGGGCCACCAGGTGGGCGTACTCGACGCTGACATCACCGGCCCCAGCATCCCCAAGATGTTCTTCCCCACGCAGAGGCATCCAAATAGTAGCCCCCTGGGCATCCTGCCGGTGGAGAGCGAGACGGGCATCAAGGTCATGTCCATCAACCTGCTTCTCCCCCGCGAGGACGAGGCAGTCATCTGGCGGGGGCCGCTTATCAGCACAGCCATCAAGCAGTTCTGGGGCGACGTCTTCTGGGGCACCCTGGATTACCTTATCGTGGATCTGCCCCCTGGCACGGCCGACGCCTCGCTCACGGTGATGCAGGCCATCCCTTTAAGCGGGGTAGTGTTGGTCACCTCGCCGCAGGACCTGGCGGCCATGGTGGTCAAGAAGGCGGCCCGCATGGCCCAGGTGATGGGGGTGCCCATCCTCGGAATTGTGGAGAACATGAGCTACGTCGTCTGTCCCGACACGGGCAGGCGATTGGAGGTCTTCGGGCCCAGCAAGGCTAAGATAATGGCGGCCCAACTGGGCGTGCCTCTTCTGGGAAGATTGCCCATTGATCCCCAGATCGCCCAGCTCTGCGATGAGGGACGGATTGAGGAGTATCGGTCCGATGACTTCGCTGCCATCGCTAAACGCCTGGTGGAGAGCGCACCGCAGCCAAGGACCTCGCTGTTCTCTCAGCCTTAGGAGGGAGGTGAATGACATGCCAGCTTTTGATGGCACCGGACCCCGGGGGCTGGGTCCCATGACCGGGCGCGGGGAGGGGTACTGCGCCATCGCGTTTCCTCCTCCCGAAACGGGGAAGGCCCCTTACGGCTACGCGGGACTGGCAGGCATACCGGTGCGGCTTGCCCGGAGCCCCGTCGAAGGGACTGGGGTTCCCTACAGCGCGCCGCCGGTTCCCGCAACACCCTTCGCGCCTGTCCCCGCCACACGATTTGGCCGGGGATTGGGACGACGCCGGGGCCGGGGTAGAGGGCGATGGCGATAGCCCTACATCGCCCATAATTGTCGAATGGGAAGGAGGTGAACGAGATGCCAGGCTTTGATGGAACAGGACCGGCCGGGATGGGCCCTATGACCGGTGGTGGACGAGGCTGGTGTAATCCGTACAGCCCGCTCTATGCCGGCTATGGCCCTTACCCCGCTCCCTACGCCTATCGGGCTCCTGGGGCTGGATGGCCAACTGGGGGCTACGGCTTCCGACCCTACGGCTTTGGGCGTCCCCGCTGGGGCATGCGAGGCTTCTGGGGCCGGGGCATAGGCTGGGGAGGTCGTGGCCGGGGACGTTGGTGGTAACTTTTGACCGGTGAGGAAATCCGCCAAAGAGAGGAGGTGAACAAAAATGGGCTACAGGCATCGCTGGTGGTACTACGCCACCGGGCTACCGGGTTGGATGCGCTTCGGTTACAGCCCAGGCTGGCTGGGCCGCAGCTCTACGGGGCTAGGCCCCTGTGCCGAGTATCTCATGACGGGGCAATGGCCCACGCCGCAGATGGCCACCGCCTGGGAGGCTGGACCGTGGGCTTACGGCGCTCCAGCGCCCGGCCCGATGCCGCGCCAGCAGGAGCTGCAGATGCTGAGGGATCACGCCGAAGCGCTGAAGGCCCAGCTCGATCAGATCAGCGCGCGCATCGAAGAACTCGAAAAGGAGGCTTAACAGTGGATACCAGGGGGATAAAAGTCGGGGCGGGTGAACGGAATCGGAAGACTCGCCACCCGCCCCGAGCCCCCAACCTGCACGGATGTTTAACAACCGGCAGGAGAGGTGCAACCAAATCACCTGATGGCCTGGAGTTGCACTCCAGGCCCTATCCCTTGGAGGTGCGTACTTGCGAACCACAAGGTGTGCCGTAGGAGTACAACTCCGACGGATCAGGTGAATGGTTACCCAAATTATACCGTCAATAAGGAGGAATTGCAAAATGAAAATCGTCGTCACATCCAACGGCGCAGACCTGGACGCGCCTGCCAGTCCGGTCTTCGGGCGGTGTTCCACTTACATCTTCGTGGATACAGAGAGCATGGAATTCGAGGCCGTTTCCAACCCGGCCATGGCCGCCCCGGGCGGAGCAGGCATCCAGGCAGCCCAGTTCGTCGTCCAGCAGGGCGCCCAGGCGGTGCTGACCGGTAACGTCGGCCCCAACGCCTACAATGTCTTCCAGGCCGCCGGCGTGCCCATCTACTTGCTCACCGGCGGGACGGTGAGAGAAGCCGTCGAGGCGTACAAGGCGGGGCGGCTGCCATCCGCTGCCGACGCCAGCGTCCAGGCTCATGCCGGGATGGGCATGGGCCGTGGTATGGGGCGTGGAATGGGGCGAGGGATGGGCATGGGCCGAGGCATGGGTATGGGCCAGGGTGCCTACGGGCCCGGTGCCTGGGGGACAACGCCTCCGCCGCAGCCCGCGCCACCCACTTCCCGCGAGGAAGAGGTCGTGGCCCTGAAACAGACAGCCAGCAACCTGCGCCAGCAGTTGGCTCAGATCATAGAGCGGCTCGATAAGCTGGAAAAGGGGGGCTAAGTCATGCGTATCGCTATCTCTGCCGACGACCAAAACGGTCTCGACAGCGTGGTCAGCCCTCACTTCGGGCGTTGCCCGTACTACATCCTGGTGGACGTGGAGGGTCAGGAGGTCAAAGCCGTGCAGGAGGTGGACAATCCCTACTACGGCCAGCACTCGCCGGGCATGGTGCCAGGCTTTATCCATAGCCAGAGAGTGAACGTGATGCTCACCGGCGGGATGGGCCACCGGGCCATTGGCTTCTTTGAGCAGTACGGCATCGAGGCCGTGTCTGGCGCGTCGGGCACAGTGCGCCACGCCCTGGAGCGCTACCTGGGCGGTGAGTTGCAGGGTGTCCAACCTTGTCGCGAGAGCATCGAGCACGCCGCCGTCCCGGCCGAAGACGAGTATGAGCAGGATGAGGTGGGCCGCCTGCGCGAAGAGGCCGAGATGCTCCGCAGCCAACTGGACGAAGTGATAGCCCGGCTGGAGGGGTTGGGTAAGTAGCGCGGAGGTGACAAATCGATACTGACCATCGAATTGGACCGCTGCGATGGCTGCGGTGACTGCGTGGAGGTCTGTCCCGAAGGGGCCATTCAGCTTGTCGGGGGGCTGGCCCAGATCAACTCTGAACTGTGCACCGAGTGTGAGGCCTGCGTCCAGGCCTGCCCCAGCGGGGCGATCAAAGTGGCCAGGCCGATCGCCGTCAGGGAGGAGCCAGTGGCTGCCGTGGCAGAGAGGCCCCGGCCCAGCGCGCTGGGAACGCTGGCCGGCGCAGCCCTCACCTTCATAGGAAGCCAGACTTTGCCCCGGGCGGCCAATGCTATCGTCGGGGCCCTGGACAGGTGGCTTAGCGGAAAGCTAGCAGCCGAATCCCGCAGAGTGGCCCCGAGCGAAGGGAAGCCTAGTGGCCGTCGCCATCGAAGGCGTGGAGGGCGAGAATGATCGTTCTCAAATCTTCCCGCGAGTTGGCGCTCATGCGCCAAGCGGGCCGCATCGTGGCCCAAGTCCATGAGTGTTTTGATTTTAAGGGAGAGAGAGGATTGAAATCAGAGTCTAATGGAGCACCAGGGAGAAGCAACAGACTTCGAACGCATGGTCACGGAACTGCAAAGGCAGATCATCGAACAGGCGCGGGCACTCTATTCGGCCAAGGTCATTGAGGAGTTCTACAATCCCAAGAACCTGGGCCGTATGTCTGCGCCTGATGCTCGCGGGAGCGTGCACGGTTGGTGCGGCGACACGATGGAGATCTACCTGCGGCTGAACGAGGATAGGATCAAAGAGGCCACTTTTATGACCGACGGCTGTGGACCAACCGTGGCCTGTGGAAGCATGCTAACCACGATGGTGACGGAGATATCGCTGGAGGAAGCGAGCGAGATCAAACCGGAAGACCTGATAGCTGCTTTGGACGGCTTGCCCGAGGAAAGCCTCCATTGCGCCGAACTGGCGGTGAGCACGCTGCGAGAGGCAATTGCCAATTGGCATGCAGAAGACAGAGCGTGAAACAAGGAGGTTAGCCTGGCCGCGAGTGGAATGTCGGACTACTTCGTTCGCCTGCGGAGCTGCATAGGGCACGATCCGCTGTTGCATCCCGCCGTCGCTGCCTGTATCCGCGATGAACAGGGTCGTATCCTGCTCCTGCGGCGCAGCGACGGCCTCAATCTGTGGAGCTTTCCCGGCGGAGCGATGGAGCTGGGCGAGCGTGCCGATGAAGTGGTGGTACGCGAAGTGCACGAGGAGACGGGGTTGAAGGTGGAACCGGTGGCGCTCATCGGCATCTACTCCAGTCCCGACTATGCCATCACCTATCCCAACGGCGACCAGGTTCAGCCAGTGATAGCCTTCTTCGAGTGCCGGGTGGTAAGTGGCACGCTTCAGCCGGACATGGAGGAGATCCTGGGGGCGCGTTACTTTGGCCCGGACGATGAGCTGCCGCCGATGTTCCCCTGCTGCGTCGCCAAGGCCCGCGATGCGTTCATTTTTGACGGGCGGGCTTTCTTTCGCTAATTATGATGCTTGCGCATCAGGCGTAAACCACGTCACGGTGCGAGTCTGACTGGAGGGATTGAATCGTCCGATTGCGGATTGTGGATTATTGAGGATGACCACCGGTTTCACGGGAGGGGTAGGGGAAAGCATGCAAGGGACAAGCGATGCGACTTGACCATTTCGACCTCGTCGCCCGTTTCTACGACCGCGTGTTCCACTTCCTGGGCCCGGAGCAGCTCATGAGTCTGCTCCAGGCTCGGCCATTGGAGCGCATATTGGACATCGGCGGCGGCACGGGCCGTGTCTCTCAAACCTTCGGCGACGATTACGTGGTGGTCGTTTGTGACCCCTCCTGGGGGATGTTGAGAGAGGCTGGCCAGAAGCAGATGATCGCTTGCTGCGGCCTGGCTGAGCACCTCCCTTTTGCCAATGGGGCTTTCGACCGCATGGTGATGGTGGACACCTTCCATCACCTTCGCGACCAGCACGTCGCCGCAAAGGAGATCCTGCGAGTGTTACGTCCCGGTGGGCGATTGGTCATTGAGGAGCCAGACATTCGTCGCCGAGCGGTTAAGTGGGCTGCCTTGGGCGAGAGGCTGCTCCTTATGCGCAGCCATTTCTACTCCATCGCCGACCTGGCCCGCATTTTTGAGGAGGCCGGCGCCACAATCGTGGCCCTGGAGGAGGGACACGATTACAACGTGCGTCTGGCTGTGGAAAAAGTGAAGGAGATGATCAATGGCGAGAAGCAAGGACGAGGTGGCCCGTGAGGCCGGCGATTTGATGAGGAGAGGCTATCACTGAGCCGAGGCGATCATGCTTGCCGTGGGCGGGCACGTTTTGGACGATCTCGACCCCCGTTTCGTGAGGATGACCACTGGTTTCGCCGGTGGCGTGGGGGAAAGCAAGCAGGAGATGTGCGGGGCATTCAGCGCCGGGGTGATGCTCATCGGGGCGCTCTACGGGCGCAACAGCCTGGACGATGATGACCTCCCGTCTCAGCGGCTGGCTACCCGCTACCGCGAGCGCTTCGCCGCCGAGTTGGGCGCTACCCGCTGCGGTCCCCTGTACGAACGGATCCATGCCCCTGGCGGACCTGGGTCATGCTCCGTCGTGGTCGAGCGGGCCGCCCGAATCCTTCTGGGACTGCTGGCTGAGGAGTAAAGGATGAACGAGCGAGGTCTGGCTCGATTGGCGCTCTCGGTGCTGATCGGGTTGACTTGTATGTTGGCAATTGGGTGCACGCCGTCGGAGATAGCTTCTCCCGCGCTGGAGCGGGCGACCGCTACGCCTCCACCCACACCCACCGCCACTCCGGTTCCAACCAGGACGCCCATCCCGACTGCTACCTTAACTCCTGCGCCCACTGCCACCCCGACCACGATGCCCAGCCCGACCCCCACGCCTGAGCCGATGCCCACCGAGACCGTCGAAGGGCTGACCATCACCATCGTCTACGACAACAACGAGTACGACGAGCGACTGAAAACGGCCTGGGGATTCTCTTGCCTGGTGGAACGAGGCAATCTTATCCTGCTCTTCGACACCGGAGGCGATGCAGATACCCTACTCACGAATATGGCGACGCTGGGGCTGGACCCAACCGACGTTGACATCGTCGTTCTATCCCACATCCACGGCGACCACGTCGGCGGGTTGGGAGGCATTCTGGCTGCCAACCAGGAAATCACCGTATACCTCCCCCGCTCCTTCTCGGCCAGCTTCAAGGAGCAGGCTGGGGCCCATGCCCTCGTGGTAGAGGTGCACGAGCCGATGGAGATAGCCGATGGCATCTACACTACCGGGGAGCTTGGAACTGGAATCATCGAGCAGTCGTTGGTGGTGGTCACAGAATCCGGCCTGGTGGTCATCACCGGCTGTGCCCATCCTGGCATCACCAACATCGTCGCCAAAGCGAAGGAGATAACCGGCGAAGAGGTCTACCTCGTGATAGGCGGCTTTCATCTAAGCGGCGTGAGCCAGGCCGTCATCGAGGGCATCGTCGAGGAATTCCGAGAGTTGGGGGTGCAGAGGGTAGCCCCCTGCCACTGCTCCGGCGACCCGGCCCGGAGCATCTTCGAGAGGAAATATGGGGAGGACTTTATCCGAGTGGGCGTGGGAAGGGTCCTGGATATCGGGCCATAACGACTTGTAAAACCCCGAGTCCTGAACTTGTTCGGGCTGTAGCGAAACGGGTTTCACACTCCCATAAAACGCGGAGAGAAAGAAATGGAAGATTTGATCCAGGAATTCATCAACCAGCGCGTCTGGGCAATAGCGGGGGCCTCGACGAACCCAGAGAAATACGGCCACAAGATATTCCGCGACCTGCGGGCGGCAGGCTACATCGTCTACGGCGTTAACCCCAGCGGGGGCGAGATTGAGGGCCAGCGGCTATACCCCAGTCTGGCTGACCTGCCGGAGAAGCCTGCGGTGGTGGACATCGTCGTCCCACCGCAGGTCACTGAGGAAATCGTCCGCCAGTGCGCGGAGCTGGGGCTGGGGAGGGTCTGGATGCAGCCCGGCTCCGAGTCCGAGGAAGCCATTCGCTTCTGCCAGGAAAAGGGCATCGAGGTCGTCCACGGCGCCTGCGCCATGATCCGAAAACGGGCGTGGTGAGAGGTGATAGAGCAGAATGGTTTACGTTGATATCGAAAAGTGTATCGGCTGCGGAACCTGTGCCCAGGCTTGCCCTGTGGCGGCCATCAGCCTGGTCGGAGGCACAGCCCAAGTTGACCAGGAGAAGTGCACGGACTGCGAGGCCTGCGTGGAGGTTTGCCCCAATGGGGCCATGCTGGCCGTGAGGGAGCCGGTCGCAGAGCGGGTGGCGGTGCCCAGCGTGCGCCCGGCGCCCGAGGCCATCCGGGTCAGGCCGCAGCCAGTCCCTGTTTCCTTGCGGGCCAGGCTGGTCCCCTTTGTGGGATCGGCCCTGGCCCTCCTGGGCCGCAACATTGCTCCTCGCTTAGCAACTTACCTGGTCAATGCCTTGGACCGACAACTCAGCGGGCAGGCCGGGTTCACTGCAAGGGGGCGAGGCTTTCGCCGAAGGAGGAGGCGGGGGAGGGGTGGACAGTGATGAGGAGGACCCCGTGAATTACGTTTACGGCCCGGTCCCCTCGTGGCGGCTGGGACGGTCATTAGGGATAGACCCGGTCTCAACGCAAGGGAAGACCTGTTCCTTCGACTGCATTTACTGCCAATTGGGACGCACGGTGCATCCCCTGACGGTGCGCCGATGTTTCGTGAAGCCCGAGGCCCTGCGCCGCGAACTGGCCCAGGTGGGCAGCGTGTCGGTGGACACTGTCACCTTCTCCGGGGTAGGTGAGCCAACCTTGGCGGCTAACCTGGCTGAACTGATGGCCGTGGGGCGGGAGACGTTGCCTGGGCGGCCTGTCGCCATCCTGACCAACGCCTCGCTTATCTCCCGCGAGGACGTACGCCGCGATCTGGCCCTATTTGACGTGGTGGTGGCCAAGTTGGATGCGGCCAACGAGGAGCTATTCCGCCAGATCAACTGTCCCTTTGTTTCCTGCACCCTGGCTGACATCGTGGTGGGCCTCCGCCAATTTCGAGGGGCCTTCAGCGGGAAGCTGGCTCTACAGATGATGTTCGTTGAGGCGAACCGAAAGTGGGCGGTGGAAATGGCGGCCTTAGCCCGTTCGTGTGCCCCAGACGAAGTGCAACTGAACACCCCGCTGCGTCCCAGCCCGGTGCCGCCTCTAAGCCCGGCAGAAATGGAAGAGATCGAGGCCGCCTTTGCCGGGTTGCCAACGGTGAACGTGTACAAAGCGAAACGGCCGGAAGTGACTCCGCTGGGCGAGACGGAGACGGGACGGCGGCGGCCAACCTCGGGTCCACCATCCACTACTGAAAAGAGGTTTGAGAAGGAGGGTGAAAGATGAGCGCACAACAAGAACACTGGCGTGATAAGGGAAGAGCCCAGAGATACGCCAGATGGAGGGGGATAAGCTCAAGAATAGTTTATGCCTCTTTCGCCAGAAAGATCGCGAAATGCATGGCCCCTTTGCCAGAAGAGGCAATCATCGTGGACCTGGGCACCGGACCGGGCCTTCTTCCCATTGAGCTTCATAAGCTATGGCCCCAGGCAAAGATCATCGGAGTTGACCCCTCCGCTGAAATGCTCGACATAGCCAGGAAGAACGCCAATGAAGCGGGGATAGCAAATTTGGAGACACGGGTGGGAACAGCGGAGGAGATACCGATAGCGTCAAACTCGGTGGATCTGGTGGTCACCCAATCCTCGTTTCACGAATGGGAGAACCCGCAGAAAGGCCTGGCAGAGATATTCCGGATTTTGCGACCCGGCGGCTGCCTGATCCTCAAGGACTATAACCGGGCCTGGCTCTCCGGCTGGAAGCGCAAACTGTTGGGGCTCTTTCACTACCTGGACATGTTCAAATTCACCTTCGAGGAAGTGGCTGGCTTATTGAGAGAGGCTGGCTTTGGTAAGATCAAAGACCAGGGAAAAAGGTTGCAATTGTTTGTGCAGGCGTCTAAACCAACAGGAGGCTAAGTGAACAACAGCAAAGCCATCCAGGTCTCCGGCCTCACCAAGTACTACGGCGACCTCCTCGCAGTGGATCACATCAGCTTCGAGGTGCCCCAGGGCCAGGTCTTCGGCTTCCTGGGGCCCAACGGGGCAGGGAAGACCACGACTATCCGCATGCTGACCGGGCTGACCAGGCCCACGGAGGGGAACGCCTGCGTCCTGGGCTATGACTTGGCCACCGAGATCACGCGCATCAAGAAGGCCATCGGCGTTGTCCCTGAGACCTCCAACCTCTACGATGAGCTATCGGCCTGGGATAACCTGGTGTTCATGGGCCAGCTCTACGGCGTGCCTAGACAGGAACGGGGCGAGCGGGCCGATGCGCTTCTGCGGCGCTTCCGCCTGTGGGAGAAGCGGAACACGCCCTTCGCCAAGCTTTCCAAGGGGATGAAACGCGCGCTGACGGTGGCGGCGGCGCTGGTCCACTGCCCTCAACTGGTCTTTTTGGACGAGCCAACCACCGGCCTGGACATCCTCTCCGCCCGCTCCCTGCGAGCGCTGATCGGGCAACTGCGCCAGGAAGGGGTGACGGTGTTTCTGACCACCCACTATCTGGAGGAGGCGGAGCGGCTGTGTGACCAGATAGCCCTCATCGTTAAGGGCCGCCTCGTGGCCCTGGATACGGTAGAGGGGCTTAAGGCCCGGGTGTGGGGGCGGGCGACGGTAGAGGTAACCGTGGGGCCCAGCGCCGAGGAACGCCTGCGCTTCACTGCCGAGGACGTGGTGACAGCGTTGCGATTGGCGTTAGCCGAGGCCGAGCAACAGAGACGACCGGTGCTCTCGGTGCGCACCGTCGGGCCCACTCTGGAGGACGCCTTCATCGAGCTGACCGGCCTGAGCGCTGAGGTGATGTTGATGGAGAAGGGGAATCAGTGACGAGTGACAAGGGACCAGATACCTCATCCCTAGTCCCTTGTCACTGATCCCTGATCACTCATTCGCTGGAGGACGCAAATGTGGCAGGATGACCTTCGCGGAATCACCTACATCGCCCTCAAGGACCTGCGGGCCTACTACCTGAAGCCGCCCAACATCAGTTGGGGTATCCTCTTCCCCTTTGCCCTCATTCTGGCCTTTGCCCTCCGCCAGCCGGGGGAGATGCGGGATCTGGTGCCTGGGTTGTTAGGGATGACCGTCCTGTTCGGCACTACTTCTATGGAGGCCATCGTCATCACCTTCGAACGCCGCATCGGGGCGCTGGAACGGCTGATGCTGGCCCCGGTTTCGCTGCCGGCCCTACTGCTGGGCAAGGTGGTGGGGGGCATGGCCTTCGGGCTGGTCACGACAGTGGCTGTCTTGGCGGTGGCCGTGGTGGGCCTGGGGCTGTGGGGGATCAACTGGCCTCTCCTGATCCTGGCTCTTGTCCTCTCGGCGACCGCTTTCTCGGCGCTGGGGGCCTTCGTGTCGGTGGCCGTGCGGGAGGTGTTCGAGGCCCAGACCCTGGCCAACTTCATCCGTTTTCCCATGGTCTTCCTTTGTGGCGTCTTCGTCCCCCTGGCGGCCATGCCGTCGGGGTTGCAGCTAGTGGCTCGCTGCTTGCCGCTGACCTATGCGGTGGAGGTGCTGCGAGAGGCCCTGGCCGGGGCCACCTTTTGGACTGCGGGGGCGGATTTGCTGGCCCTGGGCGCATTTGCTGTAGTCCTATTCGCCCTGGCGGCCAGGACGCTGGCGACACGCCTGGACTAGAGACGTGTGCAAGAGGTGATGCCAATGCCGATTTACGAGTACCGATGTTCGGAATGTGGGGAGAGGTTCGAGAAGCTGGTGCGCTTCGGCACCTCGACATCTGAGATAGAGTGTCCTAAGTGCGGCGGCCGCAGGGTGGAGAAGCTCATCTCCGCCTTCAGCACTATGATGGTGAGTACCACAGCGGCCTCCGCTAGCGCCTGTGCTCCCTCCACCTGAAAGGTGTGAGGGGAAGGCAGGTTGCTTTCAGGGACATCTCCGATGCCAAGGCCGATAGTCTACGAATAGGGGAGGTCCTCTATGAAGGAGATTGAGAAACTGCGGATACTGTTACCTCACTGGATAGAGCACAACGCTGAACATGCGGCCGAGTTTCGGGAGTGGGCAGAGCGGGCCCGCGTTGCGGGACACGAAGGCCCGGCCTCGGACATCGCCCTGGCCGCTGAAGAGATGGGATGGGTCAACGAGCAACTGGCGGCGGCTCTGGAGAAACTGGGCCGAGGATGAGGCCGAGGCTGGGGGGAGTGAGGATAGACTGCACCGAAATAGTCTACCGAGAGGAGGTTCAAATGCCGATTTACGAGTACCGCTGTGGAAACTGCGGGGAACGAGTTGAGGTGCTGGTGCGATCAGCAGCAGCGAAGCCAACATGCCCTCGTTGCGGCCAGCCACTGCACGACCGGCTGATCTCAGCTCTTCACGTGCTCTCTAACCCCCGCCCGGCGGGGCAGACCTGTTGTGGTCGGGATGACCGCTGCGAAGCCCCGCCCTGTTCGACAGATGAAGTTTGCAGAAGGAGGTGATGAAAGATGGTCCAGAGGCTTTTTGCCCGAGGCGGTGGCCGCGGCGGCGGTCGCGGCGGTGGTCGTGGGCCGGGGCGCATGGGTGGTCCCAAGGCAGCCGGGCCAAGTGGCAACTGCGTGTGCCCCAATTGCGGCCACAAAGTGCCTCACCAGGTGGGACAACCATGCTACCAGGTGACTTGTCCCAAGTGTGGTACCAAAATGACCCGCGAGTAGAGCAAGGCAGCCCCACGATTGTGAGGGAGTTCAACTCCCTCACAGCGGAGATGTGAAGGATGGCACACGTGGTTGCTGTCTGCCAAAGCCAGCAGCGCACTGATCCTAAAGTGGACGTCGGTGAGGGCGAATTGCGCGCCGGGCACGGCCTGGTGGGCGACGCCCACGCTGGACTCAGCGAACGCCAGGTCAGCCTCTTGGCCATAGAGAGCATCGAGCGGGTCAATCGTGAGTACGGCATCACTGCCGTGCCCGGTAGCTTTGCCGAGAACTTGACTACGGCCGGGCTGGATTTGAGTGCCCTCAAAGTGGGCGACCGGCTGCGGGCAGGGGAGGCTGAGCTGGTTGTGGTGCAACTAGGCAAGCCGCCCGGAGCAGCCCACAACTACAACTACCAAGGAGTGTCCATCCTGCCTCGGGAGGGCGTGTTCTGCCAGGTGGTGCGTAGCGGTCGAGTGCGCTGTGGCGATGAGATTGCTGTGGTTGGAAGTTAGAAGTTGGAGGTTGGAAGTGTGACTCCACTCTCCAGCCTCCAATCTCCGACCTCATCAAGAGAAGGGATGAGAGATGAAGATAACCTGCATAGTAGACAATGCTGTCAGCGATCATTCGTCGTTCTGGGGCGAGCACGGGGTGGCCTTCTTGATCGAGACAGCGAGCGGATCCATACTTTTCGACACCGGTCGGAGCGGCACCGTGCTGCTACACAATCTGAAACTGCTGGGCGTAGAGCCGAAGGTGATCAACGCTCTGGCCCTCAGTCACGCCCACTACGATCACAGCGGCGGGCTGCCGGCCCTGCTGGATCAGGTGGCTGGAATCCCCCTCCATGCTCACCCCGACCTCTTCCGCGAGCGCTTCTCGCGGCGGGAGGGGACGCTCAAGTCGGTGGGCTTGCCTTTGGAAAGGCAAGCCTTGGAGGAGCGTCTGGAGTTGCGACTGGGCGCCGAGCCAATGGAGATTCTACCCGGCGTGTGGACGACGGGAGAGATCACAGGCCGTGCAGAGCCGGAGGGACGGAGCGCCCATCATCTGATCTGTGGCCCAGAGGGCTGGGAGCCTGATCCCTACCGCGACGACATGGCTCTGGTGCTGGAGACCGATGAAGGGCTGGTGGTGCTCTACGGCTGCTGTCACGCCGGGCTGCTTAACACCCTGGCCCACGTGGGCCGCACTTTTGGAGCAGACATTATTGCCGTGGCTGGAGGAACCCATCTGCTCAGTGCCGACGAAGCCCATCTGCGGCGCGTCATTGAGGTATTGAGGGAACTCGGCGTGCCGCGGCTCTATCCTAACCACTGCACTGGCCAGCGGGCCTATGTCACCCTGGCCCAGGCTTTCGGCGAGAAGGTAGCTCCCTGTCCGGCAGGCACCAGGTTAAACTTTGGCGGCGCCGAATGAAAATTTCAATGCCATACGGAGGTCACATTGGAAAAACTTCGCTGTGCTAGATGTGGGGTGTGGGCGTGCCGGGCCGAGCCTGGCAGCGAAAAGTATCCGCCTTTTTGCCCCATGACTACGGAGCCAGCCATTCTCTCCACCGCAGAGGAGGCATATCTAAGCCAGGACGATCTGCGAGAGTTCGCCCTGGCCGCTGCTCGCACCGAGGCAGCAGGATATGGCAAGGAGCCTCGGGTGGAAGAAATCATGAACTTCGCCCGGCGCATCGGCGCGCGGCGGCTGGGCGTCGCCAGTTGCATCGGCCTCATCCGCGAGGCTCGTCTTTTGCAGGAGATCTTAGAGGCCAATGGGTTCGAGGTGGACAGTGTCTGTTGCAAAGTGGGCTCCATTGACAAGGAGAAAATCGGCCTGAAAGACGAAGAAAAGATACACCCTGGGCAATACGAGTCCCTGTGCAACCCTGTGGGGCAGGCTATGTTGCTGAACGAAGCCGGCACAGAGCTGAACATCGTGGTGGGGCTGTGTGTGGGCCACGACAGCCTGTTCTTCAAACATTCCGAGGCCCCGGTCACGGTGTTGGTAGCCAAAGACCGCGTTACAGGCCACAACCCAGTAGCAGCTCTTTACACCAGCCATTCCTACTACCAGCGGCTGCGACTAGGGAAGGGAGAACAGCCATGATCATCGCCGTGGCCAGCGGCAAAGGCGGCACGGGCAAGACCACCGTGGCGGTGAATCTGGCGTTCTCGATAGCGTCTCAGCGTCCTAGCGTCAAAGCGTCTAAGCATCAAAGCGATAAGAGGGCTGAGGCGCTGGGCCGCTACGATGCTAAGATGCTGTTTTTGGATTGCGATGTAGAAGAGCCCAATGCCCACCTTTTTCTAAATCCCACCATCGAACGCCGGGAGGAGGTGGGCATCCTCATCCCGGAGGTGGACTACAGCAAGTGCACCTTCTGTGGGCGCTGTGCGGAGGTGTGCGCCTACCACGCCATCGCCGTCGTGAAGCAGCAGGTGCTCATCTTCCCTGAGCTTTGCCACGGCTGCGGCAGTTGCACCCTGAATTGTCCTGAGAAAGCCATCCACGAGGTGCTGAAGGTAACGGGGGTTATCGAGGAAGGATGGGCCCTTGCCCAACCTCAAAGTTCAAAGCTCAAAGCTCAAACAGGGCAGGCACGGATTATCCGTTTCGCTCACGGTATTTTGAACATTGGCGAGCCAATGGCCGTGCCTGTCATCCGCCAGTTGAAGAAGCGCATCGGGGAGGCGGACTTGCATCCGCACTCAATGGTCATACTGGATGCCTCGCCGGGCACTGCCTGTCCGGTGGTGGAGACCATGCGTGGGGCCGACTTCGTGTTGATGGTCACCGAGCCGACCCCCTTTGGCCTGCACGATCTGAAGCTGGCCGTCGAAGTGGCCCGCGACGAGCTGGGGCTGCCCGTGGGGGTGGTGATCAACCGCGACGGCGTGGGCGACCGGGGCGTGGAGGACTACTGCGCCGCCGAGGGCATCCCCATCCTGATGCGCATCCCCCTCGACCGGCGCATCGCTGAGGCCTACTCAGAGGGAGTAGTAATGGTGGAAGCTTTGCCGGAGTATCGAGAGCGATTGGTCAAGCTGTACCGCCGCATCGCAGAGGAGGCCCGATGAAGCAACTGGTCATTCTCAGCGGCAAAGGGGGCACCGGCAAGACCACGGTAGCGGCGGCGCTGGCTCACCTGGCCTCAAGGGAAATGCCCATCGTCCTGGCCGACGCCGACGTGGACGCGGCCAACCTGGAGTTGGTATTGTCTCCAGAGGTGCAGGAGACCCACGACTTCGTCGGCGGCAAACTGGCTATCATTGACCCCGACCTGTGCACCGCCTGCGGCATCTGCGCCGAGGTCTGTCGTTTTGAGGCTGTCGTTCCGCCCTCACCCCCACCTCCCCATCCCCCCTCCCCCTCTCCCAACCTTGGGAGAGGGGGAGGGGGGCGCAGGGGGGAGAGGGTGAGGGCCTACGCCATAGACCCCATCGCCTGCGAGGGCTGCGCCTCCTGCTTCTACCAGTGTCCGGCAGGGGCCATCCGCATGGAGGAGCAAGTGGCCGGGCGGTGGTTCCACTCCGATACCCGTTTCGGCCCCCTCTTTCATGCTCACCTCTTCGCCGCGCAAGAGAACTCCGGCAAGCTGGTGACGCTGGTCAAACAGCAGGGGCGACTGCGGGCTCTGGACGAGGGGCGTGAGCTGCTCATCGTGGATGGCCCGCCAGGCATCGGCTGTCCGGTCATCGCCGCCAGCGCGGGGGCCGACCTGGCCCTGCTGGTGGTGGAGCCCACTGTCTCCGGCGTCCACGACCTGGAGCGCATCCTGACCACCACCAACCACTTTGGCGTGCCGGCCCTGGTCTGCATCAACAAGGCCGACATCAACCCACGGCGGGCCAAGGAAATCGCCGCTTTCTGTGCCACGCAGGGGATCGCGTTGGTGGGACAGGTGCCCTTTGACACCGTGGTTACTGAGGCCATGGTGCAGGGCCTGCCGGTGACGGCCTTCAGCGATGGCCTGGTGAGCCGAGCATTGCGGTGCATCTGGGCACGAACCAGGGAGGTATTGAGGCCATGACCGACAAGGGGCAATTTGACATTGCCTGCACTTCTGTTTATGATTATGAGAGGGTGAGCGCAAGATCCAGAGGTACGTCAGGAGGATAACTTCGTCAAAGGCAATGCACCAACTGTGCAATGCTACCCGGTCTCGTCAGGTAAATCGGCTACGATTGGCAGCCAGCGCGACGATGTGGCTGGCCATGTCGGGGTAACTGAAACCGGCTACTTCCGCCGCCAGAGCAAAGCTCCCGTCGTCGCAGATGTCAGGATTGGGGTTAACATCCAGCACGTAAGATACACCGTCCCGCACGCGGATGTCCATCCGTCCGTAGTCACGGCAACCCAGGGCCCGATAGGCAGTCACGGCCACGGTCTCGATGCGGGCCTTGAGCCCGCCATCCACCGGCGCCGGGCACAGGGTGCGGATCAAACGGTACGGAAGTGATCCCGGCTCCCACTTCGACTCGTAGGTGCACAGGCGGTCGTGCACATCGCCAAAGGCGGAGAAGTCCATCTCCGCCAGGGGGAGCACCTGGGGGCGGCCATTGCCCCACACCGCCACGTGGAATTCGCGGCCGTCAATGAAGTCCTCCACCAGAGCAGGCTGGTTGAACGTCTCCAGGACGTAGGCCACGCGGCGCTCCAGGTCCTGCGGCGTGTCCACTACCGCTTCTCGGGTGATGCCAAAGCTACAATGCTCGGCCACGGGCTTGACAATGGCCGGGAAGTGGTCCCACCCATCGGCCTCTGGTTGGCGAAATACACGTCCGCGTGGCGTGGAGATGTGGCGCGTGTGGAGAATTCTTTTGACCCGCCACTTATCCTGGGAGATGAGCAAGGTCTGGGCATCGGCACCCGTGTAACTGAAGCCCAGAGCTTCCAACACCCACGGCACTAGATGTTCTGCCTTGGGAGCACCTTCCAGGCCGTCGCACCAGTTGAAGATGATATCCTGTGACGGGTCGAAATCCCTGATCACGGCCTCCACGTCCCGGTGGACGGCTCGCGAGGTCATGGGATGCCCGGCCTCGATCAGCGCTGATTCTAACTTCTCGACGGCGGTCAGCACTTCTTGGAGGTCCGGCTCGCTCCAGGTTCTGTCCAGATTGTAGAGGAGTAGGACAGACGCTTTCGAGGTGCTCGTTCTCCGTGCCCACGGGGTTGGGCCGGAGACGTCCGGCTTGCGCACATTGCGGCCGCTCGTCTTTGCCGTAGCCTGCACCATGGCTCGTCTCCTCCTTGTTGTACGGCCGCTCGCAAGCCGTATGATTCTGCATGGCGGCCATCAGCACATCGGCCATGTCAACGTCTTGATTCCTGGCCTGCGTAAAGAATCAGCAGACAGATTTTAGCAGAGCTTCTGGGGTCTGTCAAATAGAGATAGTCCTTCTACCAAACAAAGTGACCGGTGGTTAATTTCAGTTACAGGAGCGGCCACTGGCGCGGAGCGCGTGTGGGCCGACTTCAACCCAGAGGAAGGCGAGCGGAGCATCATCGAGCGCTTCAAGTCCTTTGGCGTTTTCACCGTCGTCTTCGCCGGGCTGGTGGGTGTACTCAACCTTTGCGCCTTCGCCACGCTTATCTTCTTCGTCTCCTATCTGACGCTGAGCGGGCGCAAGGGGCGGGAGGTTCTGGTGGTGGGGGCGGCTTTCACCCTGGGCGTGTTCCTGGCCTACCTGGTGGTGGGGTTGGGCTTCTACAAAGTACTCGATCTGCTGGGCGACCTGCTGACGACGTTAGGACGCTGGGTGTATGGGCTGACCGCCCTGTTGTGTGTCGGGCTGGCGGTGTTCAGTTTCAACGATTTTCTCAAGGCCCGGCGGGGCGAGATCGGCGACATGGCGCTGAACCTGCCCCACGGGCTGCGGATGCGCATCAACGCCGTGATTCGCCGGGGGCGCAAATCGCAGGCCTTCGTCGCAGGAGCCTTCGTCACCGGTATAGTGGTATCGTTCCTGGAGCTGGCCTGCACGGGCCAGGTCTATCTGCCGACCATCGTTTTTGTGATCAGCCAGCCGGCCATGCGGGTGCGGGCCTTGCTCTTCCTGGTGCTCTACAACCTGCTCTTCATCCTGCCGCTGGTGGTGGTTTTCATCCTGGTCTACTACGGCAGTGCTGGCTCGAAGCAGTTGACTCACTTCCTCCAGCAGCGTGCGGCGACGGTCAAGCTGGGGATGGCGCTGCTCTTCGCAGCGCTGGCGACCTGGCTGACTGTCGGGATAATCGCATAAGATCAAGCTCACGCTGAACCTGTTTGTCCTGGCAGCAAAGCAGTGAAAATCCTGGCCAAGCCTATGAAATTGGGTATTGATTTTTGCCTCAGTCTGTGGTACAATAAATAGTAGAGATTGGAGGGTAGCATCGTCGTAGTCCTTGTTCCAGACTAGTTCACCGAGGAGGGTAGTGTGAATGATTGACAGCCATCTTCTATCCTGGGAGCAATCCTAGTAGGCGGTTGGCTGTTTATTTGTGCCGGCGCCGCCGTTGCGATATAATTGGGGTGAGCTGACTTCCACGGCGACACCGGCGCGCTGGAGGCAGGTTGGCAGTAGCATAAACGGAGCAAATACTTCTGTACCGCAGTGGCTCGTTGCCTGTCATCATAACTATCGCGCAACAGGGTTCATTCGCTTTTGGGTATCAAGTTTAATGACTAAGCCCGAGAACCTCCAAAACATACTCACAGAGATAGCACAGGATGTTGCCAGCAAAAGTGACAGCCGAATTGCTGCGGAAGCTTTTGACGTCTACAGACGATGTTTGGAGCCTCTTGCAGAACCTTATGTTCGCAATGGGTTTCTCGATGAGGACAAGGCACTGCCCCGTTTCTTGTCTGAGACAGCTACCTTACATTTGGTCGTGTCACTTATCCCTCAGTGGTGTGCTGTGCATAATCTCGGCTGCGCAGAGAGTTTCTGGGATATCCATCCAGAAGCACGTTTTTTCTCATGGTACAAAGTCCCAAAGGCACTTTCATCCGAAATAAGAAACTGGGTTATCGCTCACTCAGATATTACCGATGTGCTTCAAGCTGTCGCTCTAGTTGCAGAGAGTTCTCTAGCAGGACTCAGACGTCGTTCCCTGGGAGAGTTCTTCACTCCTACTGAGATAGCTCAGCACTTGGTGGCTCTCACTGATTATGATCCCCTCACAATGCTTGAATATAAGGTGGCTGATCCAGCTTGTGGGAGCGGAAATCTGTTAGCGGCTGTGGTTGCAAAGACTGTTCAGGCAGCGCAATCAGGTTTACTAGACCCAGTTACAGCTATCTCCAGCATAAATCGTAATATCTGCGGCTTTGACATACAGCCTATTGCAATCCTTTTGACTCGACTCCAACTCCTACTTGCGAGTCTGTCTATTCTAAAGTGCTCTGGATTGTCCGACACGAATGTGTACGAAACCTTATCGTTTCCTTGTGTGCAATTACGTGATCCGCTCTCAACTCCTGAAGATCTTTGGGACTTGTTTGCGCCATTTGACATTGTAATAGGCAATCCGCCTTTTCTGAAAGTAACCAAAAAGCAGTTGCCTTTCGTGACACACTATAAGGATATTCTAGCAGGCCAGCCCAATCTCTATCAGTTGTTCCTATGGTGGGCTATACGGGCAACTCGAGTTGGGGGTCGTGTGACCTTCTTGGTTCCTCAATCCATGAGGGCAGGACAATACCTTCGCAAGCTACGCAGGGAGATTGCCAACACCTGTGAGATGACTGCTATCACCTGCTTTGTGGATCGTACTGGCGTGTTTGACTCCGTGGATCAGCAGATGATGATCTTAGCCCTAAGAAAGCTAACAGAAGAGTCGAAGAGGGCTGATGTTGCTGTCCAGATAAGCGCAAATGGGCAATCACTGGCGCGCCGGTCTGTGTTAAAAGTAGGCCAGGATCAGTTGGTTTGGATGCAAGAAGATAAGCCTATCTGGTGTATCTCAAATGAGATGATGGATTATGCGATTCTGGCCAAAGTGTGTGAGGGACAACCTGTTCTAGGAAGATCGAAGGAGTTCAAGATCCTCAACGGTGGTTTCGTGTGGAATCAACACAAGGAAAGATTGAGATCAACAGAAAGCGATAACACATTACCACTTATCTCCTCCGCTTCAATAGGTGTTCATCAATTTACGTTCCCGCCGTCTGGTAAGCGGGTTTCCCAACGATTGTTTGCAGACGCAACACCCCCAATCGCGGAACCTACTCATAAGACTCGACCTATTCTGCTGAAGCGCACTACTCCAAGAAAAGCGAGAGGGCGACGAATTGTCGCAGCCCTGTTGTCCGATGATTTTCTTGCTAAATACCCAACCTACTTTGTGGAAAATCATGTTAATCTCATTTGTGCAACACAGCGTAGCACAGCAGACCGCCATCTGTCTGGACTTTCCGCTTGGCTCAACTCCAGACTAGCCAACTTCGTCTTCAGTATGATGAATGGGTCATCTCATCTATCGAAGTTTGAGCTGGAACTCATACCTGCGCCTATGCCCCTGTTGGGAGAATTGAGCGATCTTGCCAACACCTTGCTCACTAGCCCCACTGAGAAGCGGCGTGAGATACTGAACCAGATCGATACGAGCGCGTTCAAGTTCTTCGGGCTTTCGCCGGAGGAATCTCATCGAGTTATGCAAGTAGTCCCGCCTGTTATTTAGGGAGCGAGCGTTATGGCAAAGAAACCAGGGGATCAAGAAGAGCTCTCTTTCTCTATCACCGCTCGAACTGCGCTCTTGTTGGGCCGAGAGAGCATCTCGAGCCCAGTAGTGGCGGTGCTTGAACTCGTCAAGAACGCCTACGACGCTGATGCCAATAACGCAACTGTCCGTTTTCGCAAGGCAGGCACATCTGAGGGTACAATCGAGATTTCAGATGATGGCCATGGAATGACTTGGGAGGATATTAAGACCAAATGGATGGTCATCGGGACAGACAATAAGCAGAGGGAGCCGATTTCTCCAGGTGGGCGCATCAGAGTCGGTGAAAAGGGTATTGGGCGTTTTGCTTTGGATCGTTTGGCATCTCAGGTGGTTTTAGAAACGACACCCAAGCTTCCTGACCGTGAGCCAGCAGAACCTACTTATCGCCTGACCATAGATTGGGATAGTTTTGTGAACACGAACAAGCCACTGCATGAGATTCCGCAGCCTGCTGAGGTACTGGAGCGTCGAGAAAAGCCAGGAACTCGCTTATTGCTAAGAGGGCTGCGAGATAGCTGGACACGCAGAGACTATGAGCGATTATACCGCAACTTAGCAGTGTTGGTCCCTCCTTTTGAGTCAAAGCTAAAAGGATTCGGTATCAGATTCGATTGCGACGAGGCCAGGGATCTCTCTGGACGTGTTCGCAGTCCGATGGCGAAGGCCGCGCTTTTCAAGATGCGAGCCAGACTAGACGAGGACAACCAGGTAAGAATCTCTATCACGACCAGAGACAGCTCACCTGGTGGTAAACTCAGACCCTTCAAACGTTATAAGCGTACGTGGCAGGAGTTGTTTGATATTCCAGAAGATCAGCCGGTACAGCCACAATGTGGTCCTCTCGAGTTCGAATTCTATTTCTACCTACGTGAAGCACCGGCTCTCGAGGGTACTGGTATTACTCTTGGCCAGTTAAGAGAGTTTCTTGACATATACGGGGGCGTGCGAATCTATCGGGATAGTTTTCGCGTGAAGCCCTATGGTGACCCAGGTGGGGCTGGAGATTGGCTGGGTCTAAGTGCACGGAGAGTGCGGCATCCTGCAGGAGTTAGGAGTCGCAAAGCAGGTAAGTGGGCCGTAGGCGAGAACCAAGTAGCTGCCAGTGTCTTCGTTTCTCGACACACTAATCCCGATCTCAGAGATCAAACGAATCGGGAAGGCTTGTTTGACAATCAAGCCTTTCGCGACATGCGCGGCTTTGTACTGCAGTGCATTGAGATTTTTGAGACAGATCGCAAACAGTATGAACTCAGCAAACTCCCCGATGAACCTCAAACAGTCGGGGATGCTATGGAGGAGGCAAAAGGAGAGATCCTCACGGAGGTTGAGAGGCTCGAAGAAGTTCTTGTCTCTCAGCCCGATACTCCTCAGAAGGCTGCCCTTATTGGCGCGCTGGATCAGTTCAAGGAAACCCAGGTTGAGAGGTTCGAGACACTGGAAGTCGCTTATGAAGCAGAGCGACAAGAGACAGTAAGCAAGCTCCAATTATTGCAGAACCTGGCGACTGTCGGGATCGCTGTATCTTCAATGGGGCACGAAGTATTGGAGACCAGCCGTCATATCATGAACGCTGTCAAGCGGTTGAAAGAGCGTCTCACTTCGCTGTTGCTCTTCTCCGATGAAAAAGCCGATCAGTATATGGAACGGCTTCACCGCTATGGTCAGATTATGTATTCGGTGAGCAACTTTGCCCTTGGCCACATAGACCGTGATAAACGTCACAGACAGGAGGTCAATGTAGATTCCATAATCCGGAAGTTGTATAAAGAAACGTTGGAAGAGATGTGTTCGACCAATAATGCAGATATCGGCCTCAAATTAGGAGGAGTGCCCGATATCTACGCTTTCCCCTATGAGGTAGAGTCGATTGTTATTAACTTTGTCACCAACTCACTGGCTGCGTTTCGCCGTGGCCGTACACCTGTAGCAGACAGACGCATCGAGATTGAGACCCAGTATAATGAGTCAGCTCGCCAGATACAGATAATTGCACGTGATAGTGGACCTGGTATCCCCAAAGGAGATGCAGAACGTATCTTCAATATCTATTCCACGAAGGTGGATAATGAAGGAAAACCAATAGGAACTGGGCTGGGATTGGTAATCGTTAAAGATATCGTCGAGAGCCATAAGGGCACAATTAAAGTTGTAGAGAACGGACGTGTACTGCCTGGAGCCGAGTTTGTTGTGACTTTGCCGGCGCCGCGGAAGCGAGGTCGAAGAAAGGGAAATGGAGATGGACGATAAGCTCACTATTCTTTTTGTTGAAGACGATCCAGATAGTGCCAGCGATTATAAAGGAGACATTGAGGCACTGATTGATGTGACGGTGATCGCCATCGCTCCCCCGGCAGATCTTCTGGATCTAACAGCACTGGTCAACGAAGTTAATGCCAGCGCGGTTATCCTTGACGAGCGGTTGCAACAACTTTCAGATGCCACATATGCGGGGATCGATGCGTTCGATTACTTGCGAAGTGCTTTCCCTGGATTGCCCGTAGATATCTTGACCGCTTACCCCCATAGTTCTGAACTAAAACGGCGCGGGCTCCAGATAGATCATCTGATAAGAAAACGGGATCTTGACGATGACGAGGCTTATAAGCAGTCGTACTTGCAAGAGCTTTACCAAAGAATGAGACGTTATCGGCAAAGAGAGGATGAACGTCACGAGTTCATGGCAGCGTCCGATACAGTCACCAAGGAATTTGTCGAAAGCCTTGCTCAACTTCATTTCGAAGCCGACGATGGGATAGAGCAGATCATTTGGGTGAGGAGCGGCGATGAGAAGGAGATACGCCTGATTGAGGTCAATCGGACCGCCCTGCCGACTGAGAGCATTCAAATATTTCGATTTGCGCCTTCTGAGGATGTGCCTTTCCCGACATTCATTGCTGACATCAGACCCACGGAGTGGGAGCGCATCCAAAGCGGGGATATTCCACTACCTGAAGGCTGGTCTCTCGAAGAAACTCGAGTATTCCGACGCTCTGAGGTACTACCGAAGGGAAGAGAAGATGTGGGCTAATGCGTATCTTGAGCAAGCGCGTTCAGATTGGGATACTCGTAGGTTAATTGTGGAGAACGCATGTGCGGCTTGTCATGAACTCCACTACCTGCAGATGACGACTGAAAAACTTGGCAAGGCAGTGCTGTTAAGAAGTGGGGCCGAGCTGGATGATCTGAGTACAACACACAAGACATTTATTCGCTTTCTACGAGTTGTTGCTAGAAACTCTGGTCTTCGACGAGAGTTTCAATTCAACGCTCGCCAACTGCAAGCGTATGTGACGGGAATCCTGCCTGTTGCCGATCAAATCGAACGGCTGGTTCCTGCACTTGCTCATGATGGCCCAAACGCTGAGTATCCCTGGGAGACTCCTTCTGGAGAAGTGCAGGTTCCCGCATCTTATGCTTTCCCCGTGGCCGAAGAACTGAGAGGACCCCAAGGACGCAAGCTGTTAAGCCTGATCTCTGTTATCCTCGATAGATTTGACGCCTTCTTTTGATATGATAGCCCGATTTGAACCGCTGAACTTGGACGTTATCTGTGACCTCAGCCCCAACCCAATGTAACCTTCCGCTTCGCTCAGGGCAAACCCTGTCGAACCATGACTAAATGGCGCACCTGCGCCATCAAGTATAGGTGCAAAAACTCCTCAGTTGATAGCCTGTCCTCGACTGTTCCTCCTAATCGACCATTCACCACCTAATCCTCGACTCCTGCAGCCTGTTCTGCTATTGCAGGGCGCACAGCGGCACCACAGTGTTGTTTGCACGCAAAGTCAGACCGTAGTATACTTGGTGCGGGGGAAAAGTCGGCTACCGCTTTTCGAGCAGAAGACCGCAGGAGGTAGCGCAGACGGATGAATCTCTTTCGGCCCTTTGGGTGAATAGCCAGCGTTTGCGTGCTAGCTCTGAGACGCTGGCGACACGGGAATTTCGGAACTAGCAATGCTGAACTGATTTCTTCAGTGGGCAGGCGCATCCAATTCCAGATGCACCAGCCTGAAATAGAGCAAATCTTCTCAAGGAGGTGCTATATGACGAAACTAGACGTAGTGATCCGTCACGGGGAGATCGTGACCGCTGCTGGCTCAACTGGCCGCGCCGATGTTGGAATCTCTAACGGTACCATCGTCCAAATTGGCGGCGTAGTTGAGGGACACCTGGAGCTTGACGCAACAGGAAAGCTGGTCCTGCCCGGTGGCATAGATGCCCACGTACATCTATCGGTTCCCCCCGAAGAAGAGAATGTAGACCCCAGATGGGTGGACGATTTCACCAGCGGGTCCGCTGCTGCGCTTGCGGGTGGCATCACGACTCTTGGGAATATGACCTTTCCGTCACCAGAGGAAACACCCCTGGCCGAGCTGGAGCGTGAGACGGCCGTGGCCCGCGAGCAAATTATCGCCGACCTCTTTCTGCATCCAGTGCTCGATAAAGTGACTCCGCAGGTTCTGGACGAGATCCCCAGGTTGCTGGACACAGGCTGCAACAGCATCAAGGTTTTCATGGTCACCTCGAACTTCGAATCTCAGGTGCGCAGCTATGTAGAAGCCATCCGGCGTGCCGGTGAGAACGGGCTGATAACGCTCATCCACTGCGAGGACTATGCTTTGATTGAAGACGCGACGGCGCGTTTGGTGGCAGCAGGCAAGTCCTCGCTCCGCTACTATGCGGAGAGCCGCCCGGTGATCTCGGAGGTCGTTGCGACGCAACGGGCAGTAGCCTTTGCGGAGGCGACAGGGGCGCCTGTTTACATCGTTCACTTGTCATCAGCACGCGCTCTGGAGGTATGTGCCGAGGCCCAGTCTCGCAATGTGCCGGTCTATGTCGAAACACGGCCGCTCTACTTGCACCTCACGCGCGAGCGTTTCGAGGACGAAGATGGGGCGAAGTACGTGGGACAGCCCCCCTTACGCGAGCAGCAGGATATTGACGCTTTATGGGCTGGCATTCGTCAGGGCACTGTCCATACCGTCTGTACCGACCACGCCCCCTGGTTGCTGGCTGCCAAGCTGGATCCGGCCCACACCATCACCAACCTGCGACCGGGGGTCGCGAACCTGCAGACCATGCTGCCGATGCTCTTCTCGGAAGGGGTGCGTTCCGGTCGTATCACGCTGGGCCGATTTGTCGAAGTGACTTCAACCAACGCCGCCAAGCTGTTTGGCCTCTATCCGCGTAAGGGCACCATCGCCGTTGGTAGCGACGCAGACCTGGTGATTTTTGATCCAGACCTCACGCTCGCCATCGAGGGTTCCAGGCTGAAATCCAACTCAGACTACTCGGCATTCGAAGGATGGCAGGTGACTGGCTGGCCTGTGGTTACCTTGCGCCGGGGCGAAATCGTCTTCCGCGATGGGGAGATCATTGGCCGTCCGGGTAGCGGCACCATTGTGCCGCGTGGCGCAACCACCCCCCTGTAGCACCAGACAATCTACTGGACCTAGAGCAGAAACAACGGGAACGGGGCCAGCACCTCAGTTCTGCTGGCCCTCTTTTGTTTGCACGCAACGTCGGACTGTAGTATACTTGGTGTGATTAGGTGCGAATATGGGAAACTCGAATTGGAACAACGAAGAAGTGAATGTTGAAGTGAGCTACCTGAGCATGGCGGCTAGTATCCACCGTGTGACAGGGCCCGCCATCCGTTCCGCGATCCGCGCTCTCCAACTCCCGTCGGGGAGTCGGGGACTCGATGCGGGGTGTGGAATCGGCACCCACACGCTGTGGCTGGCGGAAGCCGTATCGCCCGATGGACACGTCACCGGTGTAGATATTTCGCCCGAATGTCTGGCCCGCGCAGAGGAGATCGTGGGGTCGAGCGAACTGGCGGAAGCGGTTTCCTTCCAGTATGGAGACATGAATGATCTCCCCTTTGAGGACGATGCGTTTGATTGGGTGTGGAATGTGGATACTTTGTGGCCTGTCGGTGGCAAGGATCCTCGGCCATTGGTGAATGAGCTTGTACGAGTGGTGAAGCCTGGAGGGACTCTCGCCATCCTTTTCTGGTCTTCCCAGAGATTGCTTCCGGGGTATCCCTTGCTGGAGGCCCGGCTGAACGCCACATTAGCGGCGAGCTTCCCCTACACCGACGATACGAAGCCGGAGTTGCATATTCTGCGTGCACTGGGATGGCTTCAGGAGGCGGGCCTGGGGGAGCCCCGGGTTCGCACTTTCGTGGCCGATGTTCAAGCCCCGCTAGATGGCGCAGCGCGGAACGCTTTGACGGCAAGCTTTCAGATGTTGTGGGGGAAAGCAGAATCAGAGGTAACACCAGATGATTGGGCGGAGTTTCGACGGCTCTGTCAGCCGGAGTCGCCGGATTTCATTCTGAATCTTCCCGACTACTATGCCTTCATCACGTATTCGCTTTTCTATGGCAAAGTACCCAAGTAGGCCGTTCGGATTGATAGCGACATGGGCTGGGTGCCCAGGGGGAGGAAAGATGATAGAAGATGCATCGAGAGATAGTGGAGGGATCAGGAAAGGGTGGGACGAGCGTGCTAACAGATATGATGCATGGTACGGGACTTTTCAGGGCGCTGTTGAACACCAGGTGGATTGGGAGCTGCTGAGAGCATATCTCCCCCAGAACAGGGATGTAAACATCCTGGATGCTGCTGGCGGAACCGGGAGGATCACACTCCCCTTGACGAAGATGGGATACTCGGTGACTCTATGTGATATCTCTCCCGCAATGCTCAACGTGGCAAGGCAGAAATTGCTGAGAGAGGGGGTGTTAGACAAAGTAGAGATACTGGAGTGTGATGTTCGCAAACTTCGCTTTGCCGACGAGAGTTTCGATTTTGTCCTTTGCTGGAATGGTGGGATCGAAGCCGCCAAAGAGCTCATACGGGTGACGAGGAAGGGAGGAAGGATTTCGATATTCCTGGTGAACAAGTGGGCCGCAGCCATCGGGGGTTTCTCCAGAGATTCCACCTCCGCCCTCGCATTGATCAAGTCCACGCCAGGTTATGTGGAAGATGAAGGAGAGAGATACAGGGCCGTCAGCGCAGAAGAAGCTAGAGAGTTGTTTAAGGCTGGGGGGATCAGAGTCATGGACATCTATGCTGTTTGCGGCTGGATGGACGTGCTCCGTATACCGCAAGAAGTTCAGAGGTCTCGTGATTGGGATGAGCAATTCTTCAGCCAGGCAGTTGAGATGGTGTTAAGACTGGCTAAAGAGCCTTCTGTCAGAGGAATGTCAAGGCATTTGGTTCTATATGGAGAGAAGATGTAGCATGGGAAAGCAAAGGTTTGCCTGATGTGGCAGGTGGTGCTATAATTCTGTTGCTGTACAGGAACGCACGATTGCTGGGATTTGCGTGAGGGGAGGCGAGATGTCTGATAGTGTGCTGAAGGTGGCGACGTTCAACACGAACTCCATCCGCTCCCGGTTGGAACAGGTGGTGGACTGGCTGGATCGGGAGGCTCCAGAAATCCTATGCCTGCAGGAGACGAAGGTGCAGGACGAGGATTTCCCGGCGGAGCCGATCCGAGACGCGGGCTACCACGTGGTCTTCCGCGGACAGAAAGCCTATGCGGGCGTGGCCATCGTCAGCCGGGAGCAGCCCCAGGAGGTCGCCTTCGGCTTCGACGATGGCGGCGAGCCCGACGAGGCACGCCTGATCCAGGCGGTGATCTGGGGCATCCCGGTGGTCAACACTTACGTCCCCCAGGGACGCTCCCCGGATTCGGAGCACTTCCAGTATAAGCTGAAGTGGCTGGCCCGACTGCGGGCTCTTTTTGAGCGAAACTACGCGCCCGATGAGCCACTCCTGTGGATGGGCGACTTCAACGTGGCCCCCGAGCCGATTGACGTGCACGATCCCAAGCGGCTGAAGGACCACGTGGACTTCCATCCTGAGGCTCGCGTTGCTCTGGAGCGCGTGCGGGAGTGGGGCTTCGTGGATGTCTTTCGGCTACACCATCCTGGGGAGCCGGGGCAGTACACTTTCTGGGATTACCGGGTGCGGAACGCACTGGAGCGAGGGATCGGCTGGCGGGTGGATCACATCTGGGCCACTGAGACGCTGGCCCGCAGGTCCACCGGGGCGTGGATTGACGTGGAAGCGCGAAGGGCGGAGCGGCCCTCGGATCACACCTTCCTGGTGGCCGAGTTCACGCCAGCGTGAGATTGTCTTTTCATCATGTTCACCTATCCCAGCAGTAGATAAGGGTTCTCGATCAACTGCTTGATCCGTTGCAGAAAACGGGCCGCTGGCGCACCGTCTACCAGCCGGTGGTCGAAGGTCAGGCTAAGCCACATCGTTTGTCGCACACACAGTTCTCCCTCCACCACCGCTGGCCTGGCCTTGATGCGTCCCACCCCCAGGATCGCTGCCTCCGGCAGGTTGATGATGGGGGTGAAAGCATCAATCTCGTGCATCCCCAGATTAGTTATCGTGAAGGTGCTGCCACTCAGCTCATCTGGCAGGGCCTTGCCTGCCCGCGCGCTCTCTGCCAACCCTCTCACTTCACGGGCAATCTCAGCCACACCCTTGCGGTCGGCATTGCGGATGACTGGCGCCAGCAATCCGCGATCCGTGTCCACCGCCAGGGCAATGTGAATCTCGCGCAGATGGCGGACACACTCTCCATCCAGCCTGGCGTTCATGTAGGGAAACTGTCGCAGCGCGTGGGCAACCACTCTGATCAGCAGGTCGTTATAGCCGATGTCGAAACCCAGCTCCGATGCCAAAGCCGCCTTCAGTCGCTCGCGCAGCTCGACGAAGGCGGTGGCGTCAGCCTCGGTGGTCAGGGTGACCGGTGCAGTCGTCTGATGACTCTCGCCCATGCGCCGAGCGATGACCGCTCGCACGCCAGTCAGGGGGACCTCAGCGATAGCCTCGACTGCTTCAGCCAGCGCTGGCGGAGCAGGAGGAGTTGGGGCCAAAGGCGGAGCCAGCACCAGGGTTTCCAGGTAGGTCACCACATCCCGCTCCACGATCCGGCCATCGGGACCGCTACTGGTCACCAGCGCCAGATCTACCCCCTTCTCCCGCGCCAATCTCCGCGCCCGTGGTGAGGCGAAGATCCGAGCGGGGGTGCTGGGGAGCGGGGGTGCGGAGGTGCTCTCCCTTGCTCCTCTGCCTCCCTGCTCCTCTGCTTCTTCCAGCGATTCGTCCATCGTGCTCGTGATAAGCCCCACCACCGTGAGGACCGGCACCATCTGGCCGGTAGGCACCACAATCTGGCGCAGAAAACCCCGTGCCGGGGCCTCCACCTCCAGGGTGGCCTTGTCCGTTTCCACCATGAAGAGCACCTCGCCCCGTTCGACCGGATCTCCCTCCTTCTTGAGCCACTCGACGATAGTACCCTCGTTCATGGTCTCGCCCAACACGGGCAAAATAACTTCGGTAATCATCGTTCCTCCCTGACTACGGAATACGCAATACGCAATACGCACTACGTACTACGTATTCCGTATTGCGTATTCCGTATCACGCTAACGCCTTACGGATGCCGGCAATCACCGCGTTGACGTTCGGCACGGCGGCGTCTTCCAACGGCTCGCTCATGGGGACGGGCACGTCGGCGGCGCACACCCGCACCACCGGCGCGTCGAGCCAGTCGAACAGCTCCTCCTGGATGCACGTGGCCAGCTCGCTGATGAACGAGCCGGTCTTGTAGGCCTCGGTGACGCCCACCACGCGCCCGGTCTTTTTCACCGACCGGGCGATGGCCTCCATGTCCAGCGGCTTGAGCGTGCGCAGGTCAATCACTTCTACACTGATCCCCTCTTCGCCCAGTCGTTCGGCAGCCTCCAGCGCGCGGTGTACCATGCGCGAGTAGGTGATCACCGTCACGTCGCTGCCTTCCCGCTTCACGTCGGCCACGCCGAAGGGGATGATGTAATCCTCCTCGGGCACGTAGCCCTCCACGCCGTAGAGCATCTTGTGCTCGATGAACATGACCGGGTTATCGTCGCGGATGGCCGCCTTGAGCAGCCCCTTGGCGTCGAAGGGGGTGCTGGGCATGACGACGTAGATACCGGGGAAGTGCACCCACAACACTTCGAGCGACTGCGAGTGGTGGGCGGCGATGCAGCGCCCGGCCCCGCCCTCGGTGCGGATGACCATCGGCACGACCGTCTTGCCGCCGAACATGTAGCGGTTCTTGGCTCCCTGGTTGGCAATCTGGTCCATGGCCAGCGGGGTGAAGTCCACGTACATGATCTCGGCCACGGGCCGCAGGCCGCACATCGCCGCCCCCACCGCCGCTCCGCCGATGGTGGCCTCGGAGATGGGCGTATCGCGCACGCGCTCTGGCCCAAATTCACTGAACAGGCCGCGCGTGGCCCCGTAGGCCCCGCCGTACAGGCCCACGTCCTCTCCCATCACGAACACGTTAGGGTCACGGTGCATCTCTTCGCGCAGGGCCTCCTGGATGGCCTGCCAGTAGCGGATCTTGCGCGTGCCGGGGCCGCCCTTTCGGCAGCGCTCTCGTAGCTCCCGCTCGCGGGCCACGTCCGCCTCGGTCCACTTGAACGGCGCGTAGACGTAGAGTTCCAACTCCTCCACTGGCGGGGTGGGAGAGTTGAGGGCGAACTCAGTTGCCTGCTTGATCTCCTGCTCCACCTTCCTCTGAATCGCGTCTATCTCTTCGTGCGTGGCAATCCCTGCTTCGACCAAACGGGCGGCGAAGTTGGGGATGGGGTCGCGCTCCTTCCATGCGGCCTCTTCTTGCTTCGTGCGATACTCGCGCGGGTCGGAGCGGGAATGGCCGTACCAGCGGTAGGTCTGGCACTCGATCAGGGAAGGGCCTTCGCCACGGCGGGCGCGCTCTACAGCCTTGCCCACCGCCTGGCGGACGGCCAGCACGTCCATGCCGTCCACTACCTCGCCAGGGATGCCGTAGGCACAGGCCCGGTCAGCGATGTCCAGTTTGGCCGCGGCTTTCTGGATGGGCACGGACATGCCGTACAGGTTGTTCTCCACGATGTAGATCACAGGCAAACTCCAGAGGGCCGCCATGTTGAGCGATTCATGGAAATTGCCGGTATTGGACGCGCCATCGCCGAAGAAGCAGAGCACCACCCCCCCCCGGCCCCCCCCGCTAGCAGGGGGGGAGGAGGTGGTGCGTAGCCGAAGGGCCAGCCCCGCGCCGGTGGCCACCGGAATGTTGCCGCCCACGATGCCGGTGGCCCCTAGATTCCCCTTCTCCACGTCGGCGATGTGCATGGAGCCGCCGCGCCCCAGGCAGTAGCCGGTGGCGCGACCGCACAGCTCGGCCATCATCTTGTTGTAGTGCTCCTGTCGCGCCTCCTCAGTCCTGGCCAGGGAAGCGCCCCGCGCGTGGCAGTGGCCGTGGCCGCGATGGGTACTGGTGATGAGATCGTCATCCCGCAGGGTAGAGATAGCCCCCACCGCCACCGCTTCCTCACCCGCGTAGAGGTGCGAGGCGCCCTTGATGAGGTTGCGCCCCAGTAAATCGTACACCGTCTCTTCGAACATGCGGACCTCCCACATCTGCCGCAGGAGCTCGAGGGCCTGTTCCTTGGTCAGTTCGTATGGTTTTAGTGGATTGTCAGACATTTTCTCTCCTGATAACAGGGATAAGTAGACAAGGGATAAGTAGACAAGGGGGGGCGTTGGCTATTTTTCGAGGGGGGTGGGGATTTCGTCAGGAGTTGGGATGTACTTGTCGCCGTAGGTGTCGCTACCGGTCCTTTGGCGGTGTACGTGGTTGATGTAACCGTTCAACGTGCGCTCTGCCTCTCGTCCCAACTGGTATAGCTCCTTATAGCGGACATCGGCAAGGTAGGCCAGGTCGTGTGCAGTAATGACGTGGTTGATCGTCTCGTTTAAGGAGCCGCGGGCGATGTAGAGAAAGCGCAGACGGTCCAGGTAGTGATAACGGCCATACCCCTCGGCGATGTTGGCCATGACGCTCTTGGACGAGCGACGCATCTGCGGAGCCAGGTCGTAGCGTTCCTTGGCTGGCAGGCTATCGGCGACCTGGTGGCACCCGATCATCAACTGCCGCGCCAACTGCCACGCCTTCAGATCCTCAAACCCTCTCCCCGTCACCTGTTCTGCCATTCTCTCTCCCCCCTTATCCCTTATCCCTTGTCTACTTGTCTACTTACCCCTTGTCAGGGCCTCCTTTGCCACTGTGGTTCTTCCAGCAACAACCGATAACGGCTGCGCACCAGATCCGCCAAAGGCTCATTCTCTTGAATCGCACAGAGGCGATGTAGTATCCGGGTGAGCCCTTCCCGCGCCAATCTCGCCTGTAGTTCCATGGCGTAGGTGTCATCGGGGTTATCGTAGGCAAGGGCGGCGGCAATCCCCCAGCTAAGTCCTTCCGGCCGGATGCCGTGCTTTTCTGCCAGGCGGGCGGCGCCTACCAGCCGATCGCCAGGGGCCAGTTTGCGTAACGGGTCCCGGGCCAGGCGGCTGACAGGGTCGGCCAGGGCACGGTTGGCGAAACGCAGCAACAAGTAGCCTATGTGCTCCTGGAATGCCACGGGCTCAAAACCGTGTTCAGCGACGAGGGCGCGCCTGGCCTCATCGAGAGCCCGATCCAGCAGTGGCCGCACCCACGGGTCGTCCAACGCCTCATGACCAAACGCATAACCACGGCGATAGCCGAGGTAACCGAGCATGGCATGGGCAGTGTTGTGAATGTAGAGCTTCCGCTCCACGTAGGCGGTAAAAGGGGCTACCGGTTCCAGGCCGACGATGTGGGGAATGTCTCCTACGAAGGCCGCGCGGTCCACCGGCAGCACCTTGTACGGTTCGGCGACGATGAGCGTCAGGGCAGCGGCGCGCTGTTCAGGGGTTGGCACGGGCGACATACGGGCGATGACAGCAGGGACGAACCCCACCCGCTCCTGAACGTAGGGCTTCAATCCGTCTGGCAGAGCCTGGCGCACGTAGCCGCGCAACAGATTGGGCGCGTCGGGCAGATTTTCGCAGATGATAAGATTTAGAGGCGTGGTCTGGCCTGCTTCCCACCGCTGGGCCAGGCCGGCGGCGATGGGCCTGGCGATGGTGGCGAGCGCCCGCACGCCGACGGCCGTGGCCATCAGGCTCGCTCTGGCTACTGCGGTGGCCACCTGCGCGGTGTGCAGCCCATTGATGGCCCACACCGGGCCAATGGTCAGATCCTCCACCTTGTCCAGGCCAGCCAGACGGAGCGTGTAACTCCCCCGACGAGCCAGGCTCTCCACGAGGGGTTCGTCAATGTCTACAAAAACGACCTCGTACCCCGACTCGCTAAAGAGCTGACCCAGGAACCCTCGCCCCACGCTGCCCGCGCCGAAGATGACGGCGGTGGAACCTTCCTGCATAGGTTATACCCCTCATGGACTAGCTGGCCCCACCCAGATCTCGTAGAGGTCATCGAAGTGCCAACCAGGGGCATCGAGGCATAGTTCGTGGCGTGCCCAGCCGCACTCTACGCGACGCCACGTCTCCTCCCAGGGGCGGACTCCGCTCAGTGCGTCGGCTGCCTCCACGTTGCAAGCACCCACGGCCACGGCTGCCGTCAGCGCATCTTGGGGAGACATGTCTCGCAGTAATGCGCTGAGGAAACCTGCTATCGTCGCATCGCCCGCGCCGGTGGTGCCCACCACGTCTACTTTGAAACAGGGGGACCACAGTTCCTTGTTGGCCCAACTGGCCGAATCGGAAGGACGCGCCGCCCCCAGCGCTTCGATAGCCTCCCGGTGGGCTGTGCGTACATACAGTCCTCGGTCTCCTAGTTTGAACCCGACGATCTTGGCCCCGAGCTGCAGCAACTCGCGACTTAAGTCGGAAAGCAAAGACGGAGTGATAAGCGACAAGAAGCTACCCCCGCCCGCGGCCCGTGAAAGCTCCTCATACGTCTGTCGTCGGAGCATGTAGAGCGTCTCATCAATGCTGGGCAGAAAAATATCTACATAGGGGATCACGGCGTAGAGTACGGCGCTCCAGTCGGCGCGGCCGGCCGCTGAAGTCGGATCGGGGAGGGCCATATCCAACGAAGTGGTAACCCCCAGCTCTTTGACCCGTCGAAGGATTTCCATTAACTGAGCGCCATTGCTCTCGAACATCCTCTTCATCAGCGGGGGATAACCGAAGTGAAACAGGGTTGCTTTGGCCACCACCTCGTAACGTACGTCCTCGGCGCCAAAGGTGTCATTGGCTCCCGGACAATGGAGGAAGATGCGGTCCACACCGGGAGGGCTGATGATGATGGTGTAGGAAGTATCCGCTGCCTCGTCCACCACCATACCTTCCGCCAGATGGGGTCCAAACGAGGCCACGATTTCCCGAACGGCCTGCCCCAGCAGGTCATCTCCTACCTTGCCCATCAACTGAGTTGGTATGCCCAGCTTATGCAGCGACAGTCCCGTGTTAGATACCGGGCCGCCGGTTGAAAAGCTGACTGGCCCGACCTTCAACAGTTGCCCGGCCCGGAAGAGTGCTTCCCACTTCTCTCGGGCGCTCGCAGAGAGATCGGGTATCACGTCCAGGCAAATGTGTCCTGCCACAACCGCACAACGGTTTTCAGACATCTGACAACTTCCTCTGTTTCGACAAGCTCAACACAAGTGGCTACGCGCCACTCCATAAGCCTGTCCCACGAGATAGCTGAGGATTAGGCGGGCATTTCTCCTTCCGGCTTCTTTTTTCACAAGAGCAAGGAGGACCGATACCGATCCTCCTGTATCACTGCCCTATAGATGAACGCAGACTTTCGACCTCTCCGTGCCCGCTATTTCCCAAAGGCCATACTGAGGCCGCTGGTGATGTAGTTACGGAAAACGAGAGCGAAGACTATGGGCGGTATGATGGCCAATACCACTGCTGTCGAAGCCAAAGCGTAACTCACATCATGGTTGATAGCCGCTGCACTAAGAACCACGGGCACTGTCTTGGAAGCCATGGTCTTGGTGAGCAGCACGGCGAAGAGGAACTCGCTATAGGCATTCATGAAAGCAAAGGCTCCGGTAGCCGCTATTCCTGGAGCCACCACCGGGATAACCGCCTTGGTCAAGGCCTGAAACCGGGTGCAGCCATCCACCATGGCTGCATCTTCCAAATCCGGGGGCATGAAGTCGAAGTACTTGGTCATAAACCAGATGGTGAAGGGAAGGGTAAACGCCAGATAGACCAGGATCAAAGCCAGGTGGGTATCCAAAAGGCGCAATCTCTGTATGATGGCGAAGAAGGGTATGGCTACGGCTATAGCTGGGATCAAACGGCTGAGCATGATGAAACTGAAAGAGGTATTTCGCCCCGTGAATTTCAATCTACTAAAGGCGTAAGCGGCCAGGACGCTGATAGCCACGTTGAGAAACATGGTGGCTACAGACACGATGAAGCTATTCTTGAGGGCAGGGATGGCCGCGAGAGCCTCCCCGGAAGCCTTATGGCCCATTTTTATTTGGCCAGGATCGTAATCATAAGCAGGTGGCGGTACTCGCGTGATGATGTACTTGTAGTTGTCCAGGGTGGGATTGTGGGGTATCCAGTGGGGCGGGATGGAGAAGAGCTCGTTGTCCAACTGGAAACTCGCGTCCACGATCCACAATATGGGACCGATCAGCCAGATGGCTAAAATAACGCTCATCACATACAGGAAAATCCGCTTCCCTATTGACATTCTCATAGCCGCAACTCCTTTTTCTACCTACTGGTAGATTTCTTCGCTACGCAGAGCCCAGAAGTAGAACACTGCCATCACCAGAGTGAGAAGGGCTATGATGAAAGCCAACGCCGCCCCTCTTCCCAGGTTCAGATGGGTGAAGATCTCGGTATAGGTGTACCAAGCAAGAAGCATGGTGGCATCGGCTGGGCCTCCACCGGTCATCACATACACCAGGTCGAAGGTGACGAAGCCGATCAAGGTCTCCAGGATCAAGAGCACGGTCAAAGTTGGCCTCAGGAAGGGAAAGGTCACATACCGGAAGACAGCCCAGACCCCTCCCCCATCAATCTTGGCTGCGTCGTAAAGTTCGTGAGGTATGACCTGGAGGGTGGCCAAAAGCAGTATGGTCGCCAGGGGAACATCCTTCCATAGGCGAGCCACGGTCAAGGCCATCTTGGCTGTCATTGGGTTGCCAAAGAAGGAGTAGTATTTGTCTATGATACCTAAGGAGTAGAGAAGCCCGTTGATCACCCCTACGTTTCCGGCAAACATCCAGCGCCAGATGATCCCGGCCATGACCACCGGGATGGCCCAGGGGATGAGGATGAGAACTTGCAGCACCCTGGCCCCAAGGAACTTCTCATTCAGTAACAAGGCGATCAATATCCCCAGAATAACATCACCCACCACGATCACGGCGGTAAATTGCGCTGTCGTTTTGAAGGACCGAATAAGGCCGGGGTTCTTCAAGACATCAACGAAGTTCTTTGGGCCGGTGAAGGGGTGCTTGCCGGGAGCGGTGAGAACGTTCTTATGCAAAGCCAGGTCCAGGTTGTACAAGACCGGGTATACAGTGAATAGGACAATGATCAAAATGGCGGGGAGAATGGAGAGATAAGCGTAGATGTGTCTTCTTCTCGCTGCAGAGTAAGCACTTGCTTTCAATGCTATCTCCTCTCTTTCTCAATAGCTATCGTGACTACTCAGGCTGTCATTGTGAGGAGGCGGTTCCTTCGACTGTGCTCAGGACAAGTTTTGCCGACGAAGCAATCTCCAAGCCACGAGCAGGAGATTGCTTCGCAAAAACCGCTCACAATGACAACCGTGCATGAACCTTCATCCTTTGGCTCCAGGGAGGCCGGCGGTGCCGGCCTCCCTGGCGGCACTAGGCTTGGGTAGAGGGTCTACCCCTCGTACTCGGCCTTCAGTTCCAGCCACTTCATGCCGATGTTCTTGACGCACTCCTCGACGGAGACCTGTCCCAGATAGCCTCGTTGAAGTTCAGCTCTGGTGAAGACATCCCACGAGGAGTACCAGGGGGACAGCTTCCGTGCCCGGGCTGTCTTGGCGATCTGCTCTAACTGATCCACATCGGTCCATGAGCCAAAGGCTTTCCGGATCTCTGGATCCTCATACAAAGGCATAGGCCCGAAGCCCAGCCCGTGCTCCAGTGCCCACCTCTTGACCACCGGCCAGTTGCCCGCGGGGCCCGGCCCGGCGAAGTACTGCATGAACTTCCAGGCCGCATCCTGAGCCGCCGGGTGCCGCTCGGCCAATTTGCTGCTGACGCAGTAGAAGCGGACGAAGCCCAGGGTACGGTGCATGGGGCCGGGATTGGGGATCATCTTGAAATTCCCCGCCTCCTTAGACGCCTTGGGGTCCTGCCAGAAGGCCATGCCGGAGGCTCGGGTCATGCCGTAGACCTGGGTGCCGGCCATGATGGCCTGGCCAGCGACCACCCCGTCCCGGGTCAGGCTCTCGGGGTCCATGAGCCCCTCATCCAGAGCCGTCTTCACCCACCTGATATGTTGCTCCAGGGTGCTGTTGGGAACGGGGTTCCCATTGGCGTCGAGGAAGGTGGGTTCCAGGTACTCGTCGAAGAACTCATCGCCCCGGGACATGAGCATGGCGGTGACGATCTCGATGGAGAAAGGCTCCATCTGAGACCAGCCGAAGCCGATGGGGTATTCCACCAGCCCCTTCGCCTTGATGATGCGGGAGTGCTCCAAGACATCCTCCCAGGTCTCCGGGTCGCCCTTGATCCCCGCTTCTTTGTAGAAGCGTGTGTTGTAGATGAAAGCGATGGGATCGGCATAATAGGGCAGCCCATACAACTCCCCCTTATAGGTCATGCCAGCCAGAGTGTAGGGGAACATGTCCGCGGTCAAGGCGTCCAACTCGGCCGCAGGAAAGACTTTCTTCAGAGGTATGATCCAGCCGGCGCTGGCCCACTCCTGCAACCAGTGGTCCGAACCGTAGAGGATATCCGGCACGGCGGTTCCCGCGACGAAGTTAGTGACCACGGTATCATGGTAACGGCCCCAGTCGTAGTCGGTCAAGGCCCCCTTGACCCCAGGGGCTGTGGCCTCGAACTTGCTGATGTTGTCCTGGATCATGTCCACGGCATAGGTCCAGACTACGAAATCCAGGCTCACCTCCTTCGGCGGTGGCAAGGGCGTGGGCGTGACCACCACCTCGACTGGGACCTCCTTCTCGACCACCACTTCCTTCTCCACCTCGACGGTGACCGGAACCTCTTTCTCGACGACTACCTCCTTTTCGACCACCTGGGGGGTGGGCGCGGCGCAGCCAGCCACAAAGCTGGCCAACATGGCCACGACTACCAGTAATGTTGCTAACCTTTTCATCTTTGCTCCTCCTGGTATAATAGGTTTCGTGGATGGTTGACAAAACCATCAACAAGAGTAAAGTATCTCTGCCCCATCCTATGAGGTCGGAGCCTGTTGACAAAGACGGGAGACGCACAGGGTTTTCGTTCCGTTCCGGCCTCACCGACGGGGACACTCATTATCAGGAGGGACCAGTCATGAGCCGAAAACGACGTACTCACCTACGAGGCAAACGAGGGCAAGCCTTTGCCGACCAGATTCGAGGCATTCCGTTGGACCGCATCCTGTGCGTCTCCATAGACGTTCACAAGTACTTTCACGTGGTCATGATTCACAACGCGCTGGGCGAGATCGTGACCCCCACCTTCGAGATCGACATCTTTCAGACTGGGTTCGAGCAGTTGTGTCGAGCGATAGACGAAGCTATTGCTCGGACGAAGGCCCAGGTGGTCTTGACGGGCATGGAACCAACGGGCCACTACTTTGAGAACCTGGCGCGACACCTGCGTCAACGACCACAGCCAGTGACGTTGATCAACAGCTACGCTGTCAGGAAGAATCGAGACCAACAGATGATGCACCACGAGAAGGACGACGAGATTGACACGGCGTCTATCGGCGACCTGCTGCGACGCGGAGAAGGCACGCCTTTCAAGCCCGCCAGCGGGGTCTACCTGCAACTGCAACACCTGGACCGCGTTCGCCTCAGCAAGATCAAGATACGCACCATGTTGCAGAATCAGGTGCTCGGCCACCTGGACCGGATCTTCCCTGGCCTGGTCATCATCGCCAAAGAGGCCAAAGCTCGCTATACCCCTCTGTTCGCCACCGATTTCTGGAAGTGTCAGACGCTGCAGCATCTGATCCGGGTGTGTCCTGACCCGCGCCAGCTGGCGGCCATGTCCCCGCAGGACTTGATAGATGCTTTCCACGCTCACCACTATGCCATGGGCCCCATCACCGCCGCCAAGATCATCGCCTACGCCCAGAAAGTGCTCCTGCCCGATGCCGAGTTGATTGCCATCCGCTGCGAGTTATTGGCTCACGACTTGGCTTTGCTGGAGGCAGTCGAAGGCCATATTGCCCAACTCGAAGACCGCCTGCGCACCTTGCTGGCTGAAACGCCGTACCAGATATGGGTCAAGCTCAAGGGCCTCAGTGACATCCAGGTAGCCAGCCTGGCGGCGGCCATCGGCGACCCGGCCAACTACTCCTACGCCGCTCAAGTCTTCCGTCGTAGTGGCTTGGTCAGTGGACGCGATGACTCTGGCATTCGTCAGCGCAAGGGCAAAGGCAAGCGGGTCGTCAAGGTCGGCGACGTTTATCTGCGCCGCGCTTTGATGAATGCCCTTGCGACCTTGATTCTGCATCAACCCGTCTTGCAGCAGTATCTCAACAAGCTCAGGAAATCCAAACCTGCCGGAGTCGCCCGCGTGGCCACAGCCCGCCGCGCCACCGGTATCCTGTGGGCCACACTGCGTGACCAACAGGCCAAGACGCTGATCCTCAAGAAAGGGGCTGCCATGTAGACAACCACCATGACCAATGCGTCGCGGACCCAACTCTGCAGGCGTGGTCTTGACCTTTGAATCGTTGCCTTGGACAACGCGCTAGGCGGACCGGGGGCCGGCCGCCAACCTCCTTGAGGCTAACCAGACCCTCGCACAGAAGCTTGGACCGCCCCTGGCCCGTGGCGCTGAAACCCTGGATAACGTAAGGTGAGCCCCTGCCTTCGGCACGCTCGAATACCAGGATAGGGATAACAGTGCTCGCTGCTTCTTGGCTGTCGCTGGCAAGTTGTCCCTGGCGGCTGTTCGGTTGTTAAGTATCGCGTGTGCAGTGCATAGTTCGGTCGGCAACTCGAAAAAATCGCGTTTTTCAGAGCTATGTTTGCACGCCTACTCGCCGTTCGCTAGAGAAGGATTTGACAAAATGATAGTAAGCTTCTTAGTTTGAGTTTTGGCTGGCGACGCCCTCAGCGAGCGTCTACGCTTTAACCGACGAGAATGCTCGATCTATCACCTCCTTCCTGCAGTTTGCGACGATATTCAAAACCTCCCCCGTCTATCATCGAACCTGATGGCTCCAAAACAGCGAGGCAGATGAAAATTCAACTCATCAATTGGTGCCCAGGACGCCCAGTGCGGGTGGGAGGTATCATCAGCGCATTTGTAGAGATTCGCCCGCCACTCTTGGTCACACACATGGCCAACCGGACCTACATACTTCTCCAGTAGAGCGAAGGGGATGAAGAACTCCAAGAGCCACTCCGTTGGCACAGTGATCTCCGGTTCGACGATCTGCGGCGTGGAGTGGTATATAGCCACCTGTTTTCCATCTTCTTCAGGGAGAGGAGTGAAGTCCTTGAAACCGCCCGGTTCTCGCGTGGGGTCCACAATGTAGAAGCAAAGCAGCGAACCGCCGCAGTTGAACTCGAAGTTAAAGTAGCCTCGGTCGGAATTGGAAGTTGGATGCTGGATGCTGGATGTTGGATTTCCAATCTCCAACCTCCAATCTCTAACCTCCAATTTTGGTTGTACGAAGAACTCTACACAACTGTCTTTGTAGACGGCGTTCATATAGCCTGTATGCACGCAGCGCACGTACCTGTCCTTGACCAGGAAAATACCGAACAGCCCATCTTCGTCATAAAGCAATCTGGCATAGGTCTGCGGACGATGGTCACTGCTCTCAGGGCGGAAGTGGGCGATCTCCAGAGTATCAGCCTGGGTCCACGCCTCCCCGTACCACTTCCCCGTCAGTTCTGGTCGAATGGTTGCATACCGTACCGTATAGCGCATAGGAACTTTCAGCCTATCCTGGCCTACCCGCTACGCGATGTCGTCCGACGCGTCGCAGACAGCAAAGAACTGGCCGCGCTTCATTCGTTGGAATTCCTTCGGGTTCTCAAGGTTGATCTGCAACGTCGGCTGATCTTGAGGGAGGATGTGCCAGCTCCCGACCATGTAGACTCGGCCCCCCTGATCGGCTGCCAGCGAGTCAACATGCCTGGGAACACGCCCCTTTTGGTCCACGATCGCGCCGTGGTCTGTCACCTGACCGTAGCTGCCGTCTGCCAGGGAGATGCTTTTCAGGTGATAGTCCTCGTTCTTGCCAACCACGTCGGGGTCTTCATCTCGCTTTGCCTCGCCAGAGTAGCCTCGGTGGCTCACGAGGTCGCCCCGCTGGATGTAGAAGACACGGTCCTTTCCTAATGCAAGCGCCAGGAACACCGGGCCGACAAAACCGACCGGCCGGAACGCCTCGCCGGTGGCGATGTTCTTGCCAGGATCAAAGACCCACAGCCGCTCGTCATCGCTGCCGCCCATGCCCATCGCAAACAGGCAGCGCTCTCTCCCTGGCAGGGACTGGGCCCAGCTCCATGACCGGTCTGCTTGCTTCTCCTCGGAACGGCGTTTCCCATCGGGCCAGAGCCTGGCTTCGGGGAGCACATCTTCAAAGCACTCGATCCGGCCGGAACCAGCCGCGAGCCGGTAGAGATTCCCGCGCCCGCCCGCCGAGAACCGTCCACCTGCGCCCCACATTGTGAACCAGCAATCCCCGTCGGGGTCCACGTAAGACCAGAACGATGCGTTCCGTCCTTTCTCCGCCGGTTTTCCCAGATCCTGCATTTCGCCGGTCTGAATGTCAATGCTGTAAACGTGGCAGCCGTCATTCTGCTGGTCTTCTTCGGCAAAAGGCACCGAGAACACGTAGAGCTTGTGGCGATCGGGGTCAACATTGATGAAAGAGTAGATCGAGTAGCGGGGACGGACGATCCCAAAGTCGTGGAAGCACCCCGTCGCCATCTCGTACCCGATCACGTGCGCCCCGGTGTAGCGGTCAATCGCCTCCTTCCAATAATTGGACAGGTGTGTCGTGAGGTAGAGCCAGCCATCATGCTCCACGATCGGGCTGTGGATCTTCCCCTGCGATGGCGTCCTGGTCAGGTCCTCTCCACACACTACGGTCATGTCTTTGGCCAAGGTGGTCAGTTCTTGCGTCCTGGGATCGAAGCGGAAGAATCCGGCCCCACAGCGATAGGAATGGGTGGAGGAGCCGAAATAGCAGTGGCCGTCGGACGCCACGGTGATCCCCTGCCACTGGCCATCGTAGTCGGGCTCGATCTCGTTCAGAGCAATGGAATAGGCACGACAGATCTTCGGATCTGATGGATCACGGTCTATCTGAGACACGTTTTCCCTCCTTGGAATTGGATGTTGGAAGTTGGATGTTGGACGTTGGATTTCCAATCTCCAACCTCCAATCTCTAACCTCTAATCTCCAACTTTTAGTGCATCTCGGCCTGGCAAGTCCCGATGCCGCCACGGTAGAAGTTGAATTGTACGTTGGGATGATCGGCCAGGAGCGACATGGGCACAGCGCTATCGGGAATCTTTTTTGAGATCATCAGCGTTGTGAGCCGCATGCCGAAGGGGTTATCGTGGTTACCTGCCTGCCAGATGGAAAATGGAAACCTTCTCCGCTTTCCATGTCTCCACCGGGCCCACGGTGAGCGCCTGGCTGGGCACGTTCTGCACCACGCCCCCGCCTGAGGTGCGCGCGTTCTGAATGAGCGTGATGGGGTGCAGGTCCACAATGCGCGTGGTGAGCTGGCGATATTCCTCCGGCGTGGGCGGATGGTCCTCGTAACGTCCCTGACGCCGCACCGGGTCGTTGAACGCCCAGTGCTTGACCTCGCCCTGCCCGCCCTGCATCACCACACAGCGGAGGCCGCTGTTCCAACTTTTCAGATACTCGGTCAGGTCGGCCTTGGGAAAATGCAAGTTCTCCTCTGGCATGCGCAACTCGGGGCGAATCCTGTTGAAGCACAGCTCCCGGTCCGCTCTCTCGAAGCTCAGCGGGTGGGTCACCGAAACTTCCTTCCCATCCACGACCCACTCGTCCATAGCCCAGAAGTGGGCGTGGCGCAGGTCGAGCTCCAGTTCGTTGACCAGCCGCGCCACCAGGGGAAGCTGCTCGGTGGGCCCGATGGGCCCACAGATGCCGGCTGGCTCGCTTTCCGTGGCCTGCCGCCAGGCGGTGATGTACTCCAGCGCCTCGGCCAGGTAGAAGTCCTCGAGGGTATCGTAGAACTTGACCGTGAAGCCTGGGCGCGAGAGCTGCAAGACGTCATCTGCGGTCAACCTGGCTGCATCGTCCAGGATCTCTCGGTCCAGGGTGGTGTAGTCCCACCAATCTGGCGCAACTTTGCTAAGTGGTCTCATCGCATTCCTCCATCTTGTTGGAGAAACCAGGTTTTTTTCCTTACCTAGCATCACCCTTGAACGCTCTTTGACAACTGCATAACTGGTCATTGCCAACCGGGCCGAGGTGTGGTAGACTGGGTTTCCATCTCTACAGTCGCCAGC
>VGOG01000004.1 GCA_016875995.1 Chloroflexota bacterium
ATGGCTTTCATCTCCTCGGTCAGCGGAATATCCATCCCCTGCAATCCGTTATGGAAGGCCTTGGTGACATTGAAGAACTCATCGCTTCCCTCGATCACTTGCCATTCCGCATCCAGGCCGACGTCGCGCATCAGGGGAACAAGAGTGTAGAGGATCTCGGCCACCCCGCCGCCGAAGGCCGTGGCGTTGACGTGCACCACCCGCGCCCCACGCAATTTCTGGGCCAATTCGCGGATCTCAGCGATGACCTCGTCGCCCACGATGGGCCGGTAGTCCTCTAGCGATTTACCTGCCACCTCGACTTTCTGTAACATTGCCTCCTCCTCTTTGAGTTGTTGGATGTTGGATGTTGGAAGCCCAACCTCTAACCTCTAGCAACAAAGCGGCGCTGACGGCCTCGATGTTTCCCGCCCCGTTCACCTCTACCAGCAGGCCCGCCCAGCGATAGTAGTCTCTGAGAGGTGCCGTCTGTTCGTGATAGACCTTGAGGCGAGCTCGCACCGTCTCCGGCTGATCATCGTCTCGCTGGTAGAGTTTGCCACCGCATTCGTCGCACTCCCCCTCTTCGGCAGGAGGGCTGAAGAGCACGTGATACGGTGTCTGGCACTGTCGGCAGATCCGTCGCCCCGACAATCGCTGCACCAGCTCCTCGTCGGGGACGGCGATGTACAACACGCCGGTCAGAGCGCGGTCTCTGCTGGCCAGTATCCTGTCCAGGGCCTCAGCCTGGGCCAGGGTACGGGGAAAGCCATCGAGGATCACGCCGTCGTCGCAATCGGGCTGCTGCAATCGCTCCCGCACCATGGCGATAGTCACGTCGTCGGGCACGAGTTGGCCTCGATCAATGTACCCTTTGGCCAACAGCCCCAGCTCCGTCTCGTTCCCGATGTTCTCGCGGAAGAGGTCGCCGCTGGCCACGTGGGGCAACCCCAACTGTTCCTTCAGGCGCTCCGCCTGGGTGCCCTTGCCGGAACCAGGCGGGCCAAGCAGGACGAGGTACACAATGCTCCGCCTTTCTCACGAGTCATAATCAGTAGATGAGAAATTCCTGCTCTCGGCTGGCGTCCCCGCCACCCGGACAGGGCGAGGACGCCCCTTGGAGCGACTTTTCTCAAGTACTGATAATCGAAAAAAGCCCGCCTTTTGGCAATCCAGCAGGCGGGCAAAAACAGCAGGAGTGCGTTGTCTACTGGCCTTCACTCCTGCAAATAGGCAGCCAGACAAACTGGGAAACCTGCCGTTCGGCTGAGTCTTCGGGCTGAGGCCCTCAGAGCCTGCTCTAAACGGAGCGAAGGGCTGAAACCTCACAACGAAGCCCCAAAAGCTGTTTCACAGGAGTCCGAGACTTACTGGAAGATGGAAGTTGGATGTTGGAAGTTGGAAAACCCAATATCCAATATCCAATCTCCAATCTCCAACCTTCAGCGGATGGCCCTCTCCGTCTGGGGGTCGAAGGCGTGCATGTTGTCCATGTTCACCACAGCCTCTATCGTATCCCCCACCCTGACGTTAGTCCGAGGGTCAAACCGACCTACGAAGCTCTTCTCCCCCGTCAAAAGGTACACGAAAACCTCGTTCCCCATCAGCTCCGTCACATCCACCTGGGCCTTGATCCTACCTGCCGTGATGTTGGGAGGGGTAAAATGGGGGTCATGGACATCGTCGGGCCTTAGGCCAAAGATCACCCTCCTGCCTTTGTGAGGAAGAAGCGCTGGCAACTTCTCCTGGGGGATTTTCAGGCGGAAAGTGCCACCATCCACATAAAGGTCCCCGTCCTCGCCCACCAGGGTTACGTCGAAAAAGTCCATAGCTGGGCTGCCGATGAACCCGGCCACGAAGAGGTTGGCAGGGTAGCTATAGAGGTTGTGAGGGGTATCCACCTGCTGCAGGACGCCGTCCTTCAATACCACTACCCTCGTCCCCATGGTCATGGCCTCCACCTGGTCGTGGGTCACGTAGATGAAGGTCGTCTCCAGCCGCTGGTGAAGCTTGGAGATCTCGGCCCTGGCTGCCACCCTCAGCTTGGCGTCCAGGTTCGACAACGGCTCGTCCATGAGGAAGACCTTGGGCTCCCTGACGATGGCCCTCCCCACAGCCACCCTCTGCCTCTGGCCTCCTGAGAGCTGCTTGGGCTTGCGATCCAGAAGCTCCTCGATCCTGAGAATGCGAGCCGCCTCTTTCACCCGCCTATCAATCTCGGCCTTGGGGGTCTTCCGCAGCTTCAGCCCGAAGGCCATGTTGTCGTAGACGCTCATGTGGGGATAGAGGGCGTAGGATTGGAAGACCATGGCGATGTCGCGGTCCTTGGGGGGAATGTCATTAACCAACTGGCCTCCAATGTAAATGTTGCCCTCGGTGATCTCCTCCAGGCCAGCCAGGAGGCGGAGAGCAGTGGTCTTGCCGCATCCTGAAGGGCCCAAAAGGACCAGGAACTCCTTGTCGGCGACTTCGATGTCCAGATCGTTGACGGCTACCACGTCGCCAAAATGCTTAGTCACGTGCTCATAGGTTACATCTGCCATTGAATTGCTCCTTTCTTCTTGATGGGATCATTTAAGGACTTAACACAGCCAGTTACGGTTTTTGTAATTATATCACATTACGAAAACGGGGGCAAGTCAAACAACCGTTCAGCTCCCAGCCAGCAGGTCATAAGCTCGCCGCCGGGCCAGGTGGAACGAAGGCCAGCTACGCCAACGGGCGCTGGCCTCCATGCTCTCTAGACGGTAGCGGAGGTGATCCATCAGCACCTCCCGCTCGTCCCCAGTCACCTGCCCCACGGCCTGCACCAGGGCGGGCACGGCATCTTCGGACAGCCTGGTCAGGTAGTAGGCGTCCAGTTTGCCGGTGGCCTGGTAGCGAGCCAGGTTCTGCCTGGCGATGAAGGCATCGGGGTTGATGGCGTTCAGGGTGACTAAGAAGCCCAGGGCAGCCACAAAGGCACCGATGGCGAAGCGGTCAGGCCAGCGCCACAGGGTGACTAGAAACCAAACGAAAGCCACCGCCAACCAGACCATGAACACGTGGCTGTAGAGCCGCAGTTGGGTGTAGCCGTAGGCGGCCTCGTAGAGGCGCAGCCGCTGGAAGGCTGAGGCCAAAATGACCAGCACCAACCCGACCATGAGGCTGCTCAGCCCATTAAAGATCCGCGCCTGCCGACCCGTCTCGCGGCGAGCCAGCCAGCGTAGGCCCAGGATCAGGCCCAGCGTCAGCACTGACACAGCCACCAACTCGAAGAAACCACGCCGGGCATACTCGGCGTAGGTGTACCCCTCCACGGTGATGTTGGCCCGTCCGCCGAACAGGTAGGTGAACTGAATCCACACAAACACCAGGAACAGCAGATCCACTGCGATCAGCACCGTCGCCACTTCGACGAAGCCGAGTCTTACGACCTGGGCCAGGCTGCCCAGCGCTTTCTCCAGAGCACCCTGGTCGTCTGACGCCTGGCTGCGCCCCAGCGCGTAGGCCAGGCCGCCAGCCAGCAACCAGGCAGATCCCAATACGATAATCCCTCGCCACAGCCATTCCAGCAAGTCGGGCAGGATGTCGAGGCTGAACAGGTCTTCCAGGTAGTCAGCGAACACCAGGTCGGCCGAGGCCAGGAGGAGGGTGAAGATGACCAGCACCGGCAGCGCCAGGAGCAGCCCGCGGATCACAGGCAACAGGTTGCGGCCGCCTCGCTGACGGGCGGCGTCTAGATCCACGCTGGCCGAGACCAGGGGCGCCGGCCGAACCAGGGCGTTGCCTGCCGTGTGGAGGAGAACGATGGGATAGCCAACAAGTCCCAGCCGTTGGGGGTGGCCGGCGGCGTAGAAGTGGGCGATAAGTCCCAGCAGCGCCAGGCTGCTCACCACGTTGAGGAAAGTGACGAAGGGATTGGCCCGCACGAAGACCATGCTGGCGAAGAAGAAGAGCGGGGCCAGCAGCCAGAGGTTGCGCCAAACTGGTCGCACCCCATCCAGCCATCCCAGGCCAAAGAGGGCAACCATTAGCAGGAGCACGAAGAGGAGGGCAGAAATGCCCAGGGCTTTGCCATAGAAAAGCAGGTCCACGCTCCAGCCCAGGGCCAGGGCGACCAGCAGAATGCGGGCGGGTGACTTGACGCGAATCATGGTTTGTTCCTCCTGCTTTCCCTCGCGTGAATGATACTTGCTTCTTCCAAGAGGTAAGCCCTCTCCCTGAGAGGCGGAGAGGGCTCGTTTGTTACTCCATTTGTAACCGTGAAGGTCGCCGGATGCGGATGCGACCTATCTCTACGATGATCAGAGCTCCCGTTAGTTTTTGCCCTTTTAGCCTTGCAAGAGCTTGCAACAGTTCTTCTGATGACTGCTCTCTCCGATATCAGTTGCGAGATGTCGGTTGGAAAGACCATCCGCCATCTATGCCACCGCCCTGATCTCTTCTTTTGCGACCAATTCAGCGGCATAGCTGAGGGCGGCTCGCACGTCTTCCAACGTTATCTCGTATTCTCTGGCCACCTCGTCGGTCGTCATCCCACCAGCCAGCTTGGCCACCACCAAGTCTACAGGTACTCGAGTGCCTTGAATCACTGGCTTGCCAAAGCGAACCGCTGGGTCAACCACAATGCGTGGTGCGATTTCTATCGCCATAGCTCCCCTCTCCAATCCTCTCTCGATTCTCGCGTGAATTATACTCTATCCCTTGCCAAAAAGCAAGCCCCCTCCGCTTCTCGCAGCGAAGAGGGCTCCTCTTCCACGCGTTAGAGTCTACCTTGAAAATAGGCTGTTTGTAGGACAAGTTGGCAACTTGTCCTACGCCTGTTTCCACGCCTTGCGGTGAACGCGGTTCATGAAAACTACTCTAGCAAATGGAACCCCTCAATAGGATGCACCACTTCAGGCAAACCGGCCTCTCGGAAAGGCGGCGATAATTGGGCCGTCATCGCCTGCAAGCGTCTCTCCAGAGCATGCCGCTGGACCTCATAGTTGTTGATTAGAGATCGGTCGAAGGTCACAATGACCTCTACGCCCAATATCCCACCGGTAGCATCCGTACCGTAAGTGGCCAGACCCAGCATTTTCGCATCCTCTCGGTTGAAACCATACTCCTGTAGCCGTCGAGCCCAGCGCTTGAAATACTTCCCAGCGTACATTGTCTCGACAGTGTCGAGAAACAATCGAATCTCTCTCCAGGTAGAGAACCAGCCCATGATGTTGGCTGTCTCTGCTGAGATAAACATCGGGCTCTTCGATTGCCGGAGCGCACGCCAGAGAGCAATGGCTGTGGCTTCTTCGTCAGTGAATCTGCCGGGATGGATCAGCCCCTCAATGATCCTACGGACGACGTTTTTGTCGAGTAGGTACGTAGGCACTGGGCTTAACATCATGCTCTTCGAAGTCCTCTATCTCCATACTATGCTCTTCGTTCCAGATGCGTTCCCGTTCCTCGTCGGGCATGGCAAAGTACTCTCCGACCGTCAACCCACCCAGGAATGGGTCGGCTTCCGTCAGAGGCCGGTACTCGCCTCCAACTTTAGCCAACTCTTGCTGAATGTAGTCTCGCAGATTTCCTTTGTCTATCAAGAGTTTTGCCTCAGGCGGACGTTGTAGCTCAGGGACTAGCACTTTCAACTGCTCCCGCTCCTTTTGGCTGAGCCCTCGGATGAGCTTAGCCACCTGTACCACCCGATGAGGGACCTGCATTGCTCTCTGTGCCACGCGATTCACCTCCTGCTAAGCTTTTCTCCCTACAACCTACTGCCCTCTTGATCTTGTGTCAATTATACTCTACCCCTTCCCAAAAAGCAAGCCCCCTCCGCTTCTGCAGCGAAGGGGGCTCTGGTTGTGCCCTGCTCACTGGTAGTTCTTCGTGATGAGAGGCAAATAGACGTGGTAGACGGTTGTTGGCGTGGCTGTAGCCGTTGACGTGGGCGTGTTGGTCGGTGTTGGAGTTAGCGTGGCTGTAGGTGTGGGCGTGCTGGTTGACGTTGGAGTTAGCGTAGCTGTTGCTGTTGGGGTGATCGTCGGCGTACAGGTAGCCGTTGGCGTGGCGGTGGGTGTAGGCGTCGCTGTTGGTGTGTTCGTAGGGGTTGGGGTAGGTGTTGGCGTGCCGGTAGGTGTGGAGGTACTGGTCGGCGTTGGTGTGCTCTCATGGTAACACTGGGTGCTGACCGATGCCCATGAATTTGCTGGAGCTACATAAGTATTTCTAATTGTAGCATATGAGCTGGAAACCTTTGCTGTGGAATCAACACCCCCAACCCCTGTGTCCTCGATGATAGCATTGGAGGTCGCTGCGAGGGGGCATCCAGGGATGTTGCCGTCCCCATCGAGCTTCAGAACCCAGAAATCCCGGTCGCCTGCCCCATAGGATTCCGTCCCGCCAGCCACCACATAGCCGCCGTCGGAAGTCTGCCGAATGGACACGGCGCTATCATCTGCTTGCCCCCCATAGGTCTTCTGCCACTGGATGGCTCCATTCTCATCGAGCTTCAGAGCCCAGACATCCGAGCCACCTGCTCCAAAGGATTCTGTCCCGCCGCCTACCACGCACCCACCATCGGAGGTCTGATGAACGGACCAGGTCCAATCACTTTCCGTTCCTCCAAACGTCTTCTGCCACTGGACGACTCCATTCCCATCGAGCTTCAGAACCCAGATGTCCCAATCGCCCGCTCCAAAAGACCACGTAAAGCCGGCCACTACATAGCCACCGTCGAGGGTCTGCCGAACGGAGTGGGCTTCATCATAATCTTGCCCTCCGTAGGTCTTCTGCCACTGGATGGCGCCGTTCCCATCGAGCTTCAGAACCCAGACATCATATCCACCCGCGCCGAAGGAAGCTGTCCGGCCGGCCACCACATAGCCGCCATCAGAGGTCTGCTGAATGGGGTCGGCGGAGGTCGTATCCAACTCCGTCCCCCCATAGGTCTTCTGCCACTGGACCGTGCCGGTTTCATTCAGCTTTAGAATCCAGACATCCCAGTCGCCCGCTCCAAAGGACCTGGTCTCGCCGGCCACCACGTAGCCGCCATCGGAGGTCTGCTGAATGCCCACGGCCTCATCCTCTGCCTGCCCTCCATAGGTCTTCTGCCACTGGATATCGCCGTTCCCATCGAGCTTCAGAACCCAGACATCAATGCTGCCCGCTCCAAAGGACGCTGTGTAGCCAGTCACCGCATAGCCGCCATCAGAGGTCTGGTAAATCAGGTCGGCCGCCTCGTCATCATACCCCCCATAGGTCTTCTGCCACTGGACAGTGCCGTCCGCTCTGAGCTTCAGGATCCAGAAATCCGAATCGCCCGCTCCAAAGGACCACGTCCAGCCAGCCACCACATAGCCCCCATCGGAGGTCTGCTGGATGGTCCAGGCCCCCTCCCCATCCGTCCCTCCATAACTTCTTGCCCAGGTATAGACCTGCGCCCATATCTTTGCCGGTCCATAGAGGAGAACAGACAAGAGCAACAGAACAAGCGCGGTCAATGCCAGCCTGGACTTCGTTGTGTGTAACCTCATCATGTGAATCTTCCCTCCGCTCAGCTTTGTTGGTCATCGGGGAGACCGAAGTTACCGCACGATGATCCCGTCGAGGGCCGCGCCCTCGCCCAGGGCCATGATTTGCACCTGGTGCTCCCCGTCCGCCAGGCCACGGGCGACGGGCACCTGCACTCCTAACTGTAGCGTGGAGTTGCGAAGCTCGATCTCCACAGGCGGGCGGTCGTCAACAACCACCCGCAATGCGCCCGCCGTCTGACTTTTGACCACCACCAAAGTCAGATCGGTGCCGTGAAAAGCAAAGGATAGCCCCGACACTGTCTCCTCGCTCTGACGATATGCCCCCAGCACTGCCTGTTCGTCGGCCACTGTGCTCCACGGACCCTCGTATCGCACCGCCCAGTGCTCCTCCTGGTGATGGCCAGGATACATCACCGGCTGCTGGTTGGCGTACTCCTTCACGGCGTGGTAGACCGGAAGCGGGGTGAAATCGGGCTCGACCATGCGGAAATAATACCAGGCCTGGCTCTTCTCCGAATCGTCGGCACGCTTGAAGAACCAGAAGTTGATCACCCCTACCCAGGGCCACTCTGCCTGAGCCCGCTTATATGCCTCCACGACGTAGCGGGCCTGCTGCTCCTCCGTCACCCGGCCATAATTGGGATAAGCAGGATGGTCTAGGGGAAGCGCGTTCCAGTTCATCTCCGAGATCCATAAGGACTTGTTCTGGTCGCCGTTTTTGACCATGATGTCGCGGATGTACAGGGGGCGGGAGAAGTTGATGACCCGCGGCCGCATCCGCCGGTCGTAAGGGCCCGACCAGAGGCCGTAGCCCTGCATGGCCAGGATGTCGAAGTAGTCGCCGGCTCCGGCGTCGTACATCCGCTGCAGGAAGATGAAATCGTTCAGGTTGCGGGGGCCCAGCTCGATGGTGGAGGCCAGCGCCCCGCTGATGATCACGCAGTCGGGGTCGGCCTCCTTGGCACGGGTGTAGCCGATTTTGAGCAGCTCCGTGTAGGCCTCGGGATCCACCGGCCGTTCGCCCCACTCCGGGTAGATGTTGGGCTCGTTCCAGATCTGGTAATACTTGATGCGGCCTCTGTAGCGGCTCGCCACGGCGTAGACGAAGTCGCCGAAGTCGCCGAAGTCGTCGGGCGGGGCGTAGGTGCCCATCTCGTCGCCCGCCGCCCGCGACCAGGCCGGAGGATTGCTCAGGCGAGCGATGATCGAGAGATTGTACTTCTCGGCCAATTCTACGATGTTATCGTACTTGGCCCAGGCCGAGCGGTGCGGCTCGTGGCGGCGGTCCTCGAAATCGCCCTGGCCGTGGATCTCGATGTCCTCCCACGGGAACTCCTGGCGAATCCACTTGAAGCCGGCCTCGCTGATCATCCGCAAACTGAGCTCTCGCTTCTCCGGCTCCACTTCTTGCTCCAGAAACACGTTGATGCCGAAGGGACAGACGCCGGCGTGGGACACGGGGACGTGAGGTCTGGTCTCTGGCTGCGGCCGGGTCAGGTTGGAGGCCAGTTGGAACACTCCTCGCACCTGGGGCAGGAGATCCTCCTCGCCTGTCCAGTTCAGCAGAACGTGATGGACAAAGGCTTGTCCTGAGCCGTCGCCCTGAGCCTGTCGAAGGGGTAGCCGAAGGGTACACGAAGCAAAAAGCGACAACCCCACCAGAATTAACAGGGCAACTAAGGTCGTGTTTCTCTTATTGGACATTTGAGCTTTCTATGGAGTCGAGCGGATGGCTGGCAGGACGATCACTTCCAGCCACACTGGACGGCCCAATCGTCCGCTAAGCTCCTGCGCCAGGGTGTCTATTTCCACCTGGTTGGAAGGTTGAGCGGAATGCACTATTGCCACTACCAGCAGATCTGCTCCTGCGTGCTCTATCTCCAAATCCACCAGCCGGCTATTCTGGGCTGTAAGATAGTGGGCGAGGGTGTCTCGAACTGCCCGCTCCTGGGCTGCGTCCTGGACGGTGCCGGCCATGATCACCCCCAGGGGGATGGCGATCACCAACAGCGAGAGAAACGAGGCGATCAATCTCTGCCGGAGCCTTCGGCGGTCTTCTGCCCCCCACCTCCGCGGACGGATGCCCAGCAAGGTGAAGACGAGTCCCCCGGCCAGGCTGATGGCAGCGATGTTCGTAATGAACAGCAGGAAGGCGCCGCCTGCCACTCGAGCGCTTCCTAGCGAGAGCCCCAGCCCCACCGTTGCCAGAGGGGGCATCAACGCGGCAGCGATGGCGACGCCGGGGAGGGCCGCACTTACGTCCTTGCGGGCCAGCGCGTAGGCCCCCGCCATCCCGGAGGCCAGCGCCACCCCCATGTCTAACAGATTAGGCTGGGCCCGGGCCAGCATCTCTGCGGTGACCATCTTCAGCGGGGAGAGGAGGCCAATAAAGGCGGTAATGATCACTGCCAGAACCACTCCCTTGAATATGGCCTCGACGGAGAAGCGAATCAGCCGCAGGTCGCCCAGCACCAGACCCAGGGAGAAAGCCATGATGGGCGACATCAGCGGCGCCACCAACATAGCCCCGATGACTACCGCCGGGCTGTTCAGCAAGAGTCCCAGGGCAGCGATGATGCAGGAGAGGACGATCATCACAAAGTAATTGATCCCTGGCTGGGCCTCCCGCCTCAGCTCACGGTGTACTTCCAACTGCTGCTCGTTGCTTAAGACAGGCAGCACGCCCAGGAGGCCACGGATCACTCTGCGCGTCCAGAGGCCGGTGATTCCGCGGTATCCCTGCACCAGGATCGTTCCCGGCACGCGCGCCGCCACCTGCAACGGCACACTCCCGAAGACCAGGCGATCCAGCAAGCTCTCGTCGGAGACGCCTAACAACACCAGATCGTGCTCCTGGGCCTCTTCGACGATCCCCTCTACCACGCTCAATGCCTGCACCACTTTCTGTTTGAGGGGACACGCCGGGGATAGCCCCTCCATCGTCTCCGCGATCCTGTGCCGATTCTCCTCCATCTGCTGGGGAGTAGCCGGCCCCTGCTGGACATAGAGGAGGGTCACTTCTACTTCGCAGGCTTCTGCAAGCAGCAGGGACAGCCGCACCGCTGCTTTGGCGTGGGGACCACCAGCCGTTGGGACCAGGATTTTCTTCGGCGGGGCGGCATCGTCCCCCCGCACGACCAGGACGTCGCAGGAGGCATCCCGCAGGACAATGTCCACGATGCGTCCCAAGGAAGTGGCACGGGGGTGGGTCACACCGCCCCAGCCCAGCAGGATCAGGTCGGCTCCCTCTTCGGCGGCGGTGTCCAGGATGCCTTGGGCTACGGAGTGGGCCACCCGCGTCATGGTGTGGACAGGCAGATCCTCCTCGTTCGCCAGGGCCAGCGCTTTCTCCAGAAGCGCTCGACCTGCCTGAGCACGGCGGCGACCTGCCTCCAGCGGCACTGACTCCGGCACGACCACCACCTGTAGGGCCAGCACATCCCCTCCCTGCGCTTGGGCCAATCGCCCGGCAGTGCGCAGCAGCGTCCCCGCTGTGGCCGGGTTGGCGATGGGCACCAGCACGCGGAAGGCTTCAGGGGCTCGCTCTTCGCCCGGAGGATGGAAGACGGTGACTCCCTCCTGGGCCTCGATGTGGCGACTCCGCCCGTAGGCCAGGTAGACCAACCCTCCCACGGCCAGGCAGCCCATCGTGCAGACGATGGGCTCCAGTCCCCACAGCGGGATCACCAGCAAATCCACCGCCAGGGTCAGCGCTGGTATCCAGGGGTGAAAGGGCAGAGCGAAGGGGGGCGGAGTTTCTGGCCGGGGCCGCAGGGCCAGGGCGAGGTTGACGGCCATCAGGGTGAGGAGGTAAAGCAGTCCAATCACTCGGCTCAAAAGGCCGATGGGAATCCACACCACCAGCAGGGCCGGCAGGCTCACCAGCAGGATCAGGCGGATCGGCACTCCCCGCCGGGGGTGAACCTGGCGCAGCCACGCCGGCCAGAAGCCGTCCCGGCTCATCATGTACATGTAGCGGACCGCCAGCGTCAGCGCGCGCTCCAGGGAGAGGGTCAGCACCAATAGACCCAGGCCCAGCACCATTGCCCGGCCCGTCGCTCCGGCAACCGCCTGGCCCAGAGGTGCCAATGGAGCTCCGGTCACCTCCGCCGCGTGAGCGCCAACTGCGGCGGCCAGTACCGATCCCAACGCAGCCGCCAGAATCGGCACGCCAAGTAGGGACCGAGGCAGGCTTGCACTGAGCAAAGCGAACGTGTTGATGGTCCGGCGGCGGATTTCTGTCTGGCGACTGGTGATAATTTCCATGCCCACGAAGGCGGCCATGAACAACGCCATCGCCGGGCCTGGCTGGGGATACACCGCTGCGTACTCGGTGGACGGGAGTCGGGGGGCAGCCAGCAGTGCCAGTACCACTAACAGAATCACCAGCGGAAGCGTGAAGTGCAATCGCCCCCCCCATCCCTCCCCTGATAGGGGGAGTAGGGGGGGGAGGTAACTCTCCAGCGCGGCCAGGGCTATCAACCCCATCGCTAACAGGCCCACGGGAACTGTCAGGCCAAAGAGGTCGGCCAGGAGCAGGCTCAAGTGGTACGCCGCTCCCTGCGCCAGCACGCTGCAGAGTCCCACTGCGGAGAGGGCCAGCGCCCATCCGGTTAGAAAAGCCAGCCCTCCACCTCTCAGCCCCTCGTGGATCAGGGTGTAGGCACCGCCGGGGCGAGCCACACCTACGGCCAGTTCCGCATAACCCAGGCTGTTAATCACCACCAGCAGGGCGGTCAGGAGGATAGCCACGGGAGCGAGGGAGCCAACTGCGGCCACCGCCTCGCCCAGGAGGACAAAGATGATCGTACCTGCTATCACACCCAGGCTCCGGGCCCCTGCCCGCCACAGTCTCAGGCCCTGGCTAAAGCGGATTTGATCGAGAAAACCGCGTTCGTTTTGCATCTTGTTCAACCCTCGACGCCTCGGGGTTCAACGCCCGGCATTATGAATGCTACCTCTATGGGAAAAGAGGCCAGAAGAAGGGGACTACCAATAGCACCACCAGTAGCACCATCAAGGTGAGCGGCACTCCTACTTTGGTGTAGTCAGTGAAACGATAACCGCCAGGCCCCATAATCAACACGTTGGCCGGGTGGCCGACTGGGGACAGAAAGCTAGCCGAAGTAGAAAGAGCCACTACCATCGCCGAAGCGTAAGGGGAAATGCCCAGGTTGCTGGCGGTGTTGAAAGCAATGGGCGCCATCAACACCGCCACGGCGTGGGTGGGGATAACCTGGGCAGCCAGAGAGGTCACGACAAACAGACCGGCCAGCACCGCCGTCGGCCCCAATCTGCCTACCACAGCCACTATGCTTTCGGCCAGGAGGTGTGCGGCACCGCTCTGTTCCATAGCGATGCTAAGAGGCAACATGCCGGCGATGAGAAAAACGACCTTCCACTCGATGAAGCGATGGGCCTCTTCCATGTTCAGGCAGCCGGTCAGGACCATTAGCGTGGCTCCCGTAACGGCAGCAATGGAGATAGGCAGCCAGCCCAAAGCAATCGTCAGCAGAACGGCTACCATCACCAGCACGGCCAGCGGGGCTTTGTTCAACCGTGGTGCTTCCTGGACCTCCCTGGCCAGCAACAGGAAATCTGGCTCACGGCCCAGCACCTTAAACTTCTCGCGCGGGCCGTAGAGCAAGAGAGCGTCGCCGAAACGCAAGGCCATGTCGCGCAGGTCAGAGCGATAAGCCCGACCTTGACGCCAGATGGCCAGCACACTCAAGCCGTACTTCTCGCGGAAGTCGAGTTGGCGCAGCGTCTTGCCGACCAGGGTGGTGTGAGGGGAGAGCACGGCTTCTACCAGGCCGACTCGCTCCGACTCCAGGTCGCGGAGCTCCGGCGGTGGCTGGCGCTCTATTTCCAGGTCTTGCAAGCCATGCAGCGTACGCAGGTCTTCTATCTTGCCCTCGACCAGCAACGTGTCTCCGGCCTCCAGGCGATCCTCCGGCCCAGGCACCAGATGAACCGTGCCACCGCGATGAATGGCCAGCACCGTCAGCCCAAAAGCGTCCCCTAGACGACTCTCGGCCAGCGTCTTGCCGACCACCGCTGAATCTTCCGGCACGCGCACGGCGAACAATCGCTCGTGGAGGCGGTAGACCTCGGACACCTCCACGTCGGATACGATAAAGTCCGGATCAGCCCTCATCGAGTCAATCTGCGCGCGGTGACCCTGGCATAGGAGGGTGTCGTCAGAGCGCAGCGGTGTGTCTTGCAGGTTTGTTCGTTGCAGGACGCCGTCGCGCCAGAGGGCCAGGACGTTGACCCCAAAACGACGGCGAAAATCAATCTGGCGCAGCGTCTGGCCCAGCAGCTCTGAACGGGGCGAAAGGCCGACCTCAACCAGGTCAATTTCCGCCGAAATCAGGTCCTCGATGCCCACCTCTTCGGTCTCGACGATCAGATTCTGGCGCCCCACCAGTTCGGTCAAACGATCGCTGCGTCCCTCGACCAGCAATCTATCGTCAGCGCGGATCACCTCGTCGTTTCCTGGCGATAGGAGGGTTTGGCGGTTGCGGATGATACTCACGACGTTCAGGCCCAGGGCGGCGCCCAGGCGGCTTTGGGCCAGGCTTTGGCCGGCCAGGGCCGCGTCGGGCGGCACACGCACCACAAACAGCCGCTCGCCCAGGTCGTAGAACTGCCTCCAGTCGGGCAGAAGAGACTCTCGGGCCAATTCTCGCCTTGGCAGGAGATGTCGCCCCACCAGGACCATGTAGGCCACGCCGGCCAGCATAACCACTAGACCGACCGGAGTGTAGTCGAACAGTTGGAAGGGACGCAGACCGTGGTCGTGCAGAGCCACGCTGACCAGAAGGTTGGGCGGTGTCCCGATGAGGGTGCTCAGGCCGCCCAGCAGTGAGCCAAAGGCCAGGGGGATCAACAGCTTGGAGGGTGGCCGGCCCGTGCGCCAAGCGATATCCACCACCACGGGTAGCAGCATGGCCGTCACCGCCACGTTGTTCATAAAGGCCGACAGCACGCCAGCGGTCAGCATGATCACTACCACCAGCCCCCCCTCTCCCCCCCTGACAGGGGGAGGTAGGAGGGGGTGGCCAGCCAGATGCAACACCTGGCGGCCGATCCGATTGGCCACGCCGGTTCTGGACAGACCGCCGCTGAGAACAAACATCGCCCAGACAGTCACCACCGCCGGGTTACTAAAGCCAGACAAGGCCTCGGCCGGAGTGACCAGGCCCGTCAGAGCCAGGCTGATCAGCACCAGCAGGGCCACTGCGTCCACTCGCAGCCGTTCGGTGACGAAGAGCGCCGCCGCAACGGCGAGTATGGCCAGGGTGAGGGTAATTTCAGGTGTCATTAGTCCCGTACGTTGTCAAGTGGTCTCGCCCTTATTCTGGTGAACCATCAGTACTGGGCATTTGACGGTCAATAGGATGTCGGCGCTCCGGTCGTCCACCAGGCGCGTGTTCAGGCCAGGGGTCGAGGTCAACTGACGGGCTAAGCTTACAGTCTCTGTATCCTCTCCACATTTATCACGAACACGATGGCCCCGCTGACCTCCACCTCTTTAGCTTTGGGCCGTGCTGGCGTATACAGGCGAGACTTGACATGCTGCTTGATGAGATCCAGCACCTCATCAACTTGCTCTTCCTCGACGCCGCTCACAATGGTCGTGTTACCTGCTCGCAGGAAGCCGCCGGTGCTGGCCATGCGCGTGGCTCTGAAGCCCTGAGTTAACAGGGCACTGATCACTGCGTCAGCGTCATCGTTGTGAACAATGGCCTGGATCAGCTTCATGGGTCTTTTACCTCCCTCAACGAAGTGGACCTCGAGCTTAGAGGAGTGCCTGCTTATGGAGCGGACTTGCGGCCGCACTCCTGCCTCAAAGAGATGCTTGGGAATTAACTCAGGTCCCCCAGCTCATACAGGATAGCCGCCGTGGCCACCAGGCCGGCCGTCTCGGCCCGCAGGATGCGGGGGCCCAGGGTGATGGGCACGATGCTGTATCGTTGAGCCAACGTCACTTCCTCGAAAGTAAAGCCACCCTCAGGGCCGATGAAGAGGCTGATGGAAAAGGGTCTGGAAGGAAATGACAGGCCCTTTTTCCCCTTCGTCTCCTTCCCCCCCTTCCCAAACACTAGCTTCAGGTTGACCCTCTTCTCTTCCTCCCAGGGTATCAATGAGAGCCCTCCTGTCCGCTTGGCTCGTTCGCAGGCCTGGGAGAAGAGCATGGCCGATTGGAGGCGGGGAAGCCTGCCCCGCCTGCTTTGCTCTGCCGCTTCCTGAACGATACGTTCCCAACGACTGCTCTTCTTGTTCACGTCATCCAGGCTGGCGATAATGCAGCGCTGGCTGATGAGGGGCACGAATTCCACGATGCCTAGCTCTGTGCCCTTCTGCAAGACGAGCTCAAAATGGCTGCCCTTGAGCACGCCCTGGTAGAGAGAGACCTTGGTGCGGGGTTCGCCAGTAGCGAGAGTCTTGCTCAACACCCTGCCCGCGATCTGCTCTTGGCCCACCTCGACGATTTCTGCCTCCCGCTCCCAGCCGGAGTTGTCCAGGACGACGATGGGATCGCCAGGACCCAGCCGTAGCACGTTGCGGATCTGGTGTGCTGCCGGCCCGGTAATGACAACTCTGTCCCCCTCCAACTGATCGGGCGATATGAAGAAGCGGTACATGATCTGGATTCTCCTTTAGAAGTTGGATGATGGATATTGGAAGTTAGAAATTGGACGTTGGAAGTTAGAAGACCAATCTCCAACCTCCAACCTCCAATCTCCAACCTCCAACCTCCAACTTCCAACCTCCGACTTCCAACCACGGCCACCCAGTCCTTCTCCTGTCGTCGTTCGACGATTTCCATCCCGCGCTCTCTCAAAGCTGCCTCTACTTCCGCCTCTTGTTCTTCGATGAGGCCCGCGGCGATCAGCAACCCCGTCGGTCCAATTCGATCCACCAACCCCTGGCCGGCCAGCTCAATGATCACCCTGGCCAGGATGTTGACGAGTACCAGGTCAAACTCCCCTGTGGCCTTGTCCAGCGAACCCAGCTCGACGGTGACCACGTTTTGCACCCCATTGGATTGCGCGTTGGCCTGGGCTGCTCTTACGGCCAGCGGATCGTTGTCCAGGGCCAGGACGGAGCCTGCTCCCAACTTGGCAGCAGCGATGGCCAGGATCCCTGAGCCTGTGCCCAGGTCTAACACCTTAGCTCCCGGCTCCAGGTGCTCCTCCAGAGCCTGCAAGCACATCTGCGTGGTGGGGTGCAGGCCGGTGCCGAAGGCCATGCCCGGATCCAGAACGACGACCACGTCATCAGGCTGTGGCCTGTACTCCTGCCACGAGGGCCTGATCACGATGCGCCGGCCGACCCGCAGGACGTGATAGTGTCTCTTCCAGGCGTTGGCCCAATCGTCTTCGGCGAGTTCGCGGAATTGAGGTTGCGGGAGAGGGTAGACCTGGCTTAGATGCCAGAGCGCTTCCTCTATGCGCTGCCGAGTTTTTGACCCTTCTTCGTCTAAAGGCAGGTAGGTCTTGACGGTGACAACCGCTGTGTCGCCTGATCCGTCGCCAAACTCCGTGGACAGCACCGCCCCATAATAGCGGTTAAACACCTCGCTCACCGCCTCAGCAGCTTCACCGTCCGCCTGCACACTGGCCTCCAGCCACCTCAATGCTTCCCCCTCATTTAGACTCCCTATGCTTTTAGGAAATCCACTATCTTCTCCAACAAGCTCTTTTCTTCCTGGGGGATAACCTCCTTGCCCAGCGTCTTGGCCAGATCCTTGAACAGTCGTTTCTGCTCGTCGCTCAAGTCGGTGGGAACCGCCACCTGTACGATCACCAACTGGTCGCCCCGCCCATTGCGCCTGAGGTAGGGCACACCTTTGCCCCGCAGGCGGAAGACCTTGCCCGTCTGGGTGCCGGCGGGAATGACCAGCTTCTCCTCCCCCTCCAGCGTGGGGACCGTGACCTCGTCGCCCAGCGCCGCCTGGGCGACGTTGATGGCCAATTCCAGGATGACGTTGTTGTCCTGGCGACGAAAATAGCGATGGGGCTTGACCGAGACTACCACGTAGAGGTTGCCCGGCGGACCGCCGTACACGCCGGGCTCTCCCTCGCCGGCCAGACGAATCTGCGTCCCGTTGTCCACCCCCGCCGGGACTTTGACAGATATAGTGCGGGTCACTCGCACCCGCTTCTGGCCACGGCACTCCCCACAAGGGGTGTTGACAACCTCCCCTTCCCCCCCGCAGCGGGGGCAGGTGGTCACGTTGATAAAAGAGCCAAAGATGGACTGTTGGGTGCGCCGCACCTCGCCGCTCCCGTTGCATTGAGGGCAGCGGATGGGACTGGTGCCCGGCTCAGCGCCGCTACCCCGACAGCGCGGGCAGGTCTCGTAGCGTGGAATTTCCAGTTCCCTCTCGCAGCCGAAGACAGCTTCTTCGAAAGAGATGGTCAGGTCGTAGCGCAGGTCGGCCCCTCGGCCTGGCGCGCGCCGGGTCCTGGTGCGAGGTCCGAAGCCAAACAGGTCCTCGAAGATGTCACCGAAGCCACCAAACCCGAATCCGAAATCGCTGACGTCACCCCAGCGCCCCTGCACGCCAGCATGGCCGAAACGGTCGTAGGTGGCCCGCTTCTCCTGATCGGAGAGCACCTGGTAGGCCTCGTTGATCTCTTTGAACCTGGCTTCGGCGTCGGGGCTCTTATTGACGTCGGGGTGATATTGGCGGGCCAGCCGGCGATAGGCTTTCTTTATCTCGTCCTGGCTGGCCGAGCGACCCACGCCGAGCACCTCATAGTAGTCGCGTTTAGAACTCATCTGTCCTCAATTATTGAGCTACCAGGGCTATGTCCTCTAGAACCACCTGCCTGAAGCCTTCCGGAGCACCAAATCGTTTTACTGCATCCAGAATCTCTATTCCTGCTAACCGTCCTTCGGCATCATAGTCGGCCGCAATGCCTTCGGCCAGGTGTTTGGTCGTCACCGTGGTCTCGATAAAGCGGATGTAGAATGCGTCCACTTCTGCATCATATGTAATCCTCATCTTCTCTACACCTCTCGGAACTCACCCTCCACAGTCTCTCCACCCTCAGGGGGCTTTTTCTCCTCGCCCGGCGGAGGCGGGGTGGGGCCGGCTTGCTCGTACATGCTGGCGCCGATTTGTTGCACGGCCATGCCCAGCTCCTGCGTCCTGCGGCGAATCTCGTTTACGTCCTTGCCCTGCAAGGCAGTGCGCAGGGCGGACACCTTGCTCTCCACGTCACTTCTCACCTGACCTGGCACCTTCTCGCCCTGCTCGCGCAAAGTCTTCTCCGCCACGTAGATGGCCGAGTCGGCGGCGTTGCGGGCCTCGGCTTCTTCCTTGCGCTTTTTATCCTCAGCGGCGAACCGCTCGGCGTCCTTGATCATCTGCTGCACTTCTTCTTTGGAGAGGCCGCTGGAGGCAGTGATGGTAATGTGCTGCTCGCGTCCCGTGGCCTTGTCCTCGGCCGATACGTCGAGGATGCCGTCGGCGTCAATATCGAAGGTGACTTCGATCTGGGGGATGCCCCGCGGGGCTGGCGGGATGCCGTCCAGGATAAAGCGCCCCAGGGTTTTGTTGTCGGCGGCCATGGGCCGTTCGCCCTGCACCACGTGGATCTCCACGCTCGTCTGGCCGTCGGATGCGGTGGAAAAGGTCTGGCCCTTGCGGGTGGGGATGGTGGTGTTGCGCTCGATGACGGCAGTGGCCACGCCGCCCAGGGTCTCAATGGAGAGGGTCAGGGGGGTCACGTCCAACAGCAGCACGTCCCTGACCTCGCCGGCCAGGACGCCGGCCTGGATGGCCGCCCCAACCCCCACCACCTCGTCGGGATTGACCCCCTTGTGGGGCTCCTTGCCGAAGATCCTCCTCACTGCCTCCTGAACGGCGGGCGTCCTGGTCTGCCCGCCCACCAGGACCACCTCGTCTATGTCTTCGGGGGAGAGCTTGGCGTCGGCCAGGGCCTGCCGACAGGGACCGATGGAGCGCTCGATCAGATCCTCCACCAACTGCTCCAGCCTGGCCCGTGTCAGCTTCATGGTCAGGTGCTTGGGCCCTGAGGCATCAGCGGTGATGAAGGGGAGGTTGATTTCCGTCTCCATCACCGTGGAGAGCTCGATCTTGGCCCTCTCTGCTGCTTCCTTGAGACGTTGCAGGGCCATTCTATCCTGGCGAAGGTCAATGCCTTGATCTCTCTTGTACTCGTCACAGATCCAATCAATGATCCGCTGGTCAAAGTCGTCGCCGCCCAGGAAGGTGTCGCCGCTGGTGGACTTGACCTCGAACACCCCCTCGCCCACGTCCAGGATAGAGATGTCGAAGGTGCCCCCGCCCAGGTCGTAGACGGCGATGGTCTCGTCAATCTTCTTGTCCATGCCGTAGGCCAGGGACGAGGCGGTGGGCTCGTTGATGATGCGCAGCACCTCCAGCCCGGCGATTCGGCCGGCGTCTTTGGTGGCCTGGCGCTGAGAGTCGTTGAAATAGGCGGGCACGGTGATCACCGCCTGGGTGATGGGCTCGCCCAGATAAGCCTCGGCGTCGGTCTTGATCTTCTGCAGGATCATGGCCGAGATCTCCGGCGGCGAGTACTCCTTGCCTCCCATTTCGACCCAGGCATCGCCATTGGGTTTCTCGATGATCTTATAGGGCAACACCTTCCTGGCTCGCTGCACCTCAGGATCGTTGAACTTGCGACCCATGAGGCGCTTGACCGAGAAGATGGTGTTATCGGGATTGGTGACAGCCTGGCGTCGGGCCACCGTCCCCACCATCCGTTCCCCCGTCTTGGGGTTCACGGCCACCACCGAGGGGAAGAGCCGTCCTCCCTCCGCGCTGGGGATCACCACCGGCTCGCCCGCCTGCATCACCGCCGCGCAGCAGAAAGTAGTTCCTAAATCAATGCCGATTATCTTAGCCATAGTTTGTCGTTCCTCCCTGTCAAGGTTGAAAGTTTCGATTCTACCTCTTTCTCCACAAGTTCGCCACCACAAACCGGGCACTTTTCAAATGGCAACATGGCTATCTCCTTCGGTTTTACCTCGCTGCAAGCGTCGGGTGAAACCGCTATTTCGCTTAGCTTAGGCGAAGTCGCTTCTCGGCCGGGGATCTGGACATTCCGGGTGGATACTATGTCATCTCAGATATCGCTTGATCACCTTGATCTTTCCTTCAATACCCTCGGCCACAATCAGGCTCTTAACGAGCTGATCCCGAGGCATCGAACGAATCTCAGCTAGGCGCGCTTCCCAGAAAGCTATTTGCAATTGGGCTTGTTTGCGAAACTCCTCTTCATACTTCTCTTTCGATTGTGTAAGACCTTCTTCCTGGCCTCCAGACACCCGAACAATTACTCTATCTACTGTTCTCCAATAGGATAAACCGCGTATCTCACTAGGATCTTCGATCTCTTGAACTAGCCTCCACAGCGGCTGGAGATCTAGCGGTCTACGAGTGCTGACTGCCATGCTCAGTAAGAACTCTATGTGGGCAAACGAGAGAAGGGTAACGTTGTATCGAACTGCCTCATCATAAAGCCTGCTGATATCCTTTGGGAACTGCGGATGCGGAGCTACAAGAAATGCATACTCTGCCTCCTGATTTCTACGCCACTTGTCGACAGCCTCAATTTTGTAATCCTTAGGATTGAGCGCTGTTCGACTCAGCCGAAAGGCCTTTACATCGCACACCGCCGAGTATCCAAACCCATCTATATAAAGGTCTGCAACGTCACTACGGGTGGTATTCACGACCGAGCGAAAGCCAATTGCTTTGAACGACTCTGCAACCAGAATGTCACAGTACTTAGCATAGAGCTTTTCTTCTGATGAATCATGGCCGAACATTTCAGGGATGACACCTGCGGAACAAAGCCGTGAACCAATGCCAGACGCATTCCACGGACTCAATTCCGTGTATAATCTATCAACCTTCTGAGGAAAAGTTCCGCCAACCTCGCAGACTTTCACGATCAAAGATGAGATATCTTCACCACCCATAGGAGTATCCTCTCAAAGCATGTTCCGCAGCTTCAAAGTGAATTCAGGAATAACCTCTTGCGTCCGCCGATAGCACTCCTCGACGGTCTCGCGTATCTTTTCGATAGAGTCTATACCGCTATTGTTGCCACTTAAAGACCAAGCGACGCGTTGGACAAACATGGCAAGACCAATTTCTGCTGGTGACCAGTCATCTTTTTCGAGGACAGAGCGCAAAGCGAAAAGTCTGCTCTCCACATCATCAGGCTTTTCAGGTGGAGCTTTTTGTATTGCCTTAACTGCTACGATCACACAGGAGGCATGAACTGCTCCCTTTGCAAGCCCACGTGGACGGGCTTTTCGTTCTATGCAGAAGGGCCAGCACGCCACGACTCTAAACCCTGCTCCGAGGACTGCTGAAAAAACGGTAATCCAGCCCTCGAGCGTACTGTGAGTGAAGATCAAGCTCAGGACTCCACCTGGCTTCAAAACCCGATACCCTTCGGATAAAGCAGCCTTCAAACCATCACGATAAAAAACCATCGCTTTGTGAGAATTCCCTTGGCGGCGAGCGGAAGCTACAATTTCCTGCTCTGTCGGTGCATTCATCAGAAGAAAATCTTCTGGGAAGATGTCGCGAAGACAAATCCGTTTCCAAGTATAGATGCAGTCGGAAAGAATCGAATAGTACAGGTTATCGGCATACGGTGGGTCTGTAACAATCGCATCAACTGACGAGTTGGGTAGATCAAGTTGTGTGGCGCTACCCGACACAACAAGTGGTTCGGATTCAAACCTCGGAATGGCTTCGCACGCTTGTATAATTCTATCCAGCTTGTGCCATAGATTGGCAGGGCCGTGGCTGAAAGGATCAATTTCTGTGAAAGTCCATTGCATCGGGAGGCCAGGACCGGCAAGAGAACGGCCAACTTGCTCGTTCGTTGGAAGCCACACACTAAAAGAGGAGTTCCAGTCTACCAATTGATCGATTAAGCCAGACAAACAAGCGACAATAGGCTTGGCGACATTAGGACTGTGCTCTTGCTCTATCTTGCGATAAAGCCTGCGCAACCCATGTATAAGCATAAGGAGCACAAGAAGCTGGCGTGGGCTGAAAAGCTCGCTGTGCTTCGTGATGCCGTATACGGTTGGGTTAGTGATACCAGACCATTGCGGCAACTCGGTAGTGGGAAGATCACCTCCGATCCACGATAGTTCTTGCTCAATAAGGGTATCAAATGATAGTCCATTTCCCTGATATGAAACATAGATCTTGCCATCCCGACTCGTAATACATCTGGCAACAGGCATTATTGAAAATGATGCCTCATTCCGCCAAACCCTGTCCTGAATAGCATGGCCACAGAACGGACATTCCGTGAGCCGTTTTGTTCCTATATCAACGGAGAGATTATCGGAGCTTATTATCCGAGCATGGAATGACATAGTATTCTGCTCCGGCTCAAGGACTGCATATGTGTACGAGCCCTTGCGAGATCTAAGAAGAATCAGTTGTTTTACTGGCAGAATAGCTTTACAATCTTTATTCTGGCAAGCGACAGCACGAACCCAGAAGTAGGCGACGGTTTCGCCTTGATGTTTCCTGAATGGGAATAAGCCCCTTGTATCAGAGCAAAGTTGACTCAGCAATTGTAAACCATAGTGTCGAACCATACTGCCAAGATCATCAACATGCTGGCTATAATTGAGCAGGGTCCTTTGCACAAAAACTGCAAGCGGGTTCAATTCTATTGAGATCGCCTTGCAACCAAGTCTCGCTGCCTCGAAGGGGATGCTGCCGCCTCCACCAAAAAGATCAAGCACAGTTTGATTCTTTCCAAGAATCGAACGTGCTGCATTAATCGCGTCTGCAGGATAGGGCTGAAATTGAGCTAGCGCGCTAGAAAGCTCGAAAAGCCTTTGGACATCCTTGCCATCATTGATTCTCGCAAGTGTCGCAAAAACAAGAGCGCGCATAGAACTGAGTGGTCGTCTAGCCCACCAGACATGCATGCTATGGGGGGTTTGGCCGTGGGAGTATCTCTCTGCCGTTCCCTGGATGCTTATGTTGCGGGATGGCAATGCGACTTCCATTAAAGATTTCCCGATAACATCCGTCCCCGGCACATCGCTAGTGATTTCATCCAAAACGGTTGTGGACAGAGGAAACAGATTCAACTGTTCATACCGTGGCATTTATACAATCGTTCCTTTTCTTTCGGCGATTTCGGCTAACACTCTCCTTGCGCAATTCGTCGATGTCAACTTCGTCTACATCAATCAGATTCAGCTTCCGACACCGGTTTCCCCTTGGCCACCCTCACCAGGGCAGGTCGCAAGACGCGGTCGCCGAGCTTGTAGCCCCTCTGCACCTCGCCAATGACCTGCCCCTCCTCGTGCTCTGCCTCTCCACATGGTCCGCTGACTGGCTTGCTCGCTGAGAAGTTCCCCTCCACTTACCCTCATCTTCCCTGGCAAAGAAGGTGGCAATTTGGGGCCAAGCTCGGCCACGGCGTGTTAGCCGAAGTCGAGCCGGTTTTGCCATTGGTTCGACAGGCTCACCACAGGCATCAGGCGATAGCCATATCAAATTCCGCGAGAGGAAAGGAGATAACCCTCTGAATTCGTTCGCGTTGTCGGGCAATCTCCTCAAGATGTTTATAGACCGGTGCGTCAAAATACTGCTCGCCGCACTTGTTGCACACCCAAGCAGGCACGTTTTCGACGTAAATCGTCTGTCCTTTATAGCGAAACCGTGCCAAAACGCGCTGTGGCTTCATTTCTCCTTCGCAGAACTCGCATTGATCACCTTTCATTGTATCCACCTCTCCATTACTCTTCCTCGACATAGGCCGTGATGATTAGCAATACGCCTGACAACAAAAAGCGACACACGACATACGCACGGCGGTAGTCAATGGTATCGCCGAACACTTCGTACCGGGTACCCCGTGGGTCGTGGGTGAACTTGCGCGTGATTTCGCCTGTGAGGATGATGTTCTCAATATCAGCCGCCACCAGAAAGTCATCGGCCATTTCGTCATTAGCGTGTAAGCTAATACGGTACCTTTGCTCACGGATGGCTTGTCGCATACGTCGCAACTCGCCCATTTCACTATCCTCAAGGCTCGATTGCGGTTAATACTCTCCTTACGCAACTCGACGATGCCAAATTCATCTACATCAATCAGGGGCAATCTCAGGCAACGATTTCCCCTTCGCCACCCTCACCAGGGCGGGCCGCAAAACGCGGTCGCTGAGCTGGTAGCCCTTCTGCACCTCGCCGATGACCTGGCCCTCCTGGTACTCTGCGCTCTCCTCGTAGGTGATGGCCTCGTGCAGCAAGGGGTCGAAGTTCTCACCCTCTGTCTCGATGAGGGTCAGCCCTTCCGCTTCCAGAATGGCCTGCAGCCGCCGATAGATGAGGGCTACGCCGTCAATCCAGGTCAGGCCCAGCAAGTTGCGGGGCAGGGTCTGGAAGGCTCGCTCGAAGTCGTCGAAGATGGGTAGCAGCCTGGTAATCAGGGTTGCGTTAGCCAGCTTGAACAGGTCCTGGCGCTCCTGCTCGTTGCGCTTTTTGTAGTTGGCGAACTCGGCCCGTGCCCTTTGCCAGCCGTCCAGGTACTCAGCCGCCTGGGCTCTGGCCTTCTCCAACTCCTGACGCAGCGCCTCCAGCTCAGTGACCTCCTCGACTTCGGCAGCTTCTTCGACTTCCTCCGCAACCTCCTCTGTTACAGCAGCCTCTGTAGCAGCTTCTTCAACTTTTTCTTCCTTTGTCACTCTATCACACCTCCCGTGATCGGCGTTACCGAGGTCTCCGCAGTTCGCCCATCCACTAATAAATCCCCACCGCCTGGGCAGCAGAATATTGGGGCACGGCAATGTATCGCTCTGGACGATGCTGCTGATGCTCAGCCAAGAAGCGATCGAGTTTTTCGGAAATCTCAGCGGAGATGTAAGCCTCGCCGCACTGCTGGCACACATCAGCCGATACATCCTTAATAATGAGTAATTCCTCACCACGCCAGATTTCCAGGGTAGTCTTGCCGGGCCTTAACTCGCCTCCGCACAGGTCGCACCAATCTGTTATATCGTTCATCTCCTTACCTTTCTGGTTTTGTAGTCGCTTTCCCATAAAGCGTCCGCCGGTTCATACAATGTCACGATACGCAACGCCGGTTCAATATTTCCTCTTGAACAAACAATGTGTAGCGGATCACCCGAAGTCAACCACCCTAGTACCAAACAGGATGGGTATGGCTGGTCATGTTGGTGGTTATTCGAGCAGGAGCGGACTGCGTCTAGCTGATCAGTATCCGTACAGCTCGTGTATCAGCTCGCTCATCAGGTTGGCCACGTAACGGACGGCGGAGATGGCTCGCCCGTAGGGCATGCGTCGGGGGCCCAAAACCCCCAGATTTCCCGTGGCGTGCCTTCTCACACCATAGCGGGACAGCACCAGGCTGCAGTCGCTCAACTCCTCCCAGGGCCCCTCCCCCCCGATGATGACCTGCACGCCACCCGCTGCCGGGGCCAGAACATCAACCAGAATGGTCTCTAGAAAACTGCTCTCCTCTAAAAGCTCGAACACCTGGCGAGCGCTTTGGCCCTCAGCGAACTCAGGCTGTTGTAAGATGTTGATCAGACCGTTACGGTAGACCTCACTGCGAGCAGGCTCACCCGATCGCCCCATTATTTCCGCCACAAGCTCTCCCACCTGAGCCTCCAAAGCAGACAGACGCATCAGTTGGGCCGTGACCTCATCGGCGGTTAAGCCATCGAAATGCTCGTTCAGGTGAGTGGCCATGCGGCTCAACTCCTCTTGAGATAAGGGCCGAGTCAAAGTCAGAACTCTCTGCTTGACTGTCCCCCCTTGCAGGACCAGCACCGCCAGGGCCAACGAATCGCGGATGGAGATCAGCTCCAGGTGTTTGAAAAGGCACTGAGTGATGGCAGATGGGGCCGTGATCCACGCCGCGCTCTGTGCGGCCTGGGCCAGGACTGACGCCGAGAGCTTCAGCCATTGGTCCATCTCAGGGCGCGCCTGGTGAAATTGATGGCGAATCATGCGCCGCTCAGCCAGGGGCAACTCCGTCTCTCCCAGGAGGCGTTCGACGAAATAGCGATAGCCCTGGTCCGTGGGGACACGCCCGGCCGAGGTGTGAGGGTGGGTCAAATACCCAAGCTCTTCCAGGCGGGCCATCTCGTTGCGTACCGTGGCCGAGCTGATGCCCAGGCCATAAGCCTCGACGATGACCTTCGAACTGACTGGTGTGGCCGTAGCTATATATTCCCGTATCACCAGGCCCAGTATGGCCTGCTGCCTTGCTGTCAAGTCTCTCATGACACATCTCGACAGGGGGAGTTTTAGCACTCTAATATCGAGAGTGCTAAAAGAAATGATACCACGAAGTGCCTGTCCTGTCAAGTACTCTGATACCATTGCTGTTTCAAAGACCAGTGGTATAACGTTACCAAGCCAGCCTTCGGAAGCGGCTATTTGGACAAACAAAGGAATGAGTGTATAATAAGCGAGCCCTCTTTGGGGCGACCATCTATTTATCGCTCGGACGATAGTTGAAGATGGCCTCGGCGATCCAGGAGAAGATGTAGTGGAAAACGAAACATCCTCGATGATTGGGCAATCTGAGCCATTAACTAAAGCCACCACCTCCAGGCTGATGGCAATTCTGTGCCTGGTCTGGTTACTGGCGGCAGTAGGGCTGGCAGGATGTAATTTCCTGGCCAAGTTGCCCCTCCCCTCTCCAGAGGAAACACCGACCGCTACCACCGTGCCTGGGGAGGCAACGCCCTCAGTATCTCCCACCCCCTCACGCCCCCCAGCAGTTTCTTCAGCTATTGCTCTAACCATCTGGACAACGGAGGAGTTCTCCCCTGAGGATGATGATAGCGGGCAGGTCCTGGCTCAGCAATGGCAAGCTTTCGAAGCTGCTCGTGCTAACGTGACCATCGAGTACGTCCTCAAGAAACCGTATGGCAAGGGGAGCATCCTCGATTTTCTCAGCACCTCCAGTGCAGCCGCTCCCACGGTATTGCCGGACCTGGTGATCCTGGACACTCTCGAGCTGGATGAGGCGGCCATGGCCGGGCTGATTCAACCTCTGGATGACCTCGTATCGAACGAACTGCAACAGGACCTCTTCCCCTTCGCCCGGCACAGCTTTGACGGCCAGTTAATGGGCATCCAGTTCGAGGCCGACGTCGAACACCTCATCTACAACACCAACAAAATAGACAGCCCACCGCTGACCTGGAGAGAGGTGATCTCTGACCAGATTGCCTACATCTTCCCCGCCGGCGGAGAGGGCGGTCTGGTCAACGACGCCTTCTTGATCCAGTATCTGTCCGCAGGTGGGCAGCTTCTCGACGAAGAGGGCAAACCGGCCCTCGATGAAGGAACCCTGGTCGAGGTGCTCCAGTTCTACGCTGATGGCCTGGAGGCAGGGGCCATTCCGCCCGTGGTGCTGGATTTTGAGGACCTGAACGATTGCTGGGTGGTGTACGTGTCAGCCCAGGCGGCCATGTCTAATATCAGCTCTGCCAGGTACCTGGCGGACAGGGGAGTGCTCAAAAACACCTCTTTTGCTGCTATTCCTACCCGTGATGGCAATGCGGGCACCTTGAGCAAAGGGTGGGCCTTGGCCGTGGTGACGACAGACTTGGCCCGACAGGCCATTGCGGCCCAGTTCATCGAATGGTTACTGGAAGCGGAGAACAACGCCGATTGGAACCTGGCTGCGGGCCACCTGCCCACCCGTCAGGCGGCTTTCGACCTCCTGGGCACGGCGGATCCGTACTTCACCTTCGCCCGACAGCAGTTGGAAAACGTGCACCCTCGACCAATGACCTCTGCCTACGAGAAAATAGGTCGAGCACTACAAAAGGCCGTCCAGGATGTCCTGACAGGCGAGGTTTCCCCGGAAGAGGCCGCCGAAACCGTCATGGCCGTTGTTGAACAATGAAGAGAAGTACTGTCAAGTGCGTAACCGTCCACATCCCTATGAGATGTCGATGCCTAAGCTTTGACACCTTTTGATTCTCGGACTATAATTGGGCAGAAGGGAAGGAACTATGAGTATATCCACGTGGGCTCGTTATCAGAATGGCGTTCTCAAACCCATCGGCACCCTGCCGCTGAAGGAAAATCAGCGTGTGCGAATCGTCGTGCTGCCTCAATTCCAAGAATTAGATGAGGTGGATGAGGCCCGGCTGGCGGAAATGCACCGTCGCGCCGACGAATGGCTGGCCCAACAGCCGCCGGATGCGGTGCAACCCGCCCCCAGGCTCTCCCCGGAAGAACAGCGTGCTTTCGAGGCCGAGTTCGATGAAATTCTGAGAGAGATGCGCGCGCCGAATGTGGCCTTCTCAGAAGAAGAGGTTATGGCTGACGTAGCCGCAGCCCTGGCAGAAGTGCGTGCCGAGCAGGTCGAATGATCCGGGCCGTCGTCGATGCTAACGTGCTGGTCAGTGGTGCTATCGTGACCCATGGCGCTAGTGCCTTCATCATAGAGGCCATCAAGGGCCGTCAATTCTTGTTCATCACGTGCCGACGGAACCTCCACGAGACCTACCGTGTGTTGGGTTATCAGCGGGTGCGCCGCAAATACCGGGTGCGCGACCGCGATCGCAAACGGCTGATAGGGCGATTGGCTTTCATTGGCGAGTTCGTCGAACCAATTGGCGAGGTCCAGATATGCCGTGACCCCACGGACGACTATCTGATCGAGATGGCTATCCTGGGCCAAGCCACTCACCTGGTCAGCGGCGACGAGGACTTTCACGACGACCAGGTGCTGCTACGCTTTTTACAGGAGCGTGGTGTGACCGCCATCCGCCCCGCAGACTTTGCCTTCCTCCTCCGTGAAAAGACTATCTCAGGAGACACAACATGACCATCAAGTTCGGCACCGACGGCTGGCGGGCCGTCATCTCTGACACTTTCACCTTTGCCAATCTGCGGCTGGTGGCCCAGGCCATCGCCGACTACGTGCTGGAGGAAGCCGGCGACGGCCAGCCTGAGGTGGTCATCGGTTTCGACACCCGCTTCCTCTCCGACCGCTACGCCACCGAGGTGGCCCGCGTCCTGGCCGGCAACGGCATCGTCGCCCACCTCACCCGCGCCGACGCTCCCACGCCGGCCATCTCCTACGCCGTCGTCCACAAGAAGGCCGCTGCCGGGGTGATGATCACCGCCAGCCACAACGCGCCACGCTACAATGGCGTCAAGCTCAAGGCCGCCTTCGGCGGGGCGGCGCTGCCGGAGCAGGCGGAGCGCATCGAAGTCTACCTGGCACGCAACCAGGAGATGGCTCGTGGGCCTAACGTGATGGACTACCAGGTGGCGCTAGACCAGGGGCTCATCCAGCGCTTCTGTCCTGCCTGGGCCTACTACGAGCACCTCAGCCACGTGGTGGACCTGGACGTGATCTCGGCCGGTGAACTACGGGTGGTGGCCGATGCCATGTACGGCTCGGGCCGCAAGTGCATCGCCGACATGCTGGCCCGCACGCGATGCCGGGTGTACGAAATCCGCGGCGAGATGAACCCCGGCTTTGGCGGCATCCACCCCGAGCCGGTAGCCCATTACCTGAGCGCGTTGGGGGCAGCCATCCAGACCCACCACGCCGACCTGGGGCTGGCTACCGACGGGGACGGCGACCGCATCGGCGCGATGGACACCCACGGTAACTTCGTGGACCCCCATCACATCTTCGCCCTGGCCCTGCAGCATCTGGTTGAGGAGCGGGGATGGAGCGGGACGGTGGTCAAGAGCGTCTCTACCACCCGTATGGTGGACCGGCTGGCCTCGCGCTATGGCCTGCCGTTGGTGGAGACGCCGGTGGGCTTCAACCGCATCGCCGACCACATGTTGAAAGGCAACGTGCTCATCGGTGGGGAGGAATCGGGCGGGCTCAGCATCAAGGGTCACATCCCGGAAGGGGACGGCGTGCTGATGGGGCTGCTGCTGTTAGAGATCGTCGCGGCGGCCGGTGCTCCGCTGCACAAACTCGTGGCTGAGCTCCAGGCCGACGTTGGCCCGGCCCACTATGCCCGCCACGATATCCCACTCCGCTCCCCTGTTGCCAAAAAAGAGGTGGTCGCCCGGCTTACCAGCGACGTGCCGGACTCCCTGGGGGGACAGGAGGTCGTCGAGGTGGAGCCCCTCGACGGGGTCAAGTACTTGCTGGCCGATGATTCCTGGCTCCTGATCCGCCCCTCAGGTACAGAGCCCGTGCTGCGCGTCTACGCCGAGGCCAGAAGTCCCGAAGATGTACGGAGCCTGCTGGAATTTGGGGAGAGTGTGGCCGCTATGGGCTAGAGTGAGGGGATCCCAAATGAAAAAGGGGATGAAGTGACAGACTTCATCCCCTTTTCGTTGCCCTTTCGACTCCCTGGAGGGTGTGAGATGCGGCCACGCCAGCGGCGATGGTGATGACGCCGGCCGTTATGAAGACGGCCTGCACGCCAACCAGGTTGCCGAAGATACCAGAGAGGGCCATGGAGGCACTGGTGGAGGCGCCGATAACCATGCTTACAGCGCTGCTCACCCGTCCCAGCTTCTCGTCGGGGACCAGACGCTGAGTCAGTGTAGCCAGGGCAGCACGGGCGACGACGATGCTCAGGCCAATAATGGCTACGGCAACCAGGACGAGGGGATAGCTAGGAGCCACCGCGAAGGCAATGATAGCCAGCCCCAGGATCACCATACAGCCCCCCACAACCCGGTTGCTGTGCGAGTTAGAAGCAAAGCGGCCGATTATCGCTCCTCCAATAACTACCCCGAGCCCTTGGAATGCGTACAAGAAACCGAATCCTTCGGGCCCTATGCCCAATACTTGTTTGAGGTAAATGATCCCCAAGATCATGATGGCTCCAAAGCCCAAAGTGGCCACAGCCGTAGTGATCATAACGTGGAGCAGGCGGGAACTTTGCTTGATGAACAGCAATCCCTCTAGCAGTTGATTCCAGATGACTCGGGTTCCGGTCTTGTCCGGAGTAGAATTCACTGGCGGTATGTTCATAGCAGCGACAGCCACAGCAGAGACAGCGAAAGAGAAGGAGTCGAAGATGAACGCGGAGGCCGGGCCAAGCCGACCGATGACCAAACCGGCTATGGATGCGCCCAAGATCACGGAGATGATCTGACTGGCTTGAATCAGGGCGTTGGCCGTGAGTAAGATTTCACCGCTGACAATGACGGGGATGACAGCATTGCGGGCCGGGTTGGAGAAGACGCCCACCGTGACCATCACGAAGCTAACGATGTAAAGTATGTATAACTGATCCGCCCGTTGGACGAGGAGCAGGGCGAGGACCACCAGGCCGCGCACGATGTCGGAGACAATCATTACCAACTTGCGGTCCAGGCGATCAACGAAGACCCCACCGATCAGGCCCAAGAAGAGCTGGGGCAAGGTAGCGACCAGGGCCAGTATTCCCAGAGCCAAGGGCGAGCCTGTGAGAGTGCTGATAACAAATATAATGCTGACGATGAGGAAGTTATCGCCTATCTGGGAGATGAGCAATCCTATCCACAGGGCACGGAAATCGCGGTTGCGAAAAGCGCTGATGATGGCAGCCCTATCCCCTAGAAACTCCGTCGTTTGAGGTCGCTTTGAGCTCATAAACTGTCAGACCCCCAGATGAAAGTTGGAAGCTTGTCTGTGTTCATCTGTGCAAATCCGTGCCCCTACAAGTCCATCTCATAGATCCTATAGGTCTTGTAGACTTCTCCACCTATCCTCTGAATTATCCTGTTCATCATCACATTGTCTTCCAGGATCCACGACATCTCACATCGCTTATACCCCTTCCGGAAAGCCTCCTTAGCCGCCTCGACGTACATCAGGGCGTCAATGCCCCGCTCCCTGTATTCTTCGATGACACCCATTATCAATCCCCTGAGCATATCTATCTTTCGGCGGTACCACAGGTACTTGATCCAGCCAAAGGGGAGAAGTCGCCCGTTCACGTGAAGCAGGGGTTGATTGACGTCGGGAAGGCCCACGAAGATGCCAACCGGCCTGTCGTCTACCTCGGCGACGAGGAGCAGGTCTGGATCCAGGAACTTTTTGAGACCGTGGGCCAAATGATCGAACTCTGCGTCGGTCATGGGCACAGCGCCCCAATTCTTCTCCCAGGCCGAGTTGTAGACGGCCTTCGCCTTCTCCACCTCGGCGTCGAAGTCCTGCATGTTGATTTTGCGCACTCGCACTCCCGCCCTCTTTCGGGCAGCCTCTGCGACCCGCAGGAACTTAGGGGGTATATTCTCTACCTTATTGTTGAATATGTCTGTGCTGACGATGTAGGCGTAGAGATCCTTGGCCTTAACGAAACCGCTCCGCTCGATGAAATCCACGTAATAGCGGGGGTTATAGGTCATCATCACTACCGGGCTGGAGTCGAAGCCATCTACCAAAAGACCGCACTCGTCATTGACGGACATGTTCATCGGGCCGCGGATAACATCCATGCCTTGGGCCTTGACCCAGTCCCTGGCGGTGGTCAGCAACCCATCGGCCACGGCGTAGTCTTCGATCACCTCGAACAGGCCGAAGAAGCCGGCCTTCTCTTCGTGGAAAGCGTTGTGGTTGTCGTTGATGATAGCGGCGATAGTGCCGACTGTCTCACCATCCCGCTGGGCTAAGAACAGCTCTACCTCCGCGTGCTCGAAGAAGGGGTTCTTCTGAGGATCCAGGAAATCCTTCCGTTCACTGATAAGTGGAGGCACCCAGTAAGGGTCATCCCGATAGACCCGCCAGGGAAACTTGATGAATTCCATCAGGTCTAATTTGTTCTCGACCTTCCTGATACGAAAGTGCGACGGTTCCATGAATGCCTCCTGTTCGCTATTCGCTATTCGCTATTCGCTATTCGCCATTCGCTACAGTAATACATCCAGTGCCCGATCGTCGTCGAAGTGCTCTCGGAAACGGGTGACGAACTCGGCCAGGGTGTAGTGATGGCTCAGCGGGCCGGTCTGCTCCAGGACGTAGGTAGCCGCCAGCGTCCCCATCCGCCCCGCCAGGTTCCAGGAGAGGCCCAGGGCCAGCCCCTTGATCAGTCCTGCACGGAAGGCGTCCCCGATCCCGGTAGGGTCTTCGATTCGCCGGGGGGGCACCGCCGGGATGTCGTAGACGTCCCTTCCCGCCCAGATGCGCGCCCCCTCCGCTCCCAAAGTGACGACGCAGGCGCAGGACGGGGTGTGGCGGATCGCTTCGGTGTTCAGGCCGGTCTTCTCCCGCAATAGTTCGATCTCGTAATCGTTGATCACCAGCAGGTAACACCCCTCGAGCCCCTTCCGCAGGTGCTCGCCAGTGAGGCGGACGATCTGCTGACTGGGGTCATACAGGTAGGGGATGCCCAGTTCCTGGCACTCGGCAGCGTACTTCACCATCGCCTGGGGGTCGTTGGGGGAGATGACGACCAGGTCAATCTCGTCAGTCTCTAAGTCGTGGAAGGAAAGCTCCCGTGCGCGGGCCATCGCACCGGTGTAGAAACTGGCGATCTGGTGGCCACCCTGGTCAGTGTTGGCAAAGAAAGAGGCGGTGAACAGGTCAGGCTCATCGCGGATGAGCGAAGTATCCACCCCTTGTTGTTCCAGCCACTGGCGATATTCACCGAAGTCCTGCCCCGCCGTGGCCATAACCCGTGGGCGCTCGCCCAGCAGAGCCAGGTTGTAGGCGATGTTGGCCGCGCAGCCTCCCCGTTGTCGGCGCATCTCGTCCACCAGGAAACTGAGGGAGAGGCGGTCCAGTTGGTCGGGCAGGATATACTCGGTGAACAGGCCCGGAAAGCTCATCAGATAGTCGTAGGCGATGGAACCGGTTACGACGATGTTCATGCTGCTCAATAGGACTAGCTAGTTTCTGGTGCAAAACTCAGCAGAGGCGGCGCCCATGCCGCCGAATTGCCAGGCGTGGGAGCCTGGCCTGCCAGTTTCGCCACAAGAACTAGCCTAGATAGGTCTTGAGATGGCGGCTGCGCCGGGGGTGACGCAGCTTGCGTAAAGCTTCGCCCTCGATTTGGCGGATGCGTTCTCTGGTCAGGCCGAATTTCTGCCCCACTTCCTCCAGGGTATAGCTATGTCCGTCCTGGAGGCCGAAGCGCAGCCGTAGGATGCGCGCCTCCCTGGGGCTGAGGGTACTCAACACGTCCCCCATTGTCTCTGCCAACAGGCGTTGGTAGGCGGCTTCAGAGGGTGCGATGACCTTCTCGTCCTCGATGAAGTCCCCCAATTCGTTATCGTCCTCCTCGCCCACCGGTCTCTCCAAGGAGATGGGGCGCCGTGAGGCCCTGAGCATCCACTGCACCTTCTCTGGCTCCAGTGCGACCTCCTCAGCTATCTCTTCCGGGCTAGGTTGGCGCCCCAATTCCTGCTCCAATTCTCGCGCTATGCGGTATAGTTTTCGGATGCGATCGCTCATGTGCACCGGAACGCGGATAGTTCGCCCCTGCTCGGCCAGGGCTCGGGTGATGGACTGGCGGATCCACCAGGTGGCGTAGGTAGACAGGCGATGGCCTCGCCGGTGATCGAACTTTTCCACGGCCTTCATCAAACCGAGGTTGCCTTCCTGGATAAGGTCCAGGAAGGGCACTCCGTGGCCCAGATACCTCTTGGCTATACTAACCACCAGCCTGGTGTTGGCCTTGATGAGATGCTGGCGGGCTTCTTCACCCCGCTCGATCTCCCGCATCAGCCTCTCCGTTTCCTCGAGGTCATGGCCGTCTCTAGCGAGGCGCCGTCGGGCCACCCGTCCATGCTCCACCTGCTGAGCCAGCTCTATCTCTTGCTCAGGTGTTAGAAGGGGCACGCGGGCCATCTCCTTGAGATACAAGGTGATGGTGTCGTCGGCAGCGATTTCGCTCAGGTCAAGGACCCCCTCCATATCCTCCACCAGGGCCGACGCCTCCCCTGTCTCTGCCTTCCTTCTTTCCTCTTTGGCCTCTTCCTCGCTTTCGTAGATATCAATGCCCTGGTCATGGAGGTAGACGAAGAGCTCTTCCAGTTGGGGAAGGTCCTTCTCTGCCCGGGGAAAGGCCTCTAATATCTCGGTAGAGGTGATGTACCCGCGCTTACTGGCCTTCTCCAGCAACTCTCGCGTTGTATTCGATTCCTCGCGACGTTTCAACTTTGCCATTGGTTGGTTCGTTCTCGCCTTAGCCAGCGCGTTAATATGATCTCTCTACTACTATATCACATGTCGCGTATATTATCAAGTTTGGCTTGTGGCTACTGATTCACCTTGTTGACAACTAATCGCGCCTCCGCGGCCGGTACTGGATGGCCTCTGCCAGATGTGCGGTCTCTATCCGCTCCGAGTCTGCCAGGTCGGCGATGGTGCGAGCCAGCTTCAGCACGCGGTGAAAAGCCCTGGCGCTCATCGAAAGCTGCTGCATGGCCGCCTTCAGCAAGCTGCGCCCCGCCTCGTCCAAGCGACAATACTCCCTCACCTCAGCCGGCCCCATGTCGGCGTTGCAACGTATGGCCGGTGTGCTCTGCCCACCCAGGCCAGCAAAGCGCCCCCGTTGCATTTCCCGCGCTTTCTCGACTCTGGCCCTGATGTCCTCAGATTTCTCCCCCAGCCGATCGTCGGTCAGCTTGTCGTACTCCACCCTGGGCACCTCGATGTGGATGTCAACGCGGTCCAGCAGTGGCCCGGAGATGCGCTTCTGGTAGCGACTGACCATCGAGAGGGAGCAGGTACACTCCTTGACGGGATCGCCAAAATAGCCACAGGGACAAGGATTCATAGCCGCAACCAGCATGAAGTTGGCGGGAAAAGTCAAAGACCCTTGAGCCCGGGAGATGGTCACGATGTGATCCTCCAGGGGTTGACGCAAAACCTCCAGGGTTCGCATGCCGAACTCGGGTAGTTCATCCAGGAAGAGGACACCACAGTGTGAGAGGCTAATCTCTCCGGGACGAGGCCATTGTCCTCCCCCCACCAGACCAGCGTGGCTGATGGTATGATGGGGAGCGCGGAAAGGCCGATGTTGAATCAGCGGGGTCTCCGGCGGCAGTGATCCGGCCACAGAGTAGATCTTGGTCACCTCGAGGCACTCATCCGTCGTCATCCGGGGCAGGATGGAAGGCATGGAGCGCGCCAGCAAGGTCTTGCCGGCACCCGGCGGCCCGGTCATGAGCACGTTATGGCCGCCGGCCGCCGCCACCTCCAGGGCCCGCTTCACGTGCTCCTGGCCCTTCACGTGGGAGAAATCCACCGCGTAGGGTGGGGGCTTGCCGGCGCTGAGGTCCAGGTGGCAGCAATACGGCTCGATGGAGCGCAGCCCCTGGAGGTGGCTGACGAGAGACGAGAGGTCCGTCACGGGTATAACCTCTAGCCCCTGGATGAGGGCCGCTTCCGGCGCGTCCACTGCCGGCACGAAGACAGTGTGAAGGCCGCGCTCTTTGGCCAGTGCAGCTATGGGGAGGATGCCGGTGGTATGGCGAACGCTACCGTCGAGGGAGAGCTCACCGACGAAGAGGCCGTTCTCGACCCGGTCCGGCCAGGCCTGCTCAGAAGCCAGGAGGATGCCCACGGCGATGGGCAGGTCGTAGGCCGGGCCCTCTTTGCGCAGGTCGGCCGGGGCCAGGTTGACGGTAAGGCGTTTGTCGGGATAGATCAACCCTGAGTTCTTTATGGCCGACCTGACCCTCTCCCGCGATTCCTGGACCGCCGCGTCGGGCAGACCGACGATGGTCAGGCTGGGCAGCCCACGCGAGGTGTCTACTTCTACTTCAACGATGGCTCCGTCCAGGCCGACCACGGCGCAACTGGTGACCTTGGCTAGCATTCCTTTTCTACTCCCGACATTATCCGCCCCCAGGTTTATCACGAAGTGAACCGAGCGGCAAGAACTCACTGGCCGATGTTCGCACGCCCATTGTTGCTAGCTTGTGGTGATGAGTGGCAGGTATATCTGCATCAGCGTTGGCGGGTGCTCCGGCGTGGTTGTCGGCGTCGAGGTCGGCGTCGAGGTCGGCGTAGATGTCGGCGTAGATGTCGGTGTGCCGGTCAGATCCGGCGTGGCCGTTGGCGTGGGCGTCGGGGTGTTGGTTGTTGTCGGCGTGGCGGTTGGTGTGACCGTCGGTTCGTGGTCATCACCGCGAGGATAGCCGTCAGTCAGCGGGATGCCCTCGTAGCCCTTGGCCAAATCGCCGCTGCCGCTGGCTCTCTCCACCACCACCACGGCCGGCAGAAGCGGCCCGCTCCCCTCCACATCTGTGACCCACATCACCCCCGAGCCCATGAAGGCATCGGGCACGCTGCCCAGGTCGGCTAGCCTGACGTAGCTCACGTGGCTGGGTTCGATCGTCAAGGGCACAGTGGTTAACAGGCCATACCCACCGTAGATGTCCAGCGCGACGTGCAGTCTATTCTGGGCTGAGTTATTGCGAAAGGCGATCTCTGAGCTCCAGCCCTGATCGTTCCTGACCAGGCGAGGCAGGGCGATGGCCTCTATTCCCTCCACTTGATCCTGCGGTATGGCATTGTAGCTCATCCCCTGTCCTGTTCTAGAGCTGAGCAGCTTTACCATAGCATAGATCGGCGCGCCGGGGATCTCATCTTTTGTCGGCGGCAGGATATGGCTTTGCGATGCGATCACCGCCGCGCCTATAAACTGACCAGGCAGTGCATCGAAGGTCGGGACGTAGAAGGTCTCGGAGCCTTTGGCGCATATCCAATCACTCAGGGAGTGGACTGAGACTCCGTTGCCATCTAAGAAGCTTACTGTGACGAAGGTGGGCTGTCCCGTCTGAGTCAGGTTCTGCACCTGGATGGCGATGCTCCAGTCCTGGCTCAGGTAGATCAAGGGAGCAAAACTAACCAGAGAACTGCCAACCTCTTCCAACAATGGCAACTGATGGGTGAATAACATTCCATGGCCCCATTCGTCCACCACGATGCCCAGGGGCACGTTGGCCCTGATCGAGGCTGATCCCCGCCAGCCATCGCCCAGATTGTCGGGCACGCCCGTGCGATACGCTTCGCCTGGCGCTATATGCTCGATGTGTTGAGAACGCTCCGTCCGGCAGATGCCCTGCCCCTGGTAGTCTACCCATACCGAGGCACATATCACGCCTGAGTTCTGGATAATGAGCTCCGTGTCAGAGCCATCATAAGCCCTTTTGTTCAGCGGGGCAGAGTAAACGAACGTAAGGCCTGGCTCATCCAGTTCCTCTGAGATGCCGGTGTAGGCGCTGGAGACGGTTGTGCCACCATCGTCCGGTCCCACCCGATGGATTGTCACTGCCAAGGCCCCACCTCGAGCTTCAGCTTCCCACTGTCTTATCCAGGTCAGCCAGGCCGAGGAATCGCCTACCGCGGCCTGGGCCTCCTCGCATTTCGTAACTGATTGGTCCAGCGAGACCGGATAGACTATAGCCGCCATCGCCCCGGCGAGGACATCCCCCCTCACTGTCCAGGCGCTGCCGGGAGGGATGGAAGCGGAACAGAGGCGGGCTATGGGGCCGGGGTCGTTGAAGGGGCACATGTCGGAGAATTCCCCCCACAGGAACATTATGGCTCCGGTGGGCAGAAAGCCCACGTTCTGCACCTGGATCAGCGTCTCCCAGCCTTGCTCCGCCTGGATGATGGGCACCTGGAAGGGCACGCCCAGTTTAGGGGTCGGCGTAGGCGTGGGGGTCGGCGTGGCGGTTGGCGTATCTGTAGGTGTCGCCGTGGGGGTGGGCGTGTGGGTCGGCGTCGAGGTAGAGGTGGGCGTGCTCGTCGGTGTGGGGGTACTGGTAGGTGTACTTGTCGGGGTGCTCGTCGGGGTTGCTTCTACGAGCTTGATGGTCCAGCTTCCGACCGGGCACCGGGGGTCGTCGGCGTTCAGGGTGGCGACCCCCAGGACTCCTTTGAGGTAGACGGTGATGGGGACCATATCCCCATCGTACAGGGGGCCCGCTATAAAATTGGGCTCGATTCGTCCCTCGTGCCCAGATACCCACAGGCGAATATTAGTTGACTGGGTGTGTTCTTTCTCGTTGAACCTCAACCATCCTTCGAGCCGAACTTCCTCGCCAGTGACGGTGATTTCGCTGGGGAAGCCCACAAACTCCAACTCCCCAATCGAGGCCGTCACCATAGCCGTCCAGGCCCAGAGAAGGCCTAGAGCAACCACTACTGTTACCGCTAGAACTTTATTCTTCGTCATTCTTTGAACCTCCCATTCTCAGTGATCTTGGCGAGCCTTTACTATTTTTTAAATTATATCACAGAGTGAATTTAAAAGCAAAGAGCCTTCTCCCAGCCTCCCCTCGAAGTAAAACTTGACAAGCTTTCTGATGTAGGGTAATATTCTACCGCATCCTTCTCATAGCTGGACTCAGAAACCCGGTTTCTCCACCAAAAGTCCGAATAGGAGGGAGATGAGCAAAGACTTTTTTGACAGAGAGCGCTGGGAGCGCGAGATTCTCGAGCATGTTCTTCGACGCTATCCTGAGCGTCGGGACCGCTTTGAAACCAGTTCAGGCATCGAGGTTGAGCGAGTTTACACACCGAAGGAAGAGGAAATAGACTACGTTGAGGATTTGGGTTTTCCAGGTCAATACCCTTTCACCCGCGGCGTGTATCCCACCATGTACCGTGGCCGTCTCTGGACGATGCGTCAATACGCAGGCTATGCCACCGCTGAGGAGTCCAACCGCCGCTATAAGTATCTTCTCTCTCAAGGTCAGACGGGCCTCTCCGTGGCCTTTGACCTGCCCACCCAGATCGGCTACGACTCAGATCATCCGCTGGTCGAAGGGGAGGTCGGAAAGGTCGGCGTGGCCATTGATTCCCTGGATGATGTGGAAGTCCTCTTTGAAGGCATCCCCCTCGATAAAGTCAGCACCTCCATGACCATCAACGCCCCGGCAGCCATCCTCCTCGCTATGTACATCGCGGTGGCCAAAAAGCAAGGGGTAGATCCCAAGGCATTGCAGGGCACTATCCAGAACGATATCCTGAAAGAATACGTAGCTCGTGGGACCTACATCTTTCCACCCCAACCATCCATGCGCCTTATCACCGATATATTCGCTTACTGCAAAGAAAACCTCCCTCGCTGGAACACCATCTCCATCTCCGGTTATCACATCCGCGAGGCTGGAGCGACGGCCGTGCAGGAGGTGGCCTTCACCCTGGCTAACGCCATCGCCTACGTGGAGGCAGCCGTCCAAGCTGGCCTGGACGTGGACGAGTTTGCCGACCGGATTTCCTTTTTCTTTAACTCCCATAACGATTTTCTGGAGGAGGCGGCCAAGTTTAGAGCAGCTCGCCGGCTGTGGGCCAGGATCATGAAGGAACGGTTCGGAGCACGCGCGCCCCACTCTTGGATGTTGCGCTTTCACACCCAGACGGCGGGTTGCACCCTGACCGCTCAGCAGCCCGATAACAACGTGGTGCGAGTGACCCTCCAGGCCCTGGCTGCTGTGCTGGGCGGCACCCAATCGTTGCACACCAACTCCCGCGACGAGGCGCTATCGCTGCCCACAGAGAAATCGGTGCAGATCGCTCTCAGGACCCAGCAGATCATCGCCCACGAGAGCGGGGTGGCCAACACTATGGATCCCCTGGCCGGCAGCTACTACGTTGAGGCACTGACCACCGAAATCGAGCAGAGGGCCCAGGAATACATCGAGAAAATTGACACGCTAGGTGGAGCGCTGGTGGCTATTGAGCGGGGTTTCATGCAGCGAGAGATCCAGGAGAGCGCCTACCGCTACCAGCGAGCCGTGGAGCGAGGAGAGCAGATCGTGGTGGGCGTCAACGAGTTCGTGGTGGAAGAGGAAACCACCTTGCGACGGTTGAAGGTTGACCCTGCGGTACGGGAGCGGCAGATCGAGCGGCTCCAGGCCCTCAAGGAGCGGCGCGACGGCGACAAAGTGCAGACCTTGCTGACTCGATTGAGGGAGATGGCGCAAGGCGAAGAGAATCTGCTGCCCATCATCCTGGAGTGCGTAGAAGCTTACGCCACTTTGGGTGAAATCTGTGGCGTGCTGCGAGAGGTATTCGGCGAGTACAAACCCTCGCTGGCGCTATAGGCTAGTTCTTGGTGCAAAACTAGCTGGCCGGGCTCCCACGCCCGGCCATTCGGCGGCGTGGGAGCCGCCTCTGCTGAGTTTTGCACCAGAAACAGGCTGGTGCTTGGTGAATGTGGCTGACTGCAATCTGTATACATTTTACACTTGCCATTGCGAGTTTTCCATGGCGAATCACGCCATCCGTAGGGGGCAGAAACTTGGGCAAGGTTCGTAGTGACGGCTTTAGCCGTTGTTTGGCGGCAGAGCGACTAAAGTCGCCACTACGAACCAAGTTTCTGAGTAGCGGAGCGAGGCAATCTCCAGGCGAATTGCCCTCAACAGCGGAGATTCTTCGTCGCTCCACTCCTCGCAATGCCATTGATGCCAATATTATAATATCGTTAAGCTAATGTTGACTACAATTTGCATATATAACCACCTGATGTGAGGGAGGTGTACTCCCGAACGAGGGCTCGGAGTGCAACTCCTCGCCATCAATTGGTTCACTTCACCAATTGCATATATAACGGAGGTGTACCATGTTGAAAGAGCTCTTTTCCTCATCGGCACGGGTTCAAATCCTGAGCCTCTTGTTATTGAACCCCGACACGAAGTTCTATCAGCGGGAGATCGAGACGATAACCGGCCTGGTCATCCGCTCCATCCAGCGGGAAACCGAGAATCTGGAAGCTCTGGGAGTGATTCACAAGTCCACCGAGGCCAACAAGGTATACTTTCAGGGCAACCGTAGCCACGGCCTGTTCCCAGAGCTGAGAAGGATGCTCCTCAAGGCGGTCGGCCTGAAGGTTGTCCGGGGGGATCCAGGACAGGCTGACCAGCGGGTCGAAGTCGCCTTTGTCCATGGCCCCGTTGCTGCCGGACAGGAAAAGCCAACCGATCCCATACCTATCTTTGTAGTGGGAGACGTCTCCAAGCAAGAGCTTCGAGCCAGGGCCGAGGAGGTTCAAGACTCCATCGGAAGGGAGATCACCTGCTACGTCCGCACCCCCCAGAGCTTCCGCAGCAAGGTTCAACTGGGCTACGGTGTGGTGGCCAATGTGTTGGCTGAGTCGAAGCTGTTTCTGATTGGGGATAAGAGGACGTTGCGCTCGCTGGCTACCGGGGCATGGGAGCGAAAGGTGCCCCTCAAGCGCGAGCGCGCCGCTGAAGTATTCGAGTGGTGGAACATTCCCTGAGAGGTGAAACCATGATCAAAAAGATAGATCACATCGCCATCGCCGTGCACAGCATCGAGGAGGCTCTGCAGACTTATGAGGGAGCCCTGGGGCTAGAATTGACCGACGTCAAAGAAGTGCCAGAGCGAGGGGTAAAGGCTGCCTTCTTGCCTGTGGGCGCGAGCGAAATCGAGCTGGTAGAGCCGATCACCGCCGATAGCAGCATTGCCAAGTTCCTGGAGAAGCGGGGCGAGGGGTTGCACCATGTCTGCTTCGAGGTAGAGGACATCGAGGCCGCGCTGCAGGACTTGGCGGCCAAGGAAGTCCAACTCATTGACACGCAGCCGCGTCAGGGAGCGCACGGCCGAGTAGCCTTCATCCATCCCAAAAGCACCCACGGTGTGCTCATGGAGCTGATCGAGAAGCACTGATCAAAAGGAGAATCTCATGACTTTAGAACGCGGACTCATCCAGGTCTACACCGGGCCTGGCAAGGGCAAGACCACCGCTGCCTTAGGATTAGCCCTGCGGGCAGCAGGGCAAGGGCTCAAAGTCTACATCATCCAGTTCATGAAAGGCTGGCCCGATTACGGTGAGCTGGTCAGTGTAGAGAAGCTGCCCAACATCACCTTGCGTCAGTTTGGCCGCCCCGAATTCGTGGACAAAAACAACCCCGACCCTGAGGACATCCGTCAGGCTCACCAGGCCCTGGATCACGCCCGCCAGATCATCACCGGCGGTCAGCATGACATCGTGATCCTCGACGAGATCAACGTGGCGCTGGACTTCGGCCTCATCAGCCTGGCCGAAGTGCTGGGCCTGCTCGATGCTAAGCCGAGGAAGGTGGAGTTGGTGCTCACCGGCCGCCATGCTCATCCCGAGGTGGTCAAGCGGGCCGACCTGGTGACGGAGATGCTGGACATCAAGCATCCGTATGCGGAGGGGGTAACGGGGCGGCGGGGGATTGAATACTGAAGCCCAAACAAGGGCACATCGTTCAGGAGGTGGTAGCATGGATACAGCGTTAGACACGACCATTGTTGTGTCTAAAGAAGCGGTGGATGGTATGCAGACTATGCAACGCAAGTTAGAGGAAATTGTATTGGAGAACGAACTGATCTGACGTGAGGTGCCAAATGTTTGATAAAGAAGAACTCGCCGTGATAAAGGGGGGGTGTGAGAAGTGGGAAGAGACCACCCTCCAGAAGACGCTGAACCGCTTCCCCGAACGGCGCGACACGTTTATCACTACCTCCGGTGCTCCTATAGAACGCCTCTACACCCCCCTGGACATTGCCGACCTGGACTACGAGCGCGACCTGGGCTTTCCCGGCCAGTACCCTTTCACCCGCGGCGTGCATCCCACGATGTATCGGGGGCGGCTGTGGACGATGCGCATGTTCGCCGGCTTCGGCACCGCCGAGGAGACCAACGTCCGCTATAAGTACCTCCTGGAGCACGGCGAGACCGGCCTGTCGGTGGCCTTCGACATGCCCACTTTGTACGGCTACGATACCGACGACCCCCAGGCCGAAGGGGAGTTCGGCAAGTGCGGGGTGGCCGTCTCCTCCCTGGCCGACATGGAGATCCTGTTCGACGGCATCCCCGTGGACGAGATCACCACCTCCATGACCATCAACTCCCCCGCCGCCGTCACCTGGGCCATGTACATCGCCGCCGCCGAAAAAAAGGGCATCCCTATGGAGGTTCTGGGCGGCACCATCCAGAACGACATCCTCAAAGAGTACATCGCTCAAAAGGAATTCATCTTCCCTCCCAGGCCATCCATGCGCCTGGTAGTAGACACCTTCGAGTTCGGCTCCAAGTATCTACCCAGGTGGAACACCATCTCCATCAGTGGGTATCACATCCGCGAGGCCGGCGCTACCGCTGCCCAGGAGCTGGCCTTTACCCTGGCCGACGGCTTCGAGTACGTCAAGGCGGGCATGGAGCGCGGCCTCGACGTGGACGAGTTCGCCCCTCGCCTGTCCTTCTTCTTCAACGCCCACAACGACTTCTTCGAGGAGATCGCCAAATTCCGGGCGGCGCGAAGGATCTGGGCGCGGGAGATGAAAGAACGATTCGGTGCTAAGGACCCCCGCTCCTGGTGGATGCGCTTTCACACCCAGACCGCCGGCTGCTCCCTCACCGCTCAGCAGCCGGAGAACAACATCGTGCGCACGGCCATCCAGGCCCTGGCCGCCGTGCTGGGCGGGACGCAGAGCCTGCACACCAACTCCATGGACGAAGCTTTGGCCCTGCCCGCGGAGTCCGCCGTGCGCATCGCCCTCCGCACCCAGCAGATCATCGCCCACGAAAGCGGCGTGACCAACACTGTAGACCCTCTAGCGGGCAGCTACTTCGTCGAGGCCCTGACCAATCGCATGGAGGAGGAAGCCTACGAGTACTTTCGGAAGATCGAGGCCCTGGGGGGAATGTTAGGCGCTATCGAGAGAGGCTTCCCGCAGCGGGAGATCGCCGAAAGTGCCTACCGTTATCAGCGCGAGATTGACACCGGCCAGCGCACCATCGTCGGCGTCAACGACTATCTGACCGAGGAGCCGCTGACCATTCCCCTTTTGGAGATAGACCGCGAGGGAGAGCGGCGGCAGCGGGAGCGGCTGGCCCGGATCAGGAGGGAGCGGGACAACGAGCTGGTGGCCCAGCGGCTGGAAGCCCTGCGGGAGGCCGCCCAGGGCACTGAGAACTTGATGCCCTATATTCTCGATGCGGTGCGAGCTTATGCCACTTTGGGTGAGATATGCGGCGTGTTCCGCGAGGTATTTGGCGAGTACCGGGAGCCGGTAATTTTGTAAGCCAGGAGAAGCAACCCCGTACCCTGCGTGCCCTGAGGTTGGCGTTTTGTACCCGCTTACGGCAAGCGTGAATTGCATTTGTGTCTTTTGGCTCGTTGGTGTATACTGAATATGATGCGGCATCAAAATCGCGTCAGGCCAAAAAGTGGAGGTGCACTATGGATAGAGAAACGATCACGGCCGAAAGCCTGTTAAGGGACATCTATGAAGCAGAATCTGCTCTACGCTGGTTTGAGCAGAAATACGGCTTGCTTTCTGAGACCTTTTATCGTGTCTATCAGCAAGGGCAACTGCGCGATGAAGACCCGGATGAAATCCGGGAGTATATGGAATGGTCTGGCTGGTATGAGATCTGCCAGGACCGTCGCCAGCGTTATGCACAGGCGGTAGAGCAACGTTTAAGAAAACTCGACGCGCCTGCTTCGTTGTTGGACTTGCACATTAGTCAATTGCGCGTACCGGCCTAACCATGTCAGATGCTCTGAACACTTACGGAGACTATGCCCGGCTGATTTTCTTCCTGCTGGCTGATCGTGCTACCATTGAGAGTCATACCGTAGCCGTATACACCACCAGCCAGACCATAGGAATCACGCGGGGGGACGTCGTGTTTCGCTCTGGGCACATGCTGCGCGTGTTTGAGCAAGTTGACTTTGTTGCTCATCGCATCGTCAGATATTCTTATGAACTTACGTATGAAGGTGAGCCGGTGTGGTGGTATGACTCGATGCCCCATCCAGATGTACCAGAGTTGCAGAGTACCCATCCCCATCACAAGCATATTCCACCCGATGTCAAACACCACCGTATTCCTGCCCCGGACATGAGTTTTACCCGTCCCAATCTTCCCGTACTGATTCGGGAGATTGAAGCACTGTTGAAGCATTGACGTGACTCAACGAAACTTGGCCGCTGGGTGCGAAGGTGCCCTTGATGGTTGCTCAGGCCAACGAAGCAAACACCGCCACCGCTGAGACGCCAGCCAAGTCCGCGCCCTTGCGTGCCCTGAGGCTGGCGTTTGTCTTAGAGTATTCTCCGCGTAACGGCGGCGAAAAAGGAGGTGCTATGCCTGAGACTTGTCCTGAGCCTAAGCGAAGGAAAAAAATCAGGGTCTTGATCGCTAAACCCGGCCTGGATGGCCACGATCGGGGGGCCAAGGTGGTGGCGCGGGCCCTGCGCGATGCGGGAATGGAGGTCATCTACACCGGCCTCCGCCAGACGCCGGAGATG
>VGOG01000005.1 GCA_016875995.1 Chloroflexota bacterium
TGGCCGAGTGAGTAAAGTCAAAACGCAGGCGATCGGGAGCCACCAGGGAGCCAGCCTGCTGGACGTGCTCGCCCAGTATCTTGCGCAGCGCGTTGTGCAAGAGGTGGGTGGCAGTGTGGTTGCGGGCGATGTCCATCCGTCGCTCGGAGTCCACCACGGCCTGGGCGTTGTCGCCCACCCAAGGCGTACCCAATCGCACCTTTCCAATGTGGACGATGAGCCCTGGGAGAGGCTGCCGCACATCGCTGACGGCGACCTCCCATTGCCCCCCCTCTGTCCCCCCCACTTTCCCCCCCAAGGTTGGGGGGAATGATGGGGAGGAAACGATCACGCCGGTATCGCTGACCTGGCCGCCACTCTCCACGTAGAAGGGAGTCGCGGTCAACACCAATTCGACCTCATCGCCCTCCTGCGCCAAGTCCACCGCCTGCCTATCCCGCACGATGGCCACTACTTTTGCCTCGGTCTCCGTTCCTTCGCTGTAGAGATGCTCCACGCCGATCATGGGTAGCAATCCCGTCCGCTTCAATTCGTCCAGAAGATCTCTGTAGACTTCCAGCTTCCCCCCCACCTCCAAAGCGAACTGCTGAGCGGCCCGAGCTAGCTCCCGTTGCTTCTCCAGCGCGTCCTCGAAGCCCTCATCGTCCAAAGTGAATCCTCGCTCTTTGGCCACGTCCCTGGTCAAGTCCAACGGGAAGCCATAGGTGTCGTAGAGCTTGAAGGCCTCGTCGCCCGGAATCACCGCCTCTCCCTGCGCGCTCAGGTCAGCGATAAGGTCATCCAACCGATCCAACCCCACGTCCAGGGTGTGCTGAAAGCGCTCCTCCTCCTGGGTGATGGTCCGCAGGATGAACTCTCGACGGCTATGTAGCTCGGTGAAGTAAGAGCCCATCGTTTCGATGACCACCTTGGCAACCTCGCTCAAGAACGGGCCTGGAAATCCGATCTTGCGGCCGAAGCGGGCGGCACGCCGCAGGATCATTCTCAGCACGTAGTTGCGCCCCTCGTTGCCTGGCAACACTCCATCGCCGATCAGGAAGGTCACCGCCCGGCTGTGGTCGGCGATAACCCGATAGCCCACGATGTTTGCTTCGCGCTCGGCGGCGCTGTGAGCGAGCATTTCCTGAAGGCGATCCATGATCGGGGTAAATAAATCAGTGGCATAATTGGAAACGACGCCCTGCAAGACGGCCACGATTCGCTCAAAGCCCATGCCAGTATCAACGTGCTTGGCCGGCAGCTCGTGGAGGACTCCGCTATCATCCTTGTTGTATTGAATAAACACCAGGTTCCACAGCTCAAAAAAGCGTCTACAGCCGCTATTCACGCCGCAAATGTGAGTGGGATCATCTTTGCGGTCGCAGGCCTCCTCTCCCCTGTCGAGGTGGATCTCACTGCAAGGCCCACAGGGGCCGGTGTCACCCATCTCCCAGAAATTGTCCTGGCGGCCAAAATAGAGGATGTGTTCAGGATTTATGTCTGTGACCTGGGCCCAATAGCAAGCCGCCTCCTCATCGGTTTCCAGCTCACCCTCGTCGTCCTGAAATACCGTAGCCCAGAGCCGATCTCTGGACACTCCCCAGACATCGGTGAGCAGCTCCCAGGCCCAGGCGATGGCTTCTTTTTTGTAATAATCACCAAAGGACCAATTGCCCAGCATCTCAAAGAAGGTATGGTGGTAAGTATCATATCCTACATCCTCCAGATCGTTGTGCTTACCCGATACCCGCAAGCACTTCTGAGTATCCGCGGCTCGCGTGTACTCTCGCTTCTCCAAACCCAGGAAGATGTTCTTGAACTGATTCATGCCCGCGTTGGTGAACAGCAGTGTAGGATCATCGCCAGGCACCAGCGAGGCGCTGGGCACTATCGCGTGCCCCTTGCTGGCGAAAAAATCCAAAAATGATTGCCTGATCTCCGCGCTACTCATTGACACAGTTGACTCTCCCTGCAAACTTCAACTCGCGATCTTTCCCGGTTATTCATTTTAGCCCAAGTCAGCCATAATGTCAAACCCACACTACTCAATCTCCAGAAAATTGCCTCTTTTCATTTTAGCGTTTTTATGGTATAATTATATTAAATCATATCGAATCAATGGATTTTCCGAGTTTGCTCGTGCTTCAAAAGGAGGTCGGAAAATGGTTGGGAAATATAGTCGAGGGCAAATCAGGCTCCCTAAACTGACTCGAGCGAACACTGCCTTGCTGATCCAAGGGATATTGGTTCTGGCGATTTTTCTAACCCTTTTGACATCCCTTCGTCCAACGCATGCAGAGTGGAGAGCAAAGGCTACCACTGAAACAGGGGTTCAGGAAATGCGACCATCCAGCGCCAGTGGTGACTTCGCCATTAGCTTTGTGCCCAACGGGAGACAAAGAAACCCAGCCATCGCCTGCAGCCCAGAGGACCGCTGTCTGTCTGTCTGGGAAGACTCCAGAGAGGGGCACTGGAGCATATACGGACAGTGGGTGGTGAACGGGGAGCTAGAGGGTGAGAATTTCCCCCTATCAACAGCGTCGAGCGATCAGCGCAACCCCGCCGTGGCCTATAACAGCTCCAAGGACGAGTACCTCGTGGTATGGTGGGATGATAGAGATCGCGTGATAACTGGCTACAACATCTATGGACGGCTGATCGCTGGCGATGGGGAAGCAGGAGGCAGCGATTGCCCTATCATCACTGAAACAGGCGGTCAACAGTATCCCGACATCACCTACAATAGCACCCTTGGCGAGTACCTGGTGGTCTGGCAGGACCATCGCCACGGGGATTGGGACATCTATGGACGCAGGATTTCAGATGATTGTACACAGTCGGGTAGTGACTTTGCCATTTCCAGAGTACCGGGTCGCCAGTGGTATCCCGCCGTGGCTTACAACAGCACTGACAATCAGTACCTGACGGTGTGGTGGGACAATAGAAACGCACAAACCAGCGGCGAGGACATCTACGGACAAGTAGTCTCCCACGACGGCACTTTACTGAACGACAACTTCCCCATCTCTACGGCAGAAGGTCTTCAAGGGTATCCTGACGTGGCTTATAACAACGCAGATAACGAGTATTTGGTGGCGTGGGCCGATAACAGAAATTCGGCCAGCACCGGCTTTGACATCTACGCCCAGCGAGTGTCATCCCTTGGAGAACCGCTGGACGACGAAGGCAACCCCGCTGCCGACCCGTCGGTTAACTTCCCCATATCCAGGGCAGCCAATGACCAGGAGTACCCCGCGCTCGTCTACGATAGCGACAATAACCAATATCTAATAGCTTGGCAGGACCTGCGCTACGGGAACTGGGACGTATTCGCCCAATTAGTCTCGCGCAGCGGGGAGCTTCTGGACGCGGCCGGAAATCCCGGCGCCGATCCCACCGTGAATTTCCCTATCTCGGTGGCCCCCAATAGCCAGGAGCACCCGGCCCTGGACTATGGCCAGGAAGAGTACTCAGCCATTTGGCAGGATAGTCGGCACTACGCTTTCGTCGAGGAAGACATCTATGGGCAGCGGATTTCAAGCCACGGGGAAACTCTGGGCACTAATTTCCCTCTCGTCACCACGCTAAGTAACCAGACGTCCCCTGCTGCCGCCTACGATGGCCTTCACAGCTACCTGGTGGTCTGGCAGGATGACAGGAACTCAACTGATACCGGTTACGACATCTACGGGCAGATCGTGGACATCACTGGCACGCTCCGGAGCATCAATTTTCCTATCTCTACGGCAGCAAGAGATCAGTATTTTCCTGCCGTAGCCAGCGACACTAGGGACGAGTTCCTGGTAGTCTGGCAAGACTCGCGCCACGACAGTTGGGACATCTATGGACAGCACATCTCAACCGAGGGGACGTTGTTAGGTGACGAGCTCACGATATCAACAGCAGCCAGTGACCAGCGTTTTCCCGCCCTGGCTTACGGAGGTAAGTACCTGATAGTCTGGCAAGATCATCGCCACGGGAATTGGGACATATACGGACGATGCGTTTCTTCCGAGGGGGACCAGGGAGACAGCTTCCCGATAACCACTGCTCCGGATAACCAGGAACGACCTGACGTTGTCTACAACAGCGTAGACGATGAGTACCTGGTCATCTGGCAGGATTATCGCCGCGGGAATTGGGACATCTATGGGCGCCGGATCTCGAGCCAGTGCTCGCCACTAGGCGATGAGTTCCCCATATCCCAGGAGTCAGCACGCCAGTGGTATCCCGCCTTAGCTTACAACAGCGACGCGAACCAATACTTGGTGGTTTGGTGGGACGATAGAAACTGGGCAACCACTGGCGGGGATATTTATGGACAGCGGCTGTCACCCGAGGGCGAGTCACTGGGCGATAATTTTCCCATCTCCACCGCCCAAGGCCTCCAACGGTTTCCCGACGTAGCCTATAACAGCTTCGACCGCGATTATCTGGTGGTGTGGGAGGATAATAGAAATTCGCTCAGTACGGCTTTTGATATCTATGGGCAGCGGGTGGCAAGCGACGGGGAAGTAAAAGGCGACAACGTGGAGGGGGAGGGCAACTTCCCCATCTCTATGGCCCCAAACAGCCAAAGCCACCCCGCCCTGGCTTATAATGATCTTGAGGATCAGTGTCTGGTAGTCTGGCAGGATGACAGAAAATACGATGCCCTCCGCTGGACAATCTATGGAAAAATCCCGATAGACGTGGCTATCTCCAAAGAAGCCCCGCTAAAGGCACCCCCTGGCTCAAACATGGCCTACACCATATCCTATCGTAACGAGGGCCACATCGTCGCCCAAAACGTGCTGATTACCGACATCTTGCCTCCAGCAACGACCTATATATCTGACACAGCCCCCTTCCCTCGAACCGTAGTTGACGATACCGTGGTTTGGGAGGTAGGCACCCTCAATGGAGGCACCTCAGGTCAGTTCACGTTGGTGGCCAGGGTCTCGCCCACAGCAACAACCGGCAGCGTCCTGAGCAATACGATTCAAATCAGCACCAGCCTGCCAGAAAGCGATTACAGCAACAACATCGCCCAAACGGCGACTAAGATACCGTCCTGGACCTTCATGGTCTATCTCAACGGCGACAACGACCTGGACCCTTTCACGAAAGAAGCTTTCAACAGAATGGAAAAGGCAGCCCAAAACCCCGATGTCAACATCCTGGTCCTCTGGGACCGATGTTCTCTGCTCTCAGACGATGGAAGGGAGTGCTTCGACAAAAGTGAGGGCATCGAAAACACACGGCTATACAGAGTTGAGTACGATAGTAGTGACCTGATAACGTCGCCTGTCCAGGAAGTGGACTGGAACCCCGGCGAGTTGGATATGGGTGACCCCGACACCCTGGTCAACTTCGTCACCTGGGCCAGAGATAACTACCCTGCCAGATACTACTTCCTCTCGATTCTCGACCACGGCGGCGGCTGGTCACCAACCTTCCCTGATACGTTTAGACCGAGGCTAACCTCCCTATCCCTCCAGCAGCCCTTCGTTCCCCTGCGGCGCAGCTATCACGTCTTCGGAGGCACCGGCCTCAGTTGGGATTTCTCCGCTGATTACAATTACCTGTCCACGGCCGAGATGAGGCGAGCCCTCTGTAGCATAACTAAGGAAGGCACGGAGAAAATAGACGTAGTCTTTTACGATGCCTGCCTGATGGGGATGATCGAAGAGGCCTACGAGATCAAAGACTATGCCAATTATTTCGTCGGCTCCCAGAATGAGGCCTGGGGCTCCCTGCCCTATGACCAATACCTCAACTCCATAACTTCCACTACTCAACCCCGCCAGTTGGCGATAGATATTGTCAACCATTACACGGCGTCCTTACCTCTGACTGGACATCCCTCTACCATGTCAGCCGTTGATCTGGCAGCCATCAACGAGGTCGCGTTGGCAGTTGATAGCCTGGCCAGGGCGATGATAAACGGCCTGACTTCGGCGGAGACTGTGCTCCAGATAAAAGATGCCTACGTCTTGACCCAGAAGTTTGACTACGACAGCAACTTCAGGCTCGAGAGGGAAATTGATGGCTACGTTGATTTATATCACCTGGCACTGCAAATCCAGGAAAATGTAACCAATACGGCGATAGTGGAGGCTGCTCAGTCGGTTATAGATGCGTTGGGCTCTGAAGAGGGCACATTTGTCATCGCGGAGCAACATCGCAGTGGCTATCCCTGGGTGATAACTGAGCCTTTGGAGTACTGGGATCTGGCCAATGCCTATGGAATATCCATTTACCTTCCCTTGGGGCAGGACTTGCAGATGACATTAGAAAACGAGGAAGGCATCACCAAAACCGTAAAAGTGCGCGATTGGTACACCGCCGACCAGCTATCGTTCGCCGCGGACACACAGTGGAATGAGTTCATCGCCGCTTACTATGCAGCCACCTCTACCCCGATTCCCACATCCACATTGCAAGGGCCCAGAGGAGGGATTCGACCCATCCAGTGGAGAATCTACCTACCACTCGTAAATTCGTAGATTCGGAACTCGTAAATTCGTGATTCGGTTCTACGGTTTATGAATCTACGAGTTTACGAATCTACGAGTTTACGAATCTACGAGTCTACGAGTTTACGAATCCCGAATTTGAGGTGACGAGTAATGAGATACGACGACTTCGAGCTGCTGGTAATGCAAAGAGGTGCCGAGGGGTATCCCACGCGAGTGATCTCGGCGAGTGCAGGCGAGGCCCAGGGGATCCTCTCCTTCAACTCCGCCTCCGACGATATCCAGCGTGCTCTGACCAGGATCAAGACCGAAGAGACCAACGAGGAGCTCTTCGTTAGTCTGGGCAGGACGCTCTTCCAGCAGTTGTTCAAGGGCGAGATAGAAGACATTTACAGAGCCAGTCTGGGCTATGCCAGAGCACAAGGGAAGGGGCTGCGCATCAGGCTACGCCTTGAACCGCCCGAACTTGGCGCCATCCCCTGGGAATATCTCTACGATGAACTGAACGATCTCTTCCTGGCGGTCTCACCAGAAACCCCCATCACGCGGTACATCCAAGTGCCTGAGCCTCTCCGTTCTATCACCATCCACCCTACACTTAAAGTGCTGGCGGTCATTTCCAATCCCATCAACCTGGCCAAATATGGTCTGCCAGAGCTGGATGCGGAGAGTGAGAAACAGGTACTGAGTCAGGCTCTGGAGGAGTGGCAAAGGGAGGGCCTGGTGCAGTTGGAATTCCTGGATCACGCTGTCGCCAGTGAAATCCGGGAGAAGCTGCGCCGGTATCAGCCGCACATTTTCCACTTTATCGGGCACGGTGCTTTCAGAGACGACAAAGCGTACCTGGTCATCGAGGACGATGATCGCCAACTCCGGTTGATCACCGACAGAACCTTTCGCGAGTTCTTCCTCGGCAGCGACTTCACCAAGCTGGTGGTTCTCAACGCCTGTCAAAGCGCGACCTCCTCATCAACGCAACCAATGGTGGGCTTGGCCCCCAATCTGGTGCGGCGGGGACTGCCCGCAGTGGTGGCCATGCAATACAGCATCTACGACGACACGGCCATCAAGTTCTCCAGGGAGTTCTACCGCGCCCTGGCGGTAGGCTTTCCCGTGGACACGGCCATATCCGAGGCTCGACGGGGAATCTACATTGACTGCGGGGCGGAGAGACGGGATTGGGGCATTCCTGTGCTGTTCATGAGAGCACCAGATGGGGTTATCCTGAAGCTCACCAAGCCCATTGCCAGGCCCTTGCGGCTGGAGTCCATCCCCGGCAGTGGCAATTTCATCGGCAGGAAGAGGGAACTCGATGAATACCAAAAGAGGCTCGATTCTCAGAGCATAATGGTTATCGGGGGTACGGCAGGGGTGGGCAAAACCATGCTGGGTGCTCAGATAGTGGCCCAGCAACCCCAAAGGAGGGTCGTCTGGCACACCTTCCATAGGGGCTTGAACGACAACCTGGAATCGGTCATCTGGGCCCTGGGAGGATTCCTGGCCGCAAACCAGGATGACGCGCTGCAAAGATTCCTCGACCTCAACATTGAAAAGCTAAAAGAGGAGAAGTATCGGGTAAACGAGGCCATCTACCTCCTCATCTACAGTCTGGAACAGGGCTCCTATCTTCTGTGCTTTGATGACTTTCAGGTGGCTGATGAAGACGAGAAGATCAATTCCTTGTTTGAGATATTCAATGACCGCTTGCAAAACACCAAAGTCATGGTGATGAGCCGCCGCAGGCCCCGCTTCGCCGATGCAATCGGCCTGGACTATGTGGCCATGGAGGGTCTAAACAAAGAGGACGCGGAAGCCCTGCTCCATAGAGACGCTATCCATCTGGGTGCAGAACTCTTCGCCAAACTCTACGATCAGACCATGGGAAACCCTAAGCTCCTGGAGCTATTCATCACCTGGATGGAGAACAAAATATGGAGGAGCGATGAGGTCAGCGAATTCATAAACCGGGCATTTGGAGAAAGGGTGGAAGAGTATCTGGTAAGGAACGTCTACGAAACACTGTCAGCAGAAGAACAGAGACTGCTCAAAGCAATCTCCATCTTCAGGGCCCCGGTAGACGAAGAAGCAATTGGCGAAATATTAATTGAAGAAAACATGGAAAACGTTGACCGCCTTCTGGACACTCTCGTACACAAGTATGCGGTACAAGAATCCGACTACGGGGAGAAATACCTCCATTCCCTTCTGGGAGAGTTTTGCTACGACAGACTCAGGACAGACGCCCCCTTCAGAACAAGATTGCACAAGAACGCAGGGCGATATTATTACGGTGAAGAAGATTACCTCGAGGCAGCACACCACTATTTCGAAGCCAGAGAATACCAGAAATCAGCGGAAATCATCATTGACAATTTAGAGCAACTGATTTACGCTGGCCAGTCCAGTGCGATAATGGGGCAACTGGGCAAACTCAGTCCTCAATTGGTAGATACAGAAACCTGGGCATCAGTTTGCATAGCCATAGGTGATGCCTGTATGATAGCAGGGGAATACGACGCCGCCATACAAAGCTACCAAGCCGTGTTGGAAGTGGAACCCCTCCTGCTAAGCCGCCGAGAAGTGGCAGATGTCCAACGAAAGATTGGCGAAGGTTATGACCGAAAAGGACAATATGATCAAGCACTAGAACATTACCACGAGGGAATCCAGATACTGGGTGCGGATGTGTCAGTTGAGATGGCAAGCATTTACGGGCGCCTTAGCTGGGTTCATGCCAACCGCGGAGAATACGAAAAAGCAGTCGCGAGCGCTCAGCAAGGTCTCAAAATAGCCGAGGGGACGGGCTACGGAAAAGAGGCCGCAGATTGCTACGATACTATCGCGTTTGTTTATTTGCGAAAGGACGATTACGATAGAGCGATCGAGCATTACAGTAAAGCCCTGGAGGCAAGGAAGAGGATTGGGGACAGGCTTGGGTTTGTACGATCTTACATCAAGCTTGGAATCGTGTATAAACTCAAGGGTGATTACGATAAGGCGGTTAAATATTACACGGATAGCCTGGCAACCTCCGAAGAAATCGGGGATATTTTCCGTATCGCTGTCTCTCACGGTGAACTGGGCTTTGTACAAGACATCAAGGGCAATTACGACGAAGCGGTCTGGCACTACAACAAAGCTCTTGCCCTATTCACCAGGCTAGGAAACGAACCCTTGATCGCCATAACCCACAACAACCTGGGAGAGGCTTACAGAGGCAAAGGCGAATATGATAAGGCCATTGAACATCTTGACGTGGCGTTAAAGGCATACATTGATTTCGAGGATAAAGAGGGCTTATCTGATGTCTACAGAATCCTCAGCGAAATCAAGCTATGCCAAGGCTATCCGGAGCAAGCACAAGAACATGGTCAAAAAGCCCTTCAACTGGCAGTTGAGATAGACTCCAAATACTGCGCAGGTTGTGCCTACAGAGCGCTTGGTAAAATCCAGGCCGCGATAGAAAATCCCGCCGCGGCTAGAGAGCACCTGAATCAATCACTGGAAATCTTCAGGGAGCTTGGCGACGAAGGCGAGGCAGCGTACACCCTGAGTGACATCGCGCACTTTGAGTACGATGCCGGAGACACCGCCAGGGCAAGGGAGACATGTGCTGAGGCCCTGAAGATGGCCGAGGAGCTGGGTATAGGGAAGATTGTTCAACAGATGACTGAATTGAAGCAAAAGTTGGCTTAGAACAAATCAAAACTCGCGTAAAGCGTGAAGCGTGAAATCTGTAAGCATTTGACCCCCTGGGATCGCAACGCCCAGTGCAAGGGGTCTTTTTCATCCCTGAAGCTGGAAGATCCAAACGGCTCCATTGGAGTAGATGGGGCGATAGTAAGGACTGTCCATGAGCATCTGTGGAGTAATGCTCCCCCCGCGAGCGCCTATGTAGACGTGGGTTACGCCATTGTCGCTCAGCAGTTGCCGTGTGCTTGCCTCATCGAAAGACTCGATAGCGCCGATCGCCTCCGCCAAATCGTTGATCGCTCTCACATACTCCACAGAGCCATAGATGTAAACCGCTGGAGGCAGGATCGTGTCGCGCCCGGTCAACAACGGTATCCAATAGCCCCCGTCGGAGCCCACGTAAGTGCCGCCTTGCCAATGGCGCACGTTGATCAGAAACCTGGCATCGGAGGGAACGTGGTGGCGAATCCAATCCATGGCCGCCATGTCATCACGGGTAGCCAGCACAGTGCCGGGGTTGACGATAGACAACATCTCCCCTGCTCCCCACAGGGCAACCAGAGCGATTACGATGGCAAGAATCAAGTGTTTGAGATTGGAGAGTGGAGACTTGATATTGGATATTGGATACTTGCCCTGAGCCCAGCCGAAGAGTTGCAGAGAAGCCAGGAAATAGCCACCCAGGATGGCAAAGGGTACGAACAGGGAAATGGCCAGCGAGGCATTGTTCACCAGCCAGGTGCTGGGGAAGCCCAGGATACCGGGATTGGTGATCACAACCGTGATGGCCACCCAGAGGGCGGTCAGAATCACAGCCCGCTCCCGCTTGTAGAGACCCCACAGGAGGCCACAGACGGAGAGAGCTATCAGTTCCCGGTTGCGTCCAATCATGATGAGATCATAGGGAACGACGTTGTACGAAGGCGCCCCTTGCATTTTGGATGGTAACGTCGCCAGGGGCAGCAGAGCACGAGCCAGATTAACCAGCCAGGGCAGGGTTAGCAGGACAGTCAAAAGACAGACGATGGCCGCCTGCCCCCAAAATCTCTTCAACACAGAAGGCTCACGGCGATAAGTGAAGGTCTCGTAGAGCAGATAAGCCAACACGAAGCAACCATAGAATATCAACACCCGATAATGGGTGAGCAGCAACCCGGCCAAGGCAAGGGAGCAAGGAACAAGGGAGCAAGGAACAAGGGAATCCGCGCCCTTGCGACCCTGCGACCTTGCTCCATTGATACTCTTCATCGTGAAAACGATGGCCGAAGGCAGAAGGACAAGTCCTGCCAACTGGGTGTAGCGCCCCCAACTGACGTAGTAGGCCGGCATGACGGAGATCAAGCCCACGATCAGAGCCCCGAACAGGCCTGCCAGGCGACGGCCAGTCAAGCACTTTACCAGTAGATAAGCAGAGAGCACCACGAGCCCATTGATGATCTGCCCCACGATTAACATCGCCCTGGTTATCTCCAGGCCCGTCAACCAGTGGAAAACCGCTACCAGGGAATGGAAGCCAAAGTGATAGATAAACCCCTCTATCGGCAAGAGAGGCTCGTAGGATTGCGGCACCCCACCCTTCTCCACTATCAACTGGGTGATCAAGGTGTGATGTACCGAATCAATCCAGGCAGGCACGACCAGGTTGCGGATGTGGAGGAAGCGTACTATGAGGGAGACGAAAAAGATGAAGAGAAAAGCAAGGATGAAGCGCCTGTCGGCGAGGCACAACCCCCCTCCTCTTTCCCCCCCAAAGTTGGGGGGGATGAAGGGGGGGGCCGTGTAGGCCAGTCGCCAGAGGGCCACAATGCTCAACACCACCGCGGCGATTAAAACCCTCGTCCCATTCCAGGCAATGCCCACGGTAGAGAAGAAAAGCAGCGCCAGCGGCACCAGGGCCAGACTCAAGCCAACGACGAGCGCCAAATGCTGCACGGGATCCGGTTCGGACTCGAACGGAAGCAGGCTATAGAGCAAGTAGCCAGGGAGGATGAAAAGAGCCAGCAGAGGCAGGATCAGCCAGGCCCCACCGAGCAGGCCGCGCCAGACGTCGCGGACCACGCTTGCCAGGTTGTAATCGTAGTAGGTCTTGAAGTACAGGTCACCCTCGCTCGGCTGACCGTCCAGGTACATCGTCCCCTCGCCATAGGCGTCAAAGGAGCTGTGCCAGACTGTCGTTCTGTTTCCCTCCGCTGCCTCGAGGAAGAAGTAATACGTCTTGCCCTCCGAGTCGGCCTGGGGAGGGAAAGAGAAACGGCACGGGTCGTTGTGCTCCAGGTTGGATGTATCAATGGTAAGAGCGACGAGGTCCACTCCCCCCCGCCCCCCTTCCCCCCAATTTTGGGGGGCTAGGGGGGCGGGGGGGCTGGGGGGGGCGGAGCGAAGGCGAAAGGTCAGGTGGCGTGGAGTGTCAGAGGGCAAATCATCGTCAGGATAGACGACCAAAAGCAGCTCGACAGCCGAGAGGCGGGGATAGTGAGAGACGAAACTCTGACCCACAATGTGCGAGCCAGCGATCAGCGGGGCAGCTCTGTCCAACCTTTCCTGAACGTTGTCTGTCTCGATGACGGAGATAGCACAGCCGCTGCTGAGAGCTGCCAAACTGAGGAGCAATCCCAATATGAGCTTTTTACACAACATCTGCAGTGGGGCAGGCACTCTGACGGCCTGCACCTACCCGGTGGGATAAGGGGTGGCTGGCAGTGGGGTGGGCGTGGGTAGTACCGGATAGGGAACTGCCGGCGCTGGTGTAGACGTGGGCGGCAGCGGATAAGACTCCCCTGGCGCTGGAGTAGCCGTGGGTGGCACCGGCGTTGACACCGCTGGGGTAGAGGTTGGTGTAGGCGTCGCCTCCGGCGGTTTCTTGCAACCAGCCAACAGCGCGGTAATCACGAGCAGACAGAAAAGAACTCTCAGCAATTTCATCTTGCCTCCTTATCGCCGTGGATGATAGGGGCAATTTTAACCTAAGTTGACGGTAATGTCAAACCCGATCGAGCGTTGAGAAAGAGCCGCGGGGATGAGTTTTGGGGCACGATGATGTTGAGAGCCTGGGGCACGATCTCGAACTCCATGGGAGTCGTACCGATGGGATCTCCGTCTACCTGGACGGGCAAAGGGGTAGCAGTGCTGATGCTCACCTTCCGGCAGCGATAGTACTCGACCTGGGGATCGCGAAGGTGGCTATGGGCAAATACCCTGATCGCGTGATGGACAGTGGAGGCAAGGTTGACCCCCTTGAAAATGCAAACGTCCAGCAGCCCGTCGTCAAGATAAGCCTCGGCCGCCACTCGCACCAGTCTGGCGTAGAGCTGGGCATTGCTTACAATGATCAGGATGGAGCGGGTATTGATATTTTGGCCATCTATCACGACTCTCGTCCGGGTGCCCCGAAAATCCTTGGCCACCAGGACTGCAGCCACAGCGTAGGCCAGGGTACCCAGGCGCTTGGTGGGCCTGTCGCGAGGCTCCATTCGCTCGGCTACTTTGGCGTCCAGGCCAATGCCTGCCCACAGGATGAAGTGGCGTTGGCCAGCCCTGCCCAGATCAATGCGACGGATTTCGCCTTGTGCTAAGACCTCGGCCGCGTCGAGCAGGGGGTGTCTTCGCAGCGGCGAAGGAGTGGGGATGCCCATCTCCAGCGCCCACACGTTGCCCACACCGGCAGGCAACACCCCCAGGGCCACGTCGCTCCCAGCCAGGCCATCGGCGGCTTCGCCCACCACCCCATCGCCTCCGGCCACGAACACGGCCTGGCAGCCGGTGGCCACCGCCTCGCGGGCAAAGGTCGTGGCATCACCTGCTCCCCAGGTCTGTCTAAAGCTAACCTCCCAGCCCCGACGTTCCCAGTAGGCTACGACCTGCTCCAGTTCTCGCTGCACCTCCCGGGCTCCAGCCGCAGGGTTGAAGATCAACATAGCTTTCATTTTTGCTTAGCCACCCAGTCAAAGTAGAGTTTTAACTGGATCACGACGAATATCAGGCCCACGAGCAGGCCCAACAGCCATGATTCCAACAATGTCCGATTCATCCCTATTCCCAGGAAGGCAACACTGGCCACGGCCGCGCCAGCATCCACCAGCACGACCGAGAGGGCCAGCAAGAAGGCCACGCTATCGCGCTTGGCCGGCAAAGGTAGGGTGTCGTCAGTCCAGGCGAAGGCCTGCTCCAGGTGAGCATCCGGGCAATGATCCCTATAATAGTTTTTTAGCTTGTTCATCGCCCTGGCGCTGGCCATCCAGGCACTGCGCAGGCGCGCCAGTTCCAACACCGTCAGCAGGCCGATGATCGCCAGCGCGCCAAACACCGCCGCAAAGCCCCAGTAGATGGCTGCTCGCATTTCCCCCTCGATCCTTGCCCCCAGGATCGCCGCCACCGCCGCGCCAGCAGTCATCAAATAGTAGTTCGACACCCGCGCCCGATCCTCATTGGCCTGAAAGGCGGTACTGGCGATATAGTTGAACTCGGCAACGAGGATCTCGTTGGGATCGAGAGGTTTTTGATCAGGCGAGTGGTTCTGTTTCTCTGCAACCATGTGTCGCTCTCCTGGCGAGTTTTCCCACGTGATGATAGCTCAAAACAGGGGCTTGGTCATCCTTTTGCTTTTCTCAAGGTGCTGATCGCGCTCTCCACGCTGCGTTTGGTTCGGGCATCGGCTGTCTTCAGCCAGGCCTCGTAGACAGGCAGGAGGTTGGCGAACTGCGGCAGGAAAACCCTGGTCATGCTGCGGATGACGTCGCACAGCACCCAGATGCTGTCCGCGTCGGCGGCATCGCGGTGGGCGAGGATGAAATCGCGCACTGGCGCCACCTGGCCGCGGGCGCTGATGCGGATGGCAAAGCTCAGAGCCCGCTTGACGTCGAGGTCCGGGTCGCCCAGCGCAGGCTCGACCAGCTCCAGGCAACGAGCTGTGTACTCAGCGCGCTTCATGGGCAGCCGCCCGATGGCGGTGATCGCCGCGCGGCGCACCCACTTGTTCTCGTCGCTCACCCAGGGCCCCAGGCAATCGAGATAACCCTCAGGATTCTTCCTCACGATGGGCTCCAGGGTGGTCATGGCCAATTGGTCGCAATCCTCCCAGGCCAGGCAGGTCTGAGCCAGTTGGTAGATCAGCGGGACAACCGCCTCCGGCGCGGCCAGCTCCATTGGACCCAGAAAGGCGGACGCCAGGAGCCGCCCCTCGCGGCCGTAGTTATCCCAGAGGTGACGGGCCAGGGGTATGAAATCAGCAACCCGCTTCCTGGCCGCCTTGCCGATCTCCTGGCCCATAGCCTTGAGAACAGGCACCGGAGTGCCCGCGGTCTTGAGCCCCAAGAATTGTTCGGCCCTGGCCAGGTCAATGCCCGTGGGCGTGGCCTGGAGCCAGACGCCGCGCAGGGCCACAGCCGTTGGATCGGGGTCGGCGGGGGAGTAGCTACCGATGATCTGGCGGGCAGCGCTGGCAGCTTCTTTGGGGTCCATATCCACTCCTCTCCTAACAATGTGATTATAACACGGAATTGGAGAGAGGGCAACTGCTATTGACAGGAGCGGAGGAATATGCTAGACTTTACGAGCCTGTCTGGGCCGGGCATTTTCGTTTGCATCGGGACAACGAAAGGGGTATAATCGAAGGTAGGTCGGGGAACATTGATGGGGATGGCTACGGCTAATGTAGGGATACATTATGGGTTGGTAGGGGCGGGTCTTGCACCCGTCCAGGGCGACCGCAAGGGATCGCCCCTACGACCGGATTTGAATACACCCTGTTGACAAAGCAGGTTGAGGAGGCCAATTGATGAGATACCGGTGGTTCAGCCTGCTCGTCCTGCTCGTTTTGCTGGCCGGTTGCGCCCCTCAACCGTGGAAGCAGGATCCTGATGTGCAGGCAACAAAGCAGGATTGCGCCGGCCTGCCACAAGGGGAGCATTACGCCTGCATCGAGCGCCACGCCGTGACGAGCCTCAATCCTGATGTCTGTCGCTTGGCTGGGATGTGGGTGGATGATATGTGCCTCCAGGCAGTCTACGAGGCCGCCGACGACCCGTCCATCTGTGACCGGCTCTACCTGCCCGGCGTGGTGCCCAATTGCCACGCCTACTACACCGCCCGCTCCCCGACGCCGACGTCGACCCTGGTGCCGACTATCGCCATCCCTCTCCCCGGCCAGCTCATCTACGAATCGGGCGGCGACATCTGGATTATCGTCCGAGGCCAGCCGCCACGAGTGCTCCTGACCGACGGGAGCAACCCCGACCTGTCGCCGGACGGGAACAGGTTCGTCTTCTACCGCGCCAGCCCGGAGTTGTCCCTACCCGATCTTTGGGTGGCCGACTTCACCTGCCTGGCTGCACAGGCTACCTGCCAGGTGAACGAGCGGCGGCTGATTGGCCCGGCGGAGTTCGGCAGCCCGCTCATCTATGGCCTTGCCTGGTCACCTGATGGCCGGACGGTGGCGCTGACGACAGGCGCTCATGCCAAGACCTTCTACAGCAAAGATCTGTGGCTGGTGAACGTGGAGACTGGTGACTATCAGCAGGTGCTCGACGACGGCGGCGGCGTGCCCGACTACAGCCCCGACGGAGCGTGGATCGCTCTTAACATGCCGTACACAGGCTATCAGCACGGGCACCTCTCGCTCATCGCCGCCGACGGCAGCAGCTACCGGCCACTCTTCGACGATCTGCTCTCCTGCGAAGGGAAGTGGCTGCCCGATGGTGTGCTGGTCGCTGGCATTGTCCGGCTGGCGCAGACAGCGGAGGTAGAGATGCCAGCCGAGCTATGGCGGGTGCCGGTCGTGGGCGAGCCGGTCCGCTTGGCGACGATCCCCACCGCGCATAGTTTCCGCTGGTCGGCCGATGGCCAGCGGTTGGCTTACCTGGCGGACGACCCGGCCGGTTGGCTCCACATTGCCCGGGGCGATGGCAGCGTAGAGGCTGCGGTGTCCGGCAGCGACGAGCGGACGTGGCCCCACGGTTGGTCGCCGGGCGGGCAGCTCCTGGCCGTCATCCACGATGAGCAGTACTTCTTCGTCTCCGCTGGTCCCAATCCGGCTCTCATCCCCATGGCGGCTCCTTTCTGGCTTTGGCTGGACGACGACAGCTATCTGACCGCCGAGTGGATCACCGACGACCCGCAGGCCGGCCGAGGCCATTTCGAGGTCAGCCGCGCCTGGCTCGATGGCCGACGGGAGTTCCTCTTCGCGGCCGAGAGTCTGAACGGGTTGGCCTATAGGCCGTGAACCCCACCTCACCGCTTCCGCATAATGTGAAACGGGGTGGCTACAAGACAGCCACCCCGTGATTGCATTGAATATTTCCCTATCCTTTGCGCCGATCCTGTGGCAGCTTGGGGATCAGCCAGCTCAGGAAATCATCTTCGCTGCGCGTCTGCATGAACACCTTGCCCGGCCCGGTGAGATCCACCACCAACCCCTCGCCGCTGAACAGGGTGGACTTCAGGCCCCCGACGCGCTTAACGTTGAACCCTATCCCCTCGGTGAAAGCTACCAGGTGGCCGGTATCTACGGTGTAGCCCCGGCCTGGCCCCAGGTCCACCTCGTGGATGGCGCCGTAGCTCGACAGGAGAAGCGTCCCCGTGCCGCTGACTTTCAGCAGGATCAACCCCTCTCTGGCGAAGAAGGTCTTGGCCCCACCCCAGGTGGTGTCCACGCTGATTCCCTCCGATGAAGCGACGTAGGAGCCTGACTGAACCAACAGGGTCTCACCCCGCAGCTCGCGCGCCACCATGTCCCCGGGCAAGGTCGGAGCCAGGGTGATCTCCCCACCGCCCGAAGGAGCGCGGAAGGTGTTCATGAAGAAGCTCTCCCCGCCCAGCACCGACCGCTTGAGAGAGGCCATCAGGCCGCCCGCAGCCTTGGTCTCCAGGGTCACGCCAGGGGACATGCTAACCATGGCCCCGGCTTCGGCCTGAATGGTCTCCCCTGGGTCGAGCGTGACTATAGCCAAAGAATACGATGGGCGATACTCGATCCTGGTTTGCATTTTTCCTCCTCTGTTATTAGATGAGCCCTCCCAGTGCAGCAGCAGTCAGGCCCAGCAGGCCCAGCACCGCTGTGGCAACGAGCATGATCACAAACACGGCAATCCAGCCCAGGATGACGGTGACGATGGTCTGCACCCACTCCAGGTCCAGGGCCTCCTTCGCCGCCACGAACCAGGAGATCAATCCCAGAATCCAGGCGGCAAGTTGGACCGGCGCCAACAGGCAAGCCAAGGCGCTGGACAGACCACCCAGTACTCCGAGGACTCCGACGACGTTCCAGACGTAGGCCAGACCCAGGGTGCGAACCAGTTCCTCGAAGGTGACGTCGGCGTTGAAGACCGTGCGCCCCACCCAGTTGACGATGAAGGCACCCACGGCGAAACCAATGACCGCAAAGATGGTGGCCACGACAGCGCCGCCTAGCCAATGGATCGGATTTCGGGATACACGCGACCCGAGCTGGCTGAGGAATGCGACTACTATCACCAACAGCCAGGCTGTTTGGGTGAACGTGGTGTCCTGCTCGACCTCCCTGTAAACCTCACGACGGAAGGTGAACGCACTAATGATACGATCGGTAAGCATGATTTGACCTCCTTCGTTGAAAGTATGATTGGTACGTACGAACTTTCATTTTTCTCCTGGAACATTCTGCCCTCTGATTTATGTCATATCACCACCTCCTTGTATGACGATTCTTGGGGGATGCTGTAGAACTCCAGCAGCCGCTTCTCCGTCTCGCCCTCGATCCGCACCACCACCTGGACGTAAGGGGCGATGGTGGAGTTCTTGAGCTTTCGCTTCAGCAGCTCATCCACCTGGAAGATGCCGGCGGAGTTGCTCATGGTGATCACCACCCGAATGGGGACCGTCTCACCTTTTTCCAGCGCGACGCTGTCAATGGCCATCGCCGAGACGGAGTGAATGTTGGTCTGGCCTGTCTCAAAGGGAATCCGCGACCGCCCCTGGGTCATATCCAGGGCGTCGGCCACCTTGATGATCCCCGCCTCGATAGTGTTACAGGGCATATCCCAACGGTGAGCAATGACGGCGTGGAGCACTTCAGAGATCACGATGGTGAGCTCCGGCTCCTCGTAAATGGCGCTCAGTAGCTCCCGAGCCTTGGGTGCCGCCAGCGTCAAGCTGTAATGTTCGTGGTCCTCGCGATGAACAGCCATTCCCACGTCGTGGAGACAGGCCGCCAGAACGACGATCACCTCGGCATCCTCATACGTTAAGCCGTAGTCCTTGACGACGCTGGCCTCCACCCCTGCGTCGGCCAGGAGGCGCAGCATCTTCAAAGCAGCGTTGGCCGCGATCTGGATGTGCACCTCCCCATGATCGCTGATGCCGGAGCGATCTACGGCGTTGATGTTGGCGCACTTCCACAATTGCTGCAGCTCCACATCCTCGTTGATCCGCGCCAGCAACCGCGAGAGCTTTTCGTTGTGACGGCTTGGAACGTTCAAAGGCATCTGCTCAACCTCTTCGCCATCCAAACTACCCCAACCGACCAGTGATATAATCCTCCGTGCGTTTCTCTTTGGGGCGGGTGAAAATCTGGCTGGTAACGCCGTACTCCACCAACTCCCCCAGCCAGAAAAGTCCCGTCCAGTCCGAGGCGCGAGCGGCCTGTTGCATGTTGTGGGTGACGATGACGATAGTATAGTTCTTTTTCAGGTCCTGCATCAACTCCTCGACCTTCAAAGTAGCAATGGGGTCGAGAGCGGAGCAAGGCTCGTCCATCAAGATGACCTCCGGCTCCACCGCCAGCACGCGGGCGATGCATAGCCGCTGCTGCTGCCCGCTGTCCAGATCCATCGCCGGATGGTTCAATTTGTCCCTGACCTCGTCCCACAAAGCCGCTCTCCTCAGGCTGTGCTCCACCAAATCGTCCAGGTTCACCCGACGATGGAGACCCTTCGACGGGCTCAGGGCGCGGCCCAGCACTCGTGGGCCGAAGGCCACGTTGTCGTAGACCGACTGGGGAAAGGGATTGGGCCGCTGAAAGACCATGCCCACCCTGTGCCGCAGCTCCACCACGTCCACCTCCGGCCCGTAGATGTCCTTGCCGTCCAACAAAACCTTCCCCTCCAGGCGGGTTCCAGGGATAGTCTCGTTCATGCGATTGAGACAGCGTAAAAAGGTTGACTTCCCACAGCCGGAAGGGCCGATGAGAGCCGTGATCTGGTGCTCTGGAATCTGCAAGGTGATGTTATTCAGGGCCTTGAAGCCATCGTAGTAGAAGTCCAGGTCCAGGACTTCCATCTTCGCCATTCGACTTCTCCCCAGCACGGTAAGCCTGATCTATCTCATTTTACCAGAAAACGGCCCTTAACGCAAAAGCCAGTTTGACGGCTTTGAAGGTAGGTGTTATAATTCACACGGTTTGGCTCACGAGAGTACAATGAGCAGGCCAGGGGCAACGCACTTTCTGTCCAGATAAGGCCGGAAACCAACATCAAACGGCTTGAAATCACCGCTTTTGAGAGTCAGCCGAAGTGCGTCGCACCTTGGTTTAACGACATCGAGAGTACGGCGGATGGGAGCGAATGGACAAGGCAACTGGAGCAGCTCGCGTATGGATAATAGTTACCATGCTGGTGGTCTCGAATGTGTGGGCTGGCTGCCGTGGGCCAGCAACGCCCTCCTCGGAGACGGCTGAGCCGCAGCAAACGACCCAGACCATCGCCAACAAGGGCTCGGATACCATGGTCAATCTGGCCCTGGCCTGGGCCGAGGCCTATACTGCTCAACACCCTGAAGTGCGCATCTCGGTCACCGGCGGCGGCTCAGGCACGGGGATCGCCGCCCTGATCAACGGCACGGTGGACATCGCCAACGCCTCGCGGGCCATGAAGCCAGAGGAGGTGGAGAAAGCGCGGGCCAACGGTATCGAGCCGGTGGAGCACATCGTGGCCGGTGACGCTATCGCGGTGGTGGTCAATCCGACCAATCCCGTCAGCGCCCTGACCATAGACCAGCTCTCGGACATTTTCACGGGTAAGATCACCCGTTGGAGCGAAGTGGGCGGCGAGAACCGCCCCATCGTTTTGCTCTCGCGTGAATCCAACTCGGGCACCCACATCTACTTTCTGGAGCACGTGGTGCGCCAGGGGGAACAGGACAACCAGAGCCTCTTCTCTCCCGACACTCTCCTGATGCCCTCCTCGGAAGGCATCAGCGCCGAGATACGCCAGAACCCCAATGCCATCGGCTACGACGGCCTGGGCTACGTGACCCCGGATCAAAAAACGATCAAAGTGGCCCGTAGAGCCGGGGAGCCTTACATCTCGCCCAGCATCGAGACGGTGAAGGACGGCCGGTATCCCATCGCTCGTGTGCTGTACGTGTACACCAGCGGCCAACCCACCGGCATCATCCGCGAGTATCTGGATTGGATCACCAGCGCGGAGGGGCAGGAGATCGTTGCCGAGCTGGGCTTTGTGCCACTGCAATAGTCGAAAAAGGAGGAGATCATGAACGAGACCGATGTGCTGGACGTGATCAAGAAACGTCGCAGCATCCGTAAGTACACCGATCGGGCGGTGACGGACGAGCAGATCCGGCAGCTCCTGGAGGCGGCCATGGCTGCGCCCTCGGCCAGCAACATCCAGCCGTGGGAGTTCGTGGTCGTCAAAGACCCCGATCTCAAGAGACAACTGGCCCAAACCCACACCTGGAGCAGCATGGCCGCCGACGCGGCGGTAGTTTTCGTGGTATGCGGCGACGAGCCTGCCTCCCACCACTGGGTCGAAGATACCAGTGCCGCCACGGAGAATCTGCTCCTGGCGGCCACAGCCTTGGGTCTGGGAGCCGTCTGGGTGGGCATCTATCCCACCGCTGCCAGAGAGGTCCACGTGCGTCGAGTGTTGGACATTCCGGAGGAAATTCGCGTCCTCTGCCTGGTGCCCGTGGGCCATCCCGCCGAGAGCAAGCCACCCCGGACGCAGTACAAAGAGAGCAAAGCCCATTATGACAGGTGGTAACACGGAATCGCGGAAGGTACGGAGACACGGAACTTTCCGTCCCGTCGAATTCATCATCGAGAGCCTGATCCGGACGGCGGGCATCTCGGCCATCATCCTCGTGGCCCTCATTTTCTTCTTCCTCATCCGCGAGGGAGCACCCGCTTTCACCCGTGTCCCGCTGAGCAACCTCTTTGGCAAACGTTGGTATCCTATCTTCGACATTTACGGCACCCTACCCCTGATCCTGGGCTCGCTGGTAGTCACCCTGGGAGCGGTGGCCATCTCCATGCCCCTGGGGCTGGCCACAGCGGTGTTCATCGGCGAGATCGCCCCCGACTGGGCGCGCGAAGTCCTCAAGCCGCTGATCGAGGTGCTGGCCGGCATCCCCTCGGTGGTGCTGGGCTTCCTGGGCATGGTGGCCATCGCCCCCCTGGTGCGGGAGCACCTCGGCGCCCCCACCGGCCTTACCGCCTTCACCGGCTCGCTAATGCTGGCGTACATGGCCTTGCCCACCATCATCAGCGTGGCCGAGGACGCCATTGACGCCGTTCCCAGGGACTATCGCGACGCGGCCCTGGCTCTGGGGGCCACCCACTGGCAGACCATCTGGCGGGTGGTGATCCCCGCGGCGCGGTCGGGCATCATCATCGCTGTGATGCTAGGCATCGGGCGGGCGATTGGGGAAACCATGACCGTGATGATGGTCACGGGCAACGCGGCGCGGTTGCCGCTGGGACTGGATGCCTACTTCAAGCCGGTGCGCACCATGACCGCCACCATCGCCGCCGAGATGGGCGAAGTGGCGCAAGGCAGCACTCATTATCACGTTCTGTTCGCGGTGGGCATCATCCTGTTCCTGATGACCTTCATCGTGAACGCCATAGCTTCGATAGTGATCATCCGCGGAGGTCCGAGGCGGGGTAGGAGCTTGATGGGGTAAGAAGAAGGGAGGACAATTCAAGCGGGCGCCATCGAGAAGCCGGCGATCAAGAAATGCTTATCGAAGGCGAATGCAGTATCAATGTCTCTTTGATGCATGAGAGCAAAGCTCACTGCATCGGTGTAGCTAAAGTCCTGATCGCTGTAGCGGCGGAGGATATCTTCGGCCTCTATCTCCAGCTCCTCCGTGGATTGCACCTTCTCGATTCGAGGGCTGCTTCTGACACTATCCAGGAAAGTGATGGCAGCAGCATGACCCAAGGCTTTTCGCAAGATGATGTACACCTCAGCCACGACCAAGTTTGTGGTGACGAGTCGGCGATAACGTTTCAGCAGATCGGGGTATTCTCCGGCCGCCCTCTCGTGGTATTTGTCGTCTTGGTCAGCTAGAGCCACCCAGGCCCCGGTATCCACAAATAGCTCCCTGGCCATCAGAGGGTCTCCTCCCTGGTAAAGGCAGCGAGGTAATCATCGTGCTTCGAGGCCATATCCTCTCGGCCCGAGTGTCCTAATCCGATCACTCGCAGAGCGGGGTCCTCTTCTACAGGCAACTCCGCCAGGTAGTGGTCAATGGTGCGACGGATGAGTTCAGCGAGGGAAATGCCCTTCCTCTGCGCCAGTACCCGCAGGGCCTTGTCTTGCGTAGGCTCAAGGTAAATTTGAATCGGCTTCTTAGCTAAAGCTCTCATGTTGATACCCTCTCCATTGATAATGTGGCTATATTATACATCAAATTAGGCTAATGCGCAAATTTATCACTTAACGGAGAAACTTCAAATGTCTCGCCAAACCACCCAGAAGATTGCTTTTGCCCTGGTAACCTTAGCTGCCATCGCAGTGGTGCTGCCCATCGTCCTGGTCGTGGTCTACATCGTCGCTCAGGGGATAGAAGCGATAAGCTGGGAGTTCATCACCGATTTCCCCCGCAGCGGGATGCGCGAGGGCGGGATACTGCCGGCGGTCATCGGCACGGTGGTGCTGACATTTGGCACAGCCATCGGCGCCATCCCTCTGGGCGTGGGAGCAGCCATCTACCTGGCCGAATACGCCCGCGACAACTGGCTGACCCGTGCCATCCGCCTGGCGATTATTAATTTGGCCGGCATACCCTCGGTGGTCTATGGCCTGTTCGGGCTGGGGATGTTCGTGCTCTTCCTGAAGTTCGGTACTTCCATCGTGGCCGGCTCTCTCACCCTGGGGCTGATGACCCTGCCGGTGGTGATCAGCACCGCCGAGGAGGCCATCCTGGCCGTGCCTCAGTCTTTCCGCGTGGTCAGCATCTCGCTGGGTGGCACCAGGTGGCAGACAGTGCGGCAGGTGGTGCTCCCCCAGTCACTGCCGGGGATCATCACCGGCATCATCCTGGGCCTGGAGCGAGCGGCGGGCGAGACAGCCCCCATCCTGTTCACCGCCGCCGCCTTCTACCTGCCCCGCCTGCCCAGTTCCATCTTTGACCAGACCATGGCCCTCCCCTACCACCTCTACGTCATCTCCACCCAGGTGCCGGGGATGCCGCTGAGCATCCAGTATGGAACCGCTCTGGTGCTGCTAGTCCTTGTCCTTTCACTTGAGGTGGTGGCAACGACCATTCGCAGCTATTTCCGGCGAAGGAGACAGTGGTGACTTCCTGCTTGCCGGATGCTGGGAAAAGAAGAAGCTATCGCTCTTGCCGAAGAAGCGCGGCAGTGGGCCTATGAACAACAGCAAACAGCAGCCCGATCGGGCAAAGAATAGGGTCACTAGCGCTGAGGCTTGGGAAAGCTCTGGGAGGCAAGGAGTGAAACCCGTCAAGATCCAGGTCAACGATCTCAGCGTCTACTACGATGGCCACCGCGCCTTGAACGGCGTCACCCTGTCCATCTACGCCAACGAGATCCTGGCCATCTTCGGCCCGGCCCACAGCGGACGCTCCACCTTCCTGCGAACCCTCAACCGCCTCAATGATCTCGTGGAGGGCATTTTGATTGACGGCCAGGTGCTTTTGGATGGGGAGGATATCTACGCCTCCGGCGTGGACGTGGTCGCCCTGCGGCGGCGGGTGGGGATGGTCTTCGCCCTGCCCATTCCCCTACCCGGCACTATCCGCGAGAACATCACCTACGGCCCTCGGCTCAGCGGGGTGCACGACAAAGGCCGCCTGGACGCACTCGTAGAACGAACTCTGCGTCAGGCGGCCCTGTGGGACGAAGTCGAAGATCGCCTCGATGAGCCCGCCGCAGCTCTCTCCGGCGGTCAGCAGCAGCGGCTGTGCATCGCTCGTGTTCTCGCTTTGGAGCCCGAGGTCATCCTCCTGGACGCTCCTACCTCTGGACTGGATCCCATCTCCACGGCCAAGGTCGAAGGGTCGCTGCAGCAGCTCAAGAAGGACTACACCATCGTCATCGTGCCCCATTCCATCCAGCAGGCGGCCCGCGTGGCGGACCACGCCGCTTTCTTCCTCACGGGAGAGCTGATCGAGCACGGGACGGGCCAGCAGATGTTCACCAACCCCCGGGACAAACGCACCGAGGAGTACATCACCGGCCGTTTCGGATAGCTCTACTCCTGGGTTGGCTTCTCCTTCAGCCAGTCGCGCAAAGCGGCCTTGATCCTGGACTCCATTTCCCGGCCGATGGTGTCCCAGTCGTCCTCGGGCTCAGCGCCAGCCGACTTCGCGACCTCGGCTCTGATTTTGGCCTCCATCTTCCGGCCGACGGTGTCCCAGTCGTCTTCGGGCTCAGCGCCGGCCCATCGGCCGACGGCACTTTTGGCACGGCTTTCCAGGCGCTGCCCGATCTCGTCCCAGTTGGCATCGGGCTCAGCCCCTGCCAGATCAGCAAGCTCAGCCCTGATCCTGGCCTCAATTCTCTGGCCGATGGTATGCCAATCGTCGGTCGGCTCGGCCCCAGCCAACTTGCCGATTTCTCCCCTGATCCTCGCTTCGATCCGGCGGCCAATGTCCTCCCATTCTTCGGTCGTTTGTCTCTGTGTGTCTTGGTCAGTCACGATTACCACTCCTCCCAGTAGTTTTGGCGGCGTCCCAGCGTAAACAAGCGCACCAGCAGCAATCCCGCCACGAATCCCCCGATGTGGGCAAACCAGGCCACCCCGCCCACCTGCGCCACACCCAGGGCCAGCAAACCGTTGAAGAGCTGCAGCACAAACCAGAACCCCAGCACCAACAGCGCCGGTAGGTGAGTCATACGCACAAAATAACCCAGAAAGAGCAGCGTTTGGATTCGAGCCCTGGGAAAGAGAACAATGTAAGCTCCCAAGACACCGGCTATAGCCCCACTGGCTCCGATAGTAGGTAAACGAGAGTTGGGACTGGCTAACACTTGAGCGGCGCTGGCTATTGACCCGGTCAGCAAATAGAAAACCAGGAAACGTCCCCGCCCCATGCTGTCCTCGACGTTGTTACCGAAGATCCACAGGTACAGCATGTTGCCAGCGATGTGCATGAATCCCCCATGGAGAAACATGGAAGTCAGGAAGCTAAGAGCGACGGACGGGCCGAAATTGTGAATCACCTCGAAAGGCACCACACCCATGGTATAGAAGGTCTGTTCCAGCGTCCCGCCTGCCTCAGCCAGCAATTCGTAGGCGAAGGTTATTATGTTAACGACGATGATGCTGACAGTGAGAGCCGGGAAGCGGCGGGTGGGCGTGAAATCACGTATCGGTAGCACATCATCCCCCTTCGTTGCGGTCAAAGCCCTCGGGCATGGCAGCTCCCCTCAGGTTAGCCCCTTCCAGGTTGGTCTCCTCCAAGTTGGCCCCTCTCAAGCCCGCCCCTTCCAGATTAGCGCCTTCCAGATTAGCCCCCAACAAATCGGCTTCCGATAGATCCGCCCCAACCAGGCTAGCTCTCACCAGGTCAACGCACACCAAGTCAGTGGCTGATAGATTTGCCTCTTCGAGAATGGCTTCCGTCAAAGTGGCTCCCCTCAGAGTGGCTGTGGCCAGGTCAGCCTTCGTCAGATCAGCCCCCTTCAGGTTAGCCATGCTCAGATTGGCCCTCATCAGACGAGCCTCCACCAGCACGGCTTCGACCAGGTCGGCACCAGCCAGGTCAGCGCCCTCCAAATCCGCCCCTGTGAGATCGGCTTTTCCCAGTAGACCTCGCGCCAGGTTAGCGTAAGCCAGCGACATGCCTCTCAGGTCGGCGTTCCTGAGGTCGGCCTTCACAAAAGCCCTCGCCGCCGTATCCCTCAATATCTGCAGGACTTCCTGTCTCGATAGCTTTCTCAATTCAGTGGCCATTGGCTAGTTTCCTGCATCCGCCGCTTCAATTCCTTCATCGGACACTGCTTCTAGTTCAAGCTCCGGTGCAGCTTCGGCCACCTGCGGTTGGGGTGATGGGTAAGGTAGCCCACAATAGGGGCAGATTTCCCACCGCAGCAGCATCAGCCGACCGCAGTGAGGACAAGCTTTCTTCAGCTCAGTGTGGCAGGCGGGGCAGAGGATGAAATCTGGCTCGACCCTGTGCTTGCACTCAGGACACACTGGCTTTTCCTGGGTGATATCGTGTAACAGGGCTTCCTCTTCCAGGGTCCTGGCGTAAGCCTCCGCCAGGGTCTCTTGAGGACGAAGGATGAGATAGATGAGCAAGCCTAAAGGCCCGAAGATCAAGACCACCAGAGAAGCGAGGAGTTGGGCGAAGATATCTCTGGATCTCAGCCGTATGTCGCGGAAGGTCCAGATGACCAAGCTCATCCAGAAGGCGGCGATGAAAGCGCTGATGAAAGCGACGATAGCTAACAGGATTGTCCCGATGTCCTCAAGTTGTGGCATATCCAATCTGCTCCTTTTAAAGTATATTGATGGCAAATATTATACCACTTTCTTCTCTTTTTGTCACTTGGCAACTTTCTACTCAAGTCGCCTTCTCCAGGTAAACTAACAGGATCGAGACATCGGTTGGGTTGACACCCAATAGACGGGATGCCTGGCCAACGGTAGCTGGCCGGAACCGTTTCAACTTCTCTCGGGCCTCATTGCTCAAGCCCATCACGACCTCGTAGTCAAAATCGTCTGGGATCGGACGTTCCTCCAACCGCTTAACCCGCTCCACCTCCCGCCGCTGCTTTTCGATGTAGCCTGCGTACTTGGCCTCAATGGTCACTTGTTCGATGGCCTCAGGGGACAATGGCCGAGGACTGGGGATAAGAGTTTCTATCAACTCGTAGGTCATTTCCGGACGGCGAAGGAATGGCAAAGCATTGACGCCATCGTTCAGAGGATCGAAGCCGCGTGCAGTCAGCTTCTCATTGACCTCCTCTGAAGGTGCTAGCCACGTTTCTTTGAGACGCCTCAACTCATCCTCTATGGCCTCCCTTTTCTCCTCCACCACCTCATAGCTTTCTCGCGGTAGCAATCCAACTCCGTAACCAACGGGCGAGAGACGCAGGTCAGCGTTGTCCTGACGTAGCAGCAGCCGGTACTCGGCACGGGAAGTCATCATGCGGTAGGGCTCAGTGATCTCCCTGGTCACCAGATCATCAATGAGGACGCCGATGTAGGCCTGGTCACGCCTTAGAATGATAGGTTCTTTGCCCTGCGCTTTGCGAGCAGCGTTAATGCCGGCCATTATCCCCTGAGCAGCGGCCTCTTCGTAACCCGAGGTGCCGTTAATCTGCCCGGCGTGAAATAGCCCTTCCACTCGCCTGGTCTCCAGCGAGGGCTTGATCTGATCGGGATACACGAAGTCATATTCGACGGCATAGCCCGGCCGCACGATCTCAGCTTTCCGCAGAGCAGGGATGCTGTGGAGCATGCCAAGCTGCACATCGCAGGGCATGGCGGTATACATCCCTTGTACATAGACCTCTGTGGTGCGCCACCCCTCAGGCTCCAGGAAGAGCTGGTGGGAGTCCTTGTGAGCGAAACGCACGATTTTCTCCTCGAAAGAAGGGCAGTAGCGCGGCCCTACCCCCTCGATGAAGCCTGAGGCGATGGGCGAACGATGGAGGTTTTCGCGCACGATGTGGTGCGTCTCCTCATTGGTGCAAACCAGGTAGCACGGCAACTGGGGACGCCAATCGGTTTGGTGAGGAATCGGATAAATGGGGTTAGGTTCTGGATGTTGAAAGCTGGCAGTTGGCCCACGGAAGCTGAAGTACAGCGGGGTCTCGCTGCCCAACTGGGGGATAGTCCGGGAGAAATCTATGGTGCGGGCATTGATGCGGGGCGGGGTATTGGTCTGAAAGCGGCCCAGAGTGAAGCCCAACTCTCGTAGCGAGGCAGAGAGGCCAGCAGCCGGAAACTCACCAGCCCGCCCGGCGGGGAAGGTGATCTCGCCAGTCATGATCCTCGCTCCCAGGAAGGTGCCCGTGGCGAGGATCACCGTCTGGCCCCGCCACTCAACGCCAAGGTCAGTAACCACGCCCTTGACTCGATCATCCTCTACCAAGAGCTTTTCAACCAGGCCCTGTTTGAGATCGAGATTCGGGACCATCTCCAGGGCATCCTTCATGGCCAGGGAATAGAGTCTTTTGTCAGCCTGAGCGCGGGGTGCGCGCACTGCTGGCCCCTTGGAAAGGTTGAGCAGGCGGATCTGGATAAAGGTCTGATCGAGGTTGTGAGCCATCTCGCCGCCCAGGGCATCAATCTCTTTAACCAGGTGTCCTTTAGCAGGTCCTCCAACGCCAGGATTACAAGGCATGGTAGCGATAAGATCAAGGTTCATCGTCACCAACAACGTCCGGCAACCTATCCGGGCTGATGCCAGGGCTGCCTCACAGCCAGCGTGCCCTGCTCCAACGACGATCACATCGTACATAGACACCATCCCATCCTCGAATCTGGTCTAAGTATAATACACTCGGCCTTCTTTTGCAAGAGGGATAGTCGAGGCCAGGCTATAAACCGAGTACTCACCGATATCTGGCCCCAGCAAGAAACTTAACATAGTTATATAAAACTTAACATAGCAAAATTGGGACTTGACATATTTGAAAAAATGTGGTATAATATAAAATGATAAGAAACCGATTGAAATACACTGAAACAGCTAGTAATGAGGCTAGTCAAGCTCGGCAACGAAAGGGGTGAACTTCTAGGCTAAATGCCTCACTTCTCTCCTTGACAAATGTGGACATCTCAATTATAGTTAAATATGTGGCCTAGCGAAAAGGGCAAACCTGGCGAAAGCCGGGGACGCAAAGATTCGGGTCTACGTTAGCAATTAGCCATTAGCGAACGGCTCGTTAGCTGATGGCTAATAGGACGGCCGAGCTGCCGAAGGGCATTTGGAAACGTGCTTTTCAAAAGCAAGCCGGCCGGCCCGGAAAGCACGTTTTTCATTTCAGGCAGTGAAGCCCTCAGCCCCGCCGCAGAGATCTCACACAAAATAGGAGAGAAGGAGGAATACCCCAATTATGAAGACCTCACTTGAGTACCATCCTACTATCAAAGACTTGCCGGTAGGAGAACGGCCACGGGAGAGACTGAAGAAATACGGTGCAGGCTCCCTTTCCAATGCTGAGCTTTTAGCCATCATACTACGCACTGGCGTGGGTGGGGAGAATGTCCTCAACCTGGCTACGCGGCTCCTGGCCAAATTCGGCGGCCTGATAGGCCTGGCTCGAACCGGCTTCAGCGAACTTTGTGGGGAGAAAGGGATAGGTGTGGCCAAGGCCGCCCAGCTAAAAGCAGCTCTGGAACTGGGGCGAAGGCTACTTATCGCCTCTCCTGAGGAACGCCCCCAGGTCAAGTCTCCGGCCGACGCGGCCAACCTGATGATGATAGAGATGAGCATGCTGGAACAAGAGCACATGCGGCTCATCCTCCTGGACAGCAAGAACTACGTCTTGGATACCCCGACCATATACATTGGCAGTCTGAACACGTCTGTCATTCGGGTCGGCGAGCTATTTCGGGAGGCCATCAAACAAAACTGCGCCGCCATCATCGTCGCCCACAATCATCCCAGCGGTGACCCCACCCCCTCCCCTGAGGATGTCGCAGTAACAGAACTCATCACCCAGGCTGGCCAGTTACTGGACATTGACGTACTGGATCACCTGATTATCGGCCAGCAACGGTACGTCAGTTTGAAAGAAAGGGGGTTAGGATTCAAGTGATCTCTAAAAAATTGAACAAACCCGGTCGTTATCCGCTCTTGCTCGCCTCTGAAGAAACGCGGTAAGGTTCCTGCGTCCCCACGCTGTATAGTCAGCCTGCCCGCTGCTAGCAGAGACGTGCTTCATATCAACAAAAAGGAGGCTCAAAATGAAAAGCCTGGCGTTGCTCACTTCGAAGACGATCCCAAAACACACACTTTCAAAAGGAAAAGAAAGGAGAAAAATAACCAGGCCACTGTTACTTCGACTGGGCTCAGTACAGGCCTGGCAATCGCTCCTACTCTTACTGGCTTCGGCCTTGCTAATCCTGAGCTGCCTGCCATCATCTCAAATGGAGCACCGGTGGTCGGCTGCTCAGTCGGTCCTGCACCTGGACCTAGCCCCCTCTCTAGCGCTGGAGCCAGTAACCAAGCTGCGAGAAGCCTTCGCCGAGATGGCTGTTTTGGTGGAGCTCGATGTGCTCTCCTCGCCCTTGCCGCCTTTGAGGGAGGCAATCCGAGAAGAAGCAGGGCGAGTGGTACAGAGCCTGCAAGCCGGCTCTCTCTTGGTCAGCAATATCTTCCAATCCCACCACAACGGTGCCCTGGAACAAATGGTAGAGTTGACCAACCAGAGCACCAGCCGCCAAAGCTACGCCGTGACCTTCAAGGCCCTGGTGCCCCAGGGCGTGTCCTTTAGTCAGGAAGGGGAGGAGAGACATCTGGCCATAGGCCAGTCGGTGGCCCTCAATGGCAACCAACGACAATCCTCGAAGGTTGGCTTCCTGGACCGGGCTGGGCAAGAGCTAGGTCGCTTTAGTTGGGAGGATATGCTGGCCCAGGGATTGCGTCCTCAGGTACAATTGACACGCACCCCTGAGGGATTGTCTCTGGCTGCGCGGGTAAAGGTGACAGTGGAAGCAGAACAGAGCTACCTCATTGATCCCACTTGGGATCTGGCTTCTCCCACCTGGGGACAAATGACCATCTTTGGAGCCAATAGCAACGAATATGCCGGCTTCTCTGTCGCCAGCGGAGACGTTAACGGCGATGGTTTAGAAGACGTCATAATCGGGGCCTTCCGGGCCGACGGGCCAGATGGGCAACGCAAGAACGCTGGCCGTGTCTACGTGGTGTTTGGCCCAACCGATATCTATGGCATCGTGGACCTGGCCTCCCAGGCCGACGTAGTAATCTATGGAGCCGACCCTTATGACTACGCCGGCAGCTCCGTGGCCAGCGGCGATGTGAACGGTGATGGATACGATGACATCATCATCGCCGCCCCGTGGGCTGATGGGCCCGACAACAGACGCGTCGAGTGCGGTGAGATTTACGTCGTTTTCGGCTCAGACTCCATCGCCAGCCACATAGATCTGAGGACCCAAGCCGACGTGGTCATGTACGGCGTAGATATACGTGATCAAGCCGGTACCTCCCTGGCCACCGGTAATATAAACGGAGATGAGTACGATGACATCGTCATCGGCGCTAAGTGGGCCGATGGGTTAGGCCCAGGCCACAGGCGCGAGGATGCCGGCGAAGTCTACGTGATACTGGGGTCAGCTTCCCTCCCCAATACTATGGAGCTGTGCTACCACGCTGCTCTGATCATCTATGGAGAGGAGAAAGGAGATCATGCCGGTTCCTCCGTAGCCATTGGTGATCTGAACGGCGACGGGTACGGAGATATCATCGTCGGAGCCATGTGGGCCGACGGCCCACAAAACCAGCGCCCTCAGGCTGGCGGAGCCTATGTAGTGTCGGGATCGAAAAGCTTCGATAGCAGAATGCGCGATCTCCGCACTCAGGCCGACCTGACCATCTTCGGTGCCAATGCTCAAGACCGGGCCGGCATCTCAGTAGCCAGTGGCGACGTAAACGGCGATGGTTACGACGACCTCCTCATTGGAGCCAGTTATGCCAACGGGCCAAATAATGGGCGCACCTGGGCTGGTGAGGTCCACGTGGTGCTGGGCTCGGATTCCATCTTCAACTCCGCACACCTGAAATCCATAGACCTACTCAAAGAAGCCGACTTCACCATTTACGGAGCCAACAGAGGCGACCGAGTCGGAATCTCCGTGGCAAGCGGCGACGTGAATGCCGATGGTTGCGACGACATCATTGTCGGAGCAAGCGGTAAGGCAAGTGTGGTCCTGGGCTCACCAGCTATCGCAGGCACCCTGGATCTGGCCAGCGGGGACGCTCTGACTATCTACGGAACCGACGCCAGTTACCAGGCCGACACCTCGGCAGCCAGCGGAGATGTGAATGGTGATGGCTATGGTGACATCATTGTGGGAGCCAACTGGGCCGCTGGACCGAATGGGAGTCGCACGAAGGCTGGCGAGACTTACGTAATCTCCCCGCAAGTAGATCTATCAATACGCTACGCAGCCGCACCTCCAACCTATGTCGTCCCAGGGACAACCATCACTTACACCCTGGCCTACTCCAACAACGGGGCAGCCACAGCTTTCAATGTCGTGATCGCCAACCTTGAAACTCCAGGGTTACGAAAGACCCGCTCTATCTACGATGACAAGGTAACGCCATCTATTGAATCCAACCCTCAGAGTTGGCGGATTGAGCAGTTGAACCCAGGGGAGTCCGGGGCAATTACGATAGTAGCTGAAGTCAGCCCTGAACTCACTGGCGGGGTGGTCATCACCAACACCGCCCAGATCTCTGGTGCAGGGATGGAGGTCTACCCTGATAACAACACCAGCACCGTGGCCATCACCGTGAGTCCTCCAGCTTACGACATCTCAGTTAAAGCCACCCCAACTAGCATAGTTGCCGACGGCGTCTCTACTTCTACCATTATTGCTGAGGTAACCGGCGAAGATGGCAACCCCATAGCCAACGGCACACCAGTCGCTTTCACCACCAGCTTTGGCCGCTTCCCAACTGATCCCTATATCAACACTACCACCAATGGGAAGGCCACGGCGACACTAGTCTCCAGCGACCAGGTGGGCACGGCTATCGTCACCGTCAGCACTGGCTCGAAGTATGCCGAGATCGCTGTCGAATTCACCGGGATGATAGAGAATATGAACACCGGTGAGTGGTATAACAGCATCAACGTGGCCGTCAGCGAGGCCAGGGATGGCGACACCATCATCGTCAACCCTGGCACGTACAACGAGACCATCAACATGAAGAGCGGCGTAAAGATCTATGGCGCCGGGGCTGAGGTGACGGTAATCAGCGGCGATGGTTCCGGGCCGGTGGTCACAGCCAGTGGAGTCGAGATCATGGGCAACGCCGTCATCTCCGGCTTCACCATCACGGGCGGCAACGCTGACCACGGGGCCGGCATCTACATCCATAACGCCTCGCCGACGGTGGAGAATAACATCGTCACCGCTAACTCGGCGACCTTCTTCGGGGGCGGGATATGTATCGAAGGCGGCTTGCCCACTATCCGCAACAACGTCATCGTTAGCAACTCGGCAGCGGTCTTCGGCGGCGGCATGTACGTAGCCAACGGCTCACCCGCCATCATCAACAACACCATCATCGGCAACTCGGCGGCTATCTCCGGTGGCGGCATCTTCAACCTGAGAGGCTCACCCATCATCGGTAACAACATCATCGCCAACAACACCGCTTTCTCGTCCGGTGGTATCCACAACCACGACGGATCGCCCATCAGTGACTACAACAACGTCTGGGGCAACATCCCGGATGACTACTACAATCTGACCCCAGGCGCCCACGACATCCACCAGGATCCCCTTTTGGACAATCCGTCAGGTGGCAACTACCGCTTGCTAACGAGCTCTCCCTGTATTGACGCTGGCGACCCGGCCACGCCACCGAGCAGCGACCTCGATGGCAACCCGCGTCCCATTGATGGCAACGGCGACGGCCAGGCCGTGGTGGACATCGGTGCTTACGAGCTCTCTGGCGATAGCTCTCTGCCATTCCACTCTACCCCGATGCCAGGCCTGCCACCCAGGCCTACCTCGTGAACGCTGAGCCGCACCTCGTATCCAAAACACAGGAGGGCATCCTCAGGCCGGGATGCCCTCCTATACGTTTGGCCGCTCTCCGACATCGCTCACTCACTCCCCGTGCTTAGCCAACCCGCCATAAGTCCTCTGCATGAGCAAAGCATCTTCCTCTAAACGGGGGCTCTCGCAGATGACCAACCTACCTATCCATCAATCAAGCCAACTTGAATTATTTGCCACAATCTGGTATGATAAGCAAAGTTGCAAAATATCTGCTAACGGGAGGAGAGATGCTCAAAAGCGGTCTTCTGATAAGTTCTGTAATCGTATCCCTGATCGGCAATCTAACTTTCGCCCTGGCTTCTGAGACCGACTTGATTTGGCCCCTGCTGGCCGGTTGTCTGGCCTTTCTGATACCGGCCGGCTTCACTTTGCTTGCCAGCGGCGGGATGCCAGAGGAAAAAGCTGTACCCACAGCCATGATGGGACTGGCGGCCACAGGGCTGGCGCTCGTGGGCTACCTGGCCTGCGGCTTCGCCCTCCAGTTTGGGGGCATCGGCCTGGTCTCGGACCTGCCGGGCCTGGGAGGATTGATCTGGGAGTGGTCGCCTCTGGACGCGACCTGGGGAACCGGCTGGGGAGCATTGGGGCTGAAGGGCTTCTTCCTACAGGAAGGCGCCGATACGCCAATGGCTTATGCCCTCTTCTTTTCCCAACTCCCCCTGGTGGTCACCGCCTGCCTCATCCCCCTGTTGACCCTGAGAAAGCGGGCCAAATCCTTTGCCCTTGTGCCAGGAGTCTTGCTGATCGCAGCCGTGGTCTATCCCGTCATCGGCAACTGGGTCTGGGGAGGCGGCTGGCTGGCAAACCTGGGCTCAAACCTCGAGCTGGGCCACGGCTTCGTTGACTTCGCCGGGTCGGGGATGGTACATCTCCTGGGGGGAGTGGCAGCCTTGGGCGGGATTCTGGCCTTTGGATTGCGGATCTCGGATCGCGGACCGCGGAATGAGAACGCGGAAGAGCCTGCCAGGATGCCCCCCGTTCATTTGCCTCTCCTGGCGATCCTGGGATCCCTGCTCCTCCTCGTCGGCTGGCTGGGCCTGGTCTTCAGCAACCCGCTGTACATGTCGGACGAGAGGCTGCCTGGATCCCTCCTCGCTGTGAACATCGTCCTGGCAGCCAGTGGCAGCCTGCTGGTGGCCATGCTTTACACCTGGTTCGCCACCGGTGGGGCTGACGTGCTGATGGCCACTCGTGGCCTGGCGGCTGGCCTGATCGCCATCAGCGCCGCCTGTCCCTTCGTGCCCCCCTGGGCAGCGTTGATCATTGGCGCTGTGGCTGGCCTCCTACTCCCCCTTGGCATCTACTTCGTCGAGTACCTGCTGCGACTGGATGACCCTGCGGCGGCCATCGCCACCCACGGCCTGAGCGGCCTGTGGGGCCTGCTGGCCGTGGCCATCTTCGCCGATGGAATCTACGGAGCGGGCTGGAACGGGATAGGAGCAGAGGAGTACCTGGGCATCGCTGGGCAAGGAGTCTCCGGCTACCTCGTCGCTGCCGGCTTCCAGCCCGACTTGCCGAGCCAGCTCTTCGCCCAACTGACCGGGATAGGCACTATCGCCATCGTCGCCTTCGCGTTGGCGTGGGCCTTTTTCAAGGCGTTGAGCCTGGCCGTGAAGACGTCAAACGTCAAAACGTGAAACGTCATTTGTCTCGCTCTGGCTCTCCCGTAAAAGCCGCACCACCTCCTCATCGGAAGTCTGGTCGAAGACCTCGTAGAAAGCGCCCACCGCCCAGAAAAACTGCGGGGTGTCCAGGCAGACCAGCCGGTCAACTTCCCCCCTCAAGCGGGCAACAACGTCGGGCGGGCCTACGGGGACGGCGAGGATGAGCTCGGCCAGCTTTTGCTTTTTCAAGGCCCGGATCGCGGCCAGGGTGGTAGCACCAGTGGCTATCCCGTCGTCAACCAGGAGCACTGTCTTGCCCTCTAGCTCCTGAGCTGGCTGATCGCCCCGATACTTCCTCAAGCGCCGCTCAATCTCGCGCCGCTGCCGCTCGGTCTCATCCTGAACGTACTCAGGGGAAACGCCCAGGCTTCCAATCAAGCCCGCGTCGAGGACCACCTCGCCTGAGCCGGCTATGGCCCCTATGGCCAGCTCAGGATTGTAGGGCGCGCCGATCTTGCGGGTTATGTAGACATCGAGGGGCGCACCGATGGCCTTAGCAACTTCGGCCGCCACCACCACTCCACCCCGTGGGATGCCCAGGACGATGACGTCCTGCTTCCCCTTTAGGAAAATCAACACCCGAGCCAGGAGTTGCCCCGCCTCCTGACGGTCGCGAAAACGCATCTCTCACCTCTCACCAGCCAGCGCCAGGGCCTTGTCCACCGCCTCAGCCGGTGTAATCGCCTCGACGATGGCTGATACCGGCCGTCCCTTCTTGGCCAGTTGCCAGGTGTTGAGGCCAACGACGGGGATCCCCAGCTTGAGGGCATAGGCGATCTCCGAAAGGGTGCCATACTCACCATCCACAGCGATCACCGCTCGAGCGGTGCGAACGACGATCACGTTGCGAGCCTCGCCCAGCCCGGTGACGACGGGGATGTCCACGTAGGGATTCGCATCGCGCTGACTGAAGCCAGGCAGGATGCCAATGGTCAGTCCGCCTTCTGACTTCGCCCCCCGGCAGGCAGCCTCCATCACTCCACCCAGGCCGCCGCAGACCAGAGTAACCCCTCTCCTGGCCAGCTCCCGCCCCACGGACTCAGCAACCTGTGCCACTTCTTTCGGACACTGCCCTGCCCCGACGACCGCTATAATCATGTCATCCCTCTAGCTTCACTTCTGCCAGCCGGGTGTACACCGCCCCCGTGGGCCTCAAATCGCTCTTTATCAGGCTGACGGCCCGTGCCTCCATCTGGCCCAGCTCGCCAATGTCCGTCTCTTCAACGACCTGACCCAGACGACGTACATCGCTGCTGCTGGCCCGTCGCTGGGTTCGCCCCAGGGTCAGGTGAGCCTGGAATCCACGCCCTTCGGGAGCAAACCCCAGTTTCTCCATCCCGTCCTCAATGACTTTTTGCAGGCGTTTCAAGGTTCCCCTCTCCTCCTGCACGCCCACCCAGACCACCCGGGGGCGCCGAGCGTCGGGGAAGCATCCTAAACCTCCCACGGAGAAGGGGAAAGAAGAGAACCCGGCGCAAGCCTGGGCGATGGCTCGCTCTATCTGCTCGATCCTGTTGGCCGGCACGTTGCCCAGGAACTTGAGGGTGAGATGGATGCCCTCCGGCCCAACCCAGCGCACCGAGCCCTGAGGGACCCTGACCTTGAGCTGCTCTTGCAGCTCGGTCAAACCTGCCTTGATCTTCTCATCCAGTTCGATGGCGATAAAAGTGCGAACTTGTTCCATTAATACATGCCCTCCATTCGTGCGAATTCCTGGTCTATATCAGTACTTGAGAAAAGTCGCTCCAAAGGGGCGTCCTCGCCCATACGCATCAAGCTAATAACAGCTAGTCAAGTCCAAGCCACCGCATAGGGTGTCCTGCTCTCTTGGCAAACTTGAGTTTCATAAGTACAATTTCTCCAAAACGGAGGGAAGAGTGATAAAGAAACTCAGTTTGTCCCAGGTCGCCATGTCAGTCAAGGACTTCTTTGGAGAAAATGCCGTCACAATCAAAGCTCGGAAGACCAAGTTCGTGCAACGCCTTTCGTCATTGGATGGTCGGAGATTCTTGCAGACCATGGTTTTTGGCTTTATCGAAGACCCAGACGCCTCGCTTAATGACTTGTCTCAGGTCTGCCTCGATCTCGGCGTCGACATCACACCGCAAGGTCTCGATCAACGCATCAATGACAAGGCAGTCGTTTTCCTGAAAGAGATGTTCGCCAAAGCAATGGACAAATTCAAGAACAAGATTCCGCTTCCTCTACCCATCTTGCAGCAATTCAGTGCCATCTACCTGACGGATAGTACGATGCAATCACTACCGGTCAATATGGCCGATGAGTTCACTGGCAGCGGCGGAGATGCTTCTGAAGCCAGCTTGAAGGTGCAGTTGGTGTTCGACTTCTTACTTGGCAATCTAGCCCAAGTTGCTTTCCGACCAGGGCGTGAACCTGATCAGAAGTACCGCGACTATGTGGACCTCCTTCCAGCGGGATCATTGAGTATCACCGATTTGGGCTACTTCTGTCTGGATGCCTTCAAGGCCATCATGTTGGAGCGGAAGGCCTACTTTCTCAGTCGCTTATTGACCAAAACCGGCCTGTTGACCCCAGCGGGTGAGCGCATTAACCTGTACGAGATGCTATGGAGCCGTCCGCGCCAGGCCTTCGAGATCAATGTCCTGATGGGGACACGACCCCAGCACCAATTGCCCTGTCGTTTGATATGCATCCCCGCACCGCAAGAAGTAGCGGATCAGCGACGCCGCAAGGCCAAAGAGAAAGCCCGACGCAGAGGAAGGACGCCCAGCAAGGAGTATCTAGCTTTGCTGGGTTGGACCATCTTGGTCACCAGCGTCCCCACCCACATGCTCTCCATCCAACAAGTCGCTCTCTTGTACGGTGTTCGCTGGCAAGTGGAACTCGTATTCAAACTGTGGAAGAGCTACTGTGGCCTAAAGCGGGTTGCTGGCCTGCGCCGAGAACGGGTCTTGGTGGAACTGTATGCCAAAATGATAGGCATTGTTCTCACCCATTTCTTGATTGCCCCGCTACGGATGCCCCAGGGCAGCCAAGCGAATCGAGAAATCAGCCCCATGAAGGTGCGAAAGACCTTTCGGCGCTTTGCCCGAGACCTGAATCGTAGTCTCAGCAGGTTGACCGATTTTCAGAACGTATTGTCGGAAATGCTGACTCACATTCGGCGTTTTGGCTTCAAAGACAAACGCAAGAAGGAACCCAACGTTTGCCATGCCCTGGCTTTAGCCTCTGCCATGTGCGGTTTGGAAGTCAGCTTGGAAAACTACCCGTTTACCATAATATTAACTTGATGCGTATGGCGTCCTCGCCCCGTCCGGGTGGCGGGGACGCCACCCGGGAGCAGGAATTTCTCATCTACTGATTATAGCACAATTGGTAGCGGAGTACAAAAGGAAGTTGAACTTTCGCCCCTGCCTCGAGGTATAGTATTGAGGAGGACCGGCCCGGCGCCACTACCCTTTTTCGCTAAATGCTGGTATAATCATGTCTGACCAACAGATAATCACTGTCCGAGAGGAGCGCAAAATCATGAACGACGTTCAAGCTATCGCCGAGAAAGTCATCCATAACGTGGAGAAGGTCATCATCGGCAAATACGAGGAGATACGGCTTACCCTGGTGGGCCTGCTCTGCCGCGGGCACTTGCTCATCGAGGACGTGCCCGGCGTGGGCAAGACGATGCTGGCCAGGTCCATCGCTAAATCCATCGGCTGCACTTTCCGGCGCATCCAGTTCACCCCAGACATGTTGCCCAGCGACGTGACCGGGGTGTCGGTGTTCAATCAGAAGACGCGAGAGTTTGAGTTTCGGCCCGGGCCGGTGATGGCCCAAATCGTCCTTACCGACGAGATCAACCGCGCCACCCCCAAGACCCAATCGGCCCTGCTGGAGGCCATGCAGGAGCAACAGGTCACCGTGGACGGCATCACTTACCCCATCCCTGAGCCCTTCCTCGTCCTGGCTACCCAGAACCCCATCGAGTACGAGGGCACCTTCCCCCTGCCTGAGGCCCAGTTGGACCGCTTCATGATGCGCATCAGCCTGGGCTACCCCAGCCCTGAGCACGAGATAGCCATCCTCGATTCCCAACAATATGTGCACCCCGTGGAAACCATCGAGCAAGCGATAGACGTCCGGGAGCTACTGGACGCTCAGGAGAAGGTCAAAGAAGTTTACGTAGACCCTTTGATCAAAGAATACATCGTGACCCTGGTGAACGCCACCCGCCATCACCCCGATATTTATCTCGGCGCCAGCCCCCGCGGCAGTTTGGCCCTCTACCAAACCAGCCGAGCACGAGCCGCCATACTGGGGCGTGACTACGTCATCCCCGATGACGTTAAGGCCCTGGCCATGCCCGCCCTGGCTCATCGTCTGATCGTCAGCCCCTCGGCCCGAATTCAAGAGGTTGATCCCAAGACGGTGGTCGAGGAGATCCTCAAGTCCGTGCCCGTGCCCGGCGCCCGAGTCCGTGTATAACGTGGATAAGATGTTACCCTGCCTGTGTCATTGCGAGCACAGCGAAGCAATCTCCTACCAGCAAGTTGGGGATTGCTTCGGCGCAAACAGCGCGGCTCGCAATGACACCTGCGAAAGAGACCGATTTCTATGACCAAAACAAACCTGGTTCTACTCCACGCACCCAGCGTCTACGACTTCCGTCAGGAATCCATTCTCTACGGCCCGGTTAGCGACGTGGTGCCTTCCACCACGGTCTTCGAGATGTATCCCATCGGCTTCACCGCCCTGGCCGAGTACCTGGAGCAGCATGGTCTCCGGGTGCGCATTGTCAACCTGGCAGTGCGCATGCTGAACGATGCCGGGTTCGACGTGGAGAAGCAGATCCGCCGTCTCCACCCCGACGCTTTCGGTATTGACCTCCACTGGCTGCCCCACGCCCACGGGGCTATAGAAATAGCCAGGCTAGTCAAAAAACATCACCCTCACACTCCCGTCATCTTCGGCGGCCTCTCCGCCACCTACTATCACCAGGAGTTGATGGACTACCCCGCCGTGGACTACGTGATCCGCGGTGACTCCACCGAGGAGCCTCTGCGGCAACTGCTGCGCTGCATTATGGAGGGACGTGAGCCCCACGACGTGCCCAACCTCACCTGGCGGGATGCCGAGGGAAATGTACACCTTAACCCCCTCACCTACAGCCCCGAAAACCTGAATCACGTCCTTATTGACTATAGCTACGTGGTCAAGGCCGTGGCCCGCTACCGCGACCTGGCCAACTTCGTCCCTTTCCAGCGCTGGCTGGGATACCCCATTACCGCCGCTCTCACCTGCCGAGGCTGCCGCCACAACTGCCTGACCTGTGGTGGTTCGGCCCGCGCCTTCCGCGAGTTCTATGGCCGCGCCAGGCCAGCCTTCCGCTCCCCTGAAGCGCTGGCCCAGGACATCAGAAACATCCAGCGTTTCAGCAAGGGGCCCATTTTCGTGCTGGGCGACATCCGCCAGGCCGGCCTGGACCACGCCGAGCGTTTCTTGAATGCTATCGAGGGCTTCGACGGCCAGTTGATGCTCGAGTTCTTCGGCCCTGCCTCCCGCGACTTTCTGCAGAAGCTGGGAAAAGCAGCGCCCAACTTCGTCCTGGAGATCTCCCCGGAGTCCCACAGCGAGGAGGTGCGCCGCGCTTTCGGTAGGTATTATTCCAACGAGGAGCTGGAGGACACCATCGGCCATGCCCTGGAAGCCGGCTGCCAGCGCCTGGACCTGTTCTTCATGATCGGCCTGGCCAGGCAAACCTACCAGACAGTTATGGAGACCGTGGATTACTGCGACCACCTGCTGCGGCGCTTTAGTAGGCGTGCCCCCCCTCTTTCCCCCCCAACGTTGGGGGGGATGGGGGGGGCCGGATATGTACACCCGTTCATCTCCCCCCTGGCTCCCTTCCTCGACCCCGGCAGCCTGGCGTTCGAGGAGCCAGAGGCCCACGGCTATCGGCTTTTTTACCGTAGCCTGGAAGAGCACCGCCAGGCACTGTTACGGCCTAGCTGGAAGTACGTGCTCAACTACGAGACAGAGTGGATGAACCGCGACGAGATCGTGGCCAGCACCTACGAGGCGGGCCTGCGTCTCAATGCCATCAAGGCCCGCCATGGCCTGGTTGATCGCCAGCAAGCGGAAGCGGTCGAAAAGCGCATCCGCAAGGCTGTCCGTCTCATCAAGCAAATAGACGACATGGTGAGCATCGCTGACGAGAAACGGCGGACGAAGCTGCTGAGAGCTCTTAAACCTCAGGTGGATGCCGCCAACCTGTCCACCGTCTGCGACAAGCGAGAACTGGAGTTGCCCCTGGGGTGGCTCAAGCTGAACATACCGAAGGCAGCGTTGCTCATCTTGAGCAATCTGGTGGCTAAGGCAACCAAGGGATTCAGAAGAGCGGTGAGCAAAGGTGTTGAGTAAATGAAGGAAAATCGGATCGTTTTCATCCTGGGACTGGTTTGCCTGATCGCGGCCCTCGCCACAGGACGGGATCTGTTTTACAACCTGACCTACCTTATCGTCGCCATCATCGTCCTCTCCTACCTCTGGACGTGGACGAGCATCCGCTGGGTGCACGTTACCCGCTACCTGTGGGCCAAAAAAGCCGAGGTGGGCAGAACCTCCGAGGAAAGATTCACGGTGCGGAACACCAGCCTTCTGCCCAAGCTGTGGTTGGAAGTGCGGGACCACTCGGACCTGCCCGATCATCAAGCTAGCCACGTGATCAACTCGTTCGGAGCCCGAAAAGAGCGAGGCTGGACAGTCAGGACCCTATGTCGGCAGCGAGGTCGCTTCACTTTGGGCCCCATTACTCTAATCAGCGGCGATCCTTTTGGCATTTTCAAAATGCAGCGCGAGCTGCCTCAGACCTCACCCATCATCGTTTACCCAGCCATCGTTGAGCTACCATCCTTCGCTACGCCCAGCGGACAATTGCCGGGAGGAGAGGCCCTCCGCCGCCGCACCCATTATGTCACCACCAACGTCCGCGGGGTGCGGGACTATGCGCCGGGCGACAGCTTCAACCGCATTCACTGGCCTTCCACGGCTCGCAAGGGACATCTGATCGTCAAAGAGTTCGAACTGGACCCCATGGCCGACGTCTGGCTCTTCCTGGATATGGCCAAGTTAGCTCAAGCAGAATTAGAGTGGGAGCCCATTCTCGAAAAGCGTGAGCCCGCCCTCCTTTGGACCAAGCGCCCTGGGCTGCAACTGGCCCCCTCTACTGAGGAATACGGCGTGACCGTCACCGCATCCCTGGCAAAGCACTTCATCGTCCGCAACCGGGCAGTAGGGATGGTCTCCTACGCTCAGCAGCGCGAAGTGATTCCTGCCGACCGAGGCGAGCGCCAACTCTCCAAGATTCTGGAGACTTTGGCCGTGATCAAGGCTTGGGGACGCATACCGCTGGCCCAGGTGCTGGCCGCCGAAGGCCTCCATCTGGTACGAGGCACCACCATCATCGTCATTACCCCCTCTACCGATAAGAAATGGGTCACCGCTTCGCGCCATCTGGAGCAGCGGGGCTTGAGAGTAACCGCCGTGCTCGTCGCGCCCGACAGCTTCGGCGGGGAGGAGGGTATGGAGGAGGTGATGGTAGAGTTGGCCGCCAGAGGCACCCCCACCCACGTGGTGAGGAAGGGCGACGACCTGGCAGCAGCCCTGAGCCAGAGAACGTGGGAGGCAATCGAGCGACCTCGGTATATTTTGAGGAAGTGAGCGAGTAAGGTGCCCTGGAACGAGAAACAGCGAGAGCAAGTGGGAAGCGTCAACATGTCTACTCTTTGTAAAGCCATCACTGCGGTAACGATCGTTCTGAGCCTGGTCGTCGGTTGTGGGAGAGCCCAACCCGCAGCTACACCTGTGCCCAGTCCCACGCCCACTGCACCCCACCCCTTCGACCCAACCTGGGACGATCGCGCCGTCTTCCGCGACGGGCTGATTGAGGCGGAACAAGAGGTCCTCGACCGCTTGCCGGGCGCCAGCGTGTATCGCCTTGACTTTCGGATTTCCGACGACCTTCTTTTTCTCGATGGCCACCAGAAAGTTCGGTATACCAACCAGGAAGACGAACCCCTCCACGAGGTCTACTTCCGACTGTTTCCCAACATGGCTGGCGGTAAGGCGACGGTGTCTGCCATTAAGATAGACGGCCAGGACGTAGACCCTGTCTACGAATTCCAGGACAGTGCCCTTCGTGTACCGCTGCCGACGGGCTTGTCACCTGGTGAACGGGTAGTTATCGAGATGGACTTTGAGGTAGAAGTAGCCCAGGAGATGGCCGGCAACTATGGCCTGTTCGGTTACTTCGACGGAGTGTTGGTATTGGACGAGTTCTACCCAGTGATCCCGGTCTACGACGACGAGGGATGGAACGTGGAGGTCCCTCCTCCCAACGGGGACGTAACCCATTTTGACGCCAGCTTCTACCTGGTGCGCGTGAGCGCACCGAGCAACTTGACAGTCGTTGCGTCAGGCATCAAAATCGGCAGCGAGTCCCAAGCGGACAGGCAGGTTCTGACCTTCGCCGCCGGGCCCGCCCGCGATTTCTACCTGGCCGCCAGCGAGAGGTACACCGTCGTCAGCGAGACGGTGGGAGAGACGACGATCAACAGCTACGCTTTTCCCGAGTGGGCAGACGGAGCGGAGCTGGCCCTGCAATTTGCCACTGACGCTTTGAGAAGTTTCAGCGAGCGGTTAGGGGTCTATCCGTACACCGAATTCGACGTGGTAAGCACACCGATGCAGGCGCTAGGCATGGAGTACCCCGGCATAGTGGCCATAGCCCTTAATCTCTATGATCCTGATGAAAGAGTTCCGGGATTGCCCTTCTCGGTCGTGCTTGAAAGCACGGTGGCCCACGAGGTAGCCCATCAGTGGTTCTACAACATTGTCGGCAACGATCAGGTAGACGAACCGTGGCTGGATGAAGCCATTGTCCAATATCTCACCTGGCTCTATTACGTAGACACCCACGGTGAGGAAGCAGCACAGAGCTACCGCAGTTCGTGGTATGATCGCTGGGACCGCGTTGACCGGGCCGACATCCCCATTGGGTTACCCTCAGCAACCTACGAGCAGGTTGCATACTCAGCCATTGTTTATGGCCGCGGCCCGCTGTTCATCGCCGCCCTGACCGAGGAGATGGGCCAGGTGGCATTCGACGAGTTCCTGCGCGACTACTACCAGTCCCACAAATGGGGCATTGGCACCAGCAAGGCATTTGAGCAGTTGGCTGAGCAGCACTGCCAGTGCGACTTGACGGCTCTGTTTGAAGAGTGGGTCTACGAGAACTAGAGGCATAAGATTTGTGTTATCACTAGATGTATGATATATACTGCCCACGGTCATAATCTTTCATTGCTCAGAAGGTCTGGAAATTGAGCGTGAGCAGGCTGGATAGCTTCTGCTTGTGTTTTCCATCTGCTTCGGCCAAGCAGTCAATGATTGCATTTTTGAA